>NZ_JBMOGQ010000094.1:0-9393 GCF_049318325.1 Flavobacterium sp. | reverse complement strand
CGCCCTCGGCCCGCACCACGGTTTTTCCCGGCCAATTGCCGGTGTGCTGCCGCAGACCCGTGAGCGAGTTGAAAACTGTAAAACCAAACATTCAGCAAAAAGAGTAGAAGGCATCGACCGATTCAAATGTAAGTTGCAACGTGCTATTACAAATAACAAAATTTCTAAGCGATAAAGAATGGAAAAAGACAAACCAGATAATATTGTATACTCTGATGAAAAAGGATATCACGCGAGTATTTTGCCATATGCTACCAATGTTGGTGCTCCGTTGATTAAAATTGATGATCTTGTTTCTTGGAAGAGCAGAGGTATTAGTAATGTAAACAAAGAGTTTGAAAATAAGTTCAATGAACTTAAAATGCAATACCAAAATTTAATTGAAGAATTTGAGTGGAACGAATTAGTTTACAATTCACGGTTTTCTTTTGAGCCTGTAATTGGCGAAGTTTATCATTTGTACAGAGGTGATGATGGTATAAATTTTCTCTCTCTTATTTCTCCAAACGAATGGAATAAAGAACACATTGGCACTTTTAAATTAAATAGTGATAAAAAGTGGATAGTACTCCATAAAAATGACATCATTTTTTGATAAAATTTTAATTATGTACAATAAAATTTATTACAATACTGAGACTATAGATAGATTAGAAAAGCAACAGCGAGTTCATTTGATTAATAGTTTAGGCGGATTTAAAAGTGTTGCTTTGGTTGGAACTTCTGATAAACTTGGAAAAACTAATTTAGGTATTTTCAGTTCTTTTTTTCATATCGGAGCTAATCCTCCTTTAATCGGAATGATTTTTCGCCCAAGTCCACCAGAGCGTGATACTATGAGAAATATTATTGATACCCGTTTTTATACCATAAATCATATAAACGAATCAATATACAAACAAGCACATCAAACATCGGCAAGATATGACAAAGAAATATCTGAGTTTGATGCTACAGGTTTGAAAACCGAATACAGAAATAATTTTTTCGCTCCTTTTGTTGCCGAGTCTACTATTCAGTTAGGTATTGAATTTAGAGAAAAAATGGATATCTCTATAAATAATACAATTTTAATAATTGGAGAAATAATTCAAATTTATATTCCGGAAGATTGTCTAAACAAAGATGGTTTTGTCGATATAGAAAAAGCTAATACAATTACATGTTCGGGTTTAGATAGTTATCACAAAACAATCCAATTAGACCGATTAAGCTACGCAAAACCCGATAAAGAAATTACATCATTACTTCAAAATTGAAAAAAAAACCCGTCAATATTATTTGGTTCAAACGTGATTTACGTTTTACAGATCACGAACCTCTTTTTATGGCACAACAAGATAATCTCCCTATACTATTAGCATACTTTTTTGAACCATCAGTTATGGCATATGATGATTCTGATGTACGTCACTGGCGATTTGTTTATGAATCATTACAAGAAATGCAGTCTAAGCTAAAATCAGTTGAAGCTAAAATTTATTTTTTTCACAATGAAGTCCAATCTGTCTTTACAGAATTGCTAACTATTTATGATGTAAAAACAGTTTTTTCATATCAAGAAATTGGAAATAAATTTACTTTCGATAGAGATATTGCGATGCAGTCTTTTTTTGATGAAAACACTATTCATTGGAAACAATCTCAAATGCACGGTGTAATTCGGAAACTAAAATCTAGAAAAGATTGGGACAAACGTTGGGAAAATGTAATGCGTGCTGAACCCAAGATAATTAATATAAACGACCTAAAAATCGAAACTTTAGAAACTAATTTTTATACAAGATTAAAAGGAAATGAACTTCCAAAAGACATTACAACTCACCATAAAAATTTTCAGCAAGGTGGCGAGTATTGGGCTTGGCGGTATTTAGATAGTTTTGTAAAGGAGCGACATGTTAATTATAATAAGCACATTTCTAAACCCAATTTAAGTAGAAAAGGTTGTAGCCGATTATCACCCTATTTGACCTATGGTAACATAAGTATGCGAATGGTGTATCAATACACGAATCAGTTTTATGAAAGTTCACCTAATAAAAGAGCGATGCTTAATTTTGTTTCTCGTTTGCACTGGCATTGCCATTTTATTCAAAAGTTTGAAGGTGAATGTCGAATGGAATTCCATAACATTAACAGCGCTTTTGATACGATTATAAAGCCAAAAAACGAAAGGTATATTCAAGCTTGGCAGCAAGGAAAAACGGGTGTGCCGATTGTTGATGCCTGCATGCGTTGTGTGGTTACAACCGGATATCTTAATTTTAGAATGCGCGCTATGGTTGTATCTTTTTTTGTGTTTAATCTTTGGCAGGATTGGCGTGAATTACATTTTTTAGCTCGTCAGTTTTTAGATTATGAACCCGGAATTCATTATCCGCAATTGCAAATGCAGTCGGGTGTCACCGGAATAAATACGGTTCGAATTTACAATCCGATAAAGAATTCAGAAGAGCATGATAGTGAAGGAATTTTTATCAAAAAATGGTTGCCCGAATTAGCAAATATTCCAGCTCATTTAATTCACGAACCATGGAAATTGAGTCTTATAGAGCAGCAATTGTATCAATGCGAAATAGGCAAAGACTATCCCGAACCAATTGTTGACATTGAAGCTACTCGAAAACATGCCAGTGATATTATCTGGAGTTTTCGCAAAAAGGATGACGTCAAAGCTGAGGGCAAACGAATTCTGAATAAGCATGTAACCAATCCTAATTCAAATAAATCAATCAATGCGCGGAATAAAAAAGCAAGACTTACCTAACAAAACCTGCATGGTTTGCAACCGACCTTTTTCTTGGCGAAAAAAATGGGAGAAAGTTTGGGACGAAGTTAAATATTGTAGTGATAGATGTAGAGAAAATAAAAATGCAAAATAAAAATACACTTCGATTAATTTTAGGCGATCAATTAAACATAAATCATTCTTGGTTCAAAACCGTCAATGATAATGTTACTTATGTTATGATGGAAGTCAGAACGGAAACGGATTATGCTAATCATCATATTCAAAAAGTAGTTGGTTTTTTTACTTCCATGCGTTTTTTTGCTGTAGAATTAAAATCTAAAGGGCATGCTGTGATTTATATTAATTTAACTGATGAAAACAATTTACAATCTTTTGAAAAGAACTTAGATCTATTGTTTAACCAAGGAAATTACAATCATTTTGAATATCAATTACCTGATGAATATCGATTAGATATTTTATTCAAGAATTACTGTGCTCAGCTTAAAATTCCACGTTCAGTGTATGATACAGAGCATTTTTTCAGTACCAGAGAAGAATTAGGCAATTTCTTCGAAGGCAAAAAAATGTTTTTGATGGAGAGCTTTTATCGCGCCATGCGAAAGAAACACAATGTCCTGATGGATGGCGATAATCCCACAACAGGTCAATGGAATTATGATGGTGATAACCGTAAAAAGTTGCCTAAAGATCATAAAGCAACATCACCTTTAGTATTTAATAATGATGTAACTGAAATTTTTGATCAAATTCAGAAAGCAAATGTTAAAACAATTGGAAGAATTGATGCCAAGTATTTTGTCTGGCCTATCAACAGAACACAATCGTTAGCCTTACTTGATTTTTTTGTTGCCGAATGTTTGCCGTTATTTGGTTCCTATCAAGATGCGATGTCACCCAACGTATGGTCATTATACCATGCACGGATTTCATTTTCTATGAATGTCAAAATGATTTTGCCCAAAGAGGTAATCGACAGAGCTGTTCAAGAATGGGGAAATCGTAAAGATGAAATTGACTACAACCAACTTGAAGGTTTTGTTCGTCAGATTATTGGTTGGCGAGAATATATGCGTGGGATTTATTGGTTAAAAATGCCCGAGTTTGCTACGCTTAATTTCTTCAACCATACTGAAAAATTGCCCGATTGGTTTTGGACAGGAAAGACCAAAATGAATTGCTTAAAAGATGCTATAACACAATCTTTAGAGTATGCCTATGCACACCACATTCAGCGTTTAATGATTACCGGAAACTTTGCGTTGCTAGCCGGAGTGCATCCTGATGAAGTCGATGCTTGGTATCTTGGAATTTATATTGATGCTATCGAATGGGTAGAAATTACCAATACTCGCGGTATGAGCCAGTTTGCTGATGGCGGAATTGTAGGAACGAAACCTTATGTGAGTTCCGCTTCGTATATTGATAAGATGAGTCATTATTGTAGTTCATGTTATTATGACAAAAAGAAAAAGACCGGAGATAAAGCCTGTCCGTTCAATAGTTTGTATTGGAATTTTTATGATAAACAGGAAGATAAATTAGCTAAAAATCCACGAATTGGGATGATGTATAATGTTTGGCAAAAAATGAAACCAGAAGATAAAAGTTCTATATTAGAACAAGCCGATTATTATTTAAAAAATATAAATGAATTATGAAAAGAGCGATTGTTTGGTTTAAAACAGATTTGCGATTGCATGATAATGAAACACTTGTAAAAGCAATTTCACAAAGTGATGAAATTATTCCGGTGTATTGTTTTGATGACGCTCAATTTCAAATAACCGAATATGGTTTTCGTAAAACAGGTAGTTTTAGAGCAAAGTTTTTATTAGAATCAGTGGCAAATTTAGATAAAAACCTTCGTGAGTTAGGTTCGGGATTAATTGTTTTAAAAGGAAATCCTGAAATTGAGATTCCCAAAATAGTACAAGAATATAAAGCTTATAAAGTATATGCTAAACGTGAAGTAGCTTTCGAAGAAAAACAAAAAGAAAGTTTAGTGCAATCGGAACTTTTTAAATTACGCTGTGAATTTGAAACTTTTAGTACCAGCACATTATACCACGCAGAAGATTTGCCCTTTTCTATCAAAGATATTCCGGATATGTTCACCAATTTCAGAAAGAAGACTGAGAAAGATGCAACAATAAGAAATGTTTTTAAAAAACCAACTGCTATAAAATCTCCTCAAATATCCAAAATATGTTTGCCAACTTTGAAAGACTTAGGGTTGAATAATTTTTCAACTGATTCCAGAGCTGTCCTTCCGTTTAAAGGAGGAGAAACAGAAGCTATACTTAGGTTAAAACATTATTTTTTTGAAACAAAATCGATTTCCAAATATAAAGAGACACGAAACGGAATGATTGGTGCCGATTATTCCTCTAAATTTTCAGCTTGGTTAGCACTTGGAAGTTTATCTCCAAGAGAAATTTATTTTGAACTTAAAAAATATGAAACTCAATTCGGATCAAATGATTCAACTTATTGGTTGGTATTTGAATTACTTTGGCGTGATTATTTTAGGTTTATGATGAAAAAGCACCGTGCTAAATTTTTTCAACAAAATGGAATTCAAAGTAAAGGAATTAAAATTAGTAAACACAATATTTTGGCATTACAAAGTTGGATTAATGGTAATACCGGAGTTGATTTTGTGGATGCCAATATGATAGAATTGAAATTAACTGGTTTCATGAGTAATCGTGGGCGACAAAACGTAGCAAGTTATTTGTGCAATGATTTAAAATTAGATTGGCGTTATGGAGCAGCTTATTTTGAGGAACAACTTATTGATTATGATGTTTGTAGTAATTGGGGAAATTGGGCTTATTTGGCTGGAGTAGGTAATGACCCTAGAGGAAATCGCTATTTTAATATTGAGAAACAGGCAAAGGATTATGATAAAGATAAAGAATATAGAAAGCTATGGTTAGCTGATTTTTAAATTAAAAAATAAGAAGAGCAGTTTTCAATTTATTCTTTTTTAATTCAATTCAAATTATATAGTAAAACAATTTTTTAGAAGGAATTATTCCTAAAACTCTTTTTATATTTGTGGCTTATACTAAATTAATGGAAAAAATTTTCAACGACACTCAAGTAGCCTTTGCACTCAAGACAGATAACGAATTAGAAAGAGCTTATTTTTTATTTAAAATGATTGACAATGAGCCATTAGTGCGCATTGGAACTGCTATTACTAATTTTGCTTTGAAAGTGCATTTACCTGTTGAAAGTTTAATCAGAGTTACTGTTTTTGACCATTTTTGTGGCGGAACAACTGAGGATGATTGTCTTTCGGTTGTTGATAAAATGTTTACCAAAGGTGTTTCTTCTGTTTTAGATTATTCGGTCGAAGGAAAAGAAGAAGAAGAGCAATTTGACGCTGCCTTACAAATGACCTTAAAAACAATTGAATTTGCTAAAGAAAGAAAAGCGATTCCTTTTGCCGTTTTTAAGCCTACGGGTTTAGGACGATTTTATTTGTATGAAAAAATAGGAGAGAAGCAACCTTTAACTCTCGAAGAGCAAAAAGAATGGAACAGAGTTGTGGCTCGTTTTGATTTAATTTGTAAGACGGCACATGATAAAGATGTATCACTTTTAATAGATGGTGAAGAAAGTTGGATGCAAGATACTGCTGACGAATTAGTTACTGACATGATGAGAAAGTATAACAAAAAGAAAGCTATTGTTTTTAATACGCTTCAGCTATACCGTTGGGACAGAATTTATTATTTAAAAAAAATACATGAACAGGCTAAAGCTGAAGGTTTTTTTATTGGGATGAAAATCGTTCGTGGTGCCTATATGGAAAAAGAAAATAATCGAGCTGAAGAAATGGGGTATCCGACACCAATTTGCGAAAGTAAAGAGGCCACAGATATAAATTATGATACTACAATGACATATATGATGGATAATTTAGATGTAATGTCCATTTTTGCGGGAACACACAATGAATCAAGTACTTATAAAATGATAGAAATGATGGAATCTAGAGGGATTTCTAAAAATGATAACAGAATATGGTTCGGACAATTGTATGGAATGAGCGACAATATTAGTTACAATTTAGCAAAATATGGTTTTAATGTTGCCAAGTATTTACCTTTTGGACCAGTTAGGGATGTTATGCCTTATTTGATCAGAAGAGCGGAAGAAAACACATCTGTTGCTGGCCAAACAAGTAGGGAGTTAAACTTATTAAAGACTGAAAGACAGCGAAGAAAACTTAATAAATAGAAAAAAAAGCCTCACTAATTGAGGTTTTTTTATTCGTTTTTTTTTAAAATATATACATTGAAGTGCACTAAAATCAATATCTTTGAACTTAGTTTTTTAAACATACCTAGTAATAAGCTGAAGACCTTTCAAAATTTATTTTTTTAATGAAACCAATTAATTTTTTATATAAGTTATTAATTCTTATAAACGCATTAATTTCCTTTCAAGGGTTTTCACAAAATCTCTTGATTAATGGTGATTTTGAAAGTGGTGGTGCCGGTACAGGATTTCAGACTAACTATTTCCTTCCAGCAACTGCTGGTACAAGTGGTCCAAGAGATTATAATATTCTGACAAATTCATTTGCAATGAATACAGCTAATTTTGCTAATGCCAATGACCATTCTGGAACAGGAAAAATGATGGTGGTTGACGGTTCTACGAATTCAGGAGATAAAGTCTGGGAATTATTAAATGGTTCATCTATTGGGGTTGTAAGTGGTCGAACTTATATTTTTTCTTATTGGATTCGCTCTATTTCGGCAACAAATACAATTGCTAACTCAGCTATTATTGCTGTAAATACAAATGGCACAACAACAGCACCAGTTTTAACATCAGGATCAGCTTCTTGTCCTACTGGCAATCCATCAGTTTGGACACAAGTCACTTATACATGGACAGCAACAACTAATAATGCACAAATTTGGATTACTAATAATCAAACCAGTGTTACTGGTAATGATTTTGCCTTAGACGATTTTTCTTTAGTAGCTGCTCCGTTACCACTTTCTCTTTCTTATTCATTAACTAATGAAAGTTGTGCTAATAGTAATGATGGAACTATTAGAGCTTACGCCAATAATGGAGTGACACCTTATGTTACCTATAGTTTGACAAATGGAGGTCCAACCATAACCAATTCGACAGGATTTTTTACAGGTTTGGCTCCTGGAGCTAATTATACGCTTTCTGTAATAGATAGTGCTGGAACAATAGTAAGTCAAACTAATATTACAATAGGAGCTTCAACTGGTTTATTAACTAGCAATAATGTAACTATTTGTTCGGGAGCTCCAACTACATTGTCAGTCAGTGGAGGTTCCACAGGTTATACATGGACAGCTTCTCCCGCAGATCTGACTTTGACAGCAACGACAAGTGCAACGCCAACAGTTTCTCCTACTGTAACAACATTATATACTGTTACATCTACAAAAAATACTGTTTTGGATTTGATTACAAATGGTAATTTTTCAAATGGGAATATAGGTTTTGATAGTGATTATACTTATTACGCTCCAAACAATCCTACTTTAGCTCAAAAAGCATATGGAATAGTAGTAAACCCTAATACATGGGAGCCAGGATTTTCTGCAACTTGTGTTGATCAAACATCTGGAACTGGTCAAATGATGGTCGTAGATGGTTCGTCTACAAATGCAGGAAATGATTTAGTCTGGGGACAAACAATGCCTGTTAATGCAGGTCAGAATTATACTTTCTCTTTTTGGGCACAATCTTTAAATAATGGTTCTCCAGCAGTTTTAAGAGTAGTTATCAATGGTGTAACGGTTGGGACATTAAATTTAACCACAACACCTTGTAATTGGACTCAATTTTCCCCATTTGTGTGGAATTCAGGAGCAAGTACAACAGCTCAAGTACAACTTTTTGACACAAATACTTCTGTTAGCGGAAATGATTTTGCAATAGATGACATTACTTTCACTACAAATACAGTTTGTAATTTATCAGCTAGTGTGCAAGTTGATGTTAATGGATTGGCACCAAATGTAACTTGTGGGCTAACAACTGCTAATTCAATTACATTTAATTGGGTTCCTGTAACTGGTGCTACTGGTGGATATACAGTTTCCTATCAAATTAATTCAGGATCAATAGCATCTTTACCAACTTCGCCGTCACTAAATCTTACAGTAAATTCATTAAATCCAGGTGATCAAGTTAAAATTACTGTAACTCCTGTTGGTAGTGGATGTTATAGATCAACAACACTAACTTGTTCAACAACTACTCCATGTCCTGTTCCTGTGGTAAGTGTTACTCAACAACCTACTTGTACTAATCCTACTGGGACAATAGTTTTTACAAGTCCAGTAAATACTGTATTGCCCATTCCTTCAAATTTATTTATATCTCAAGTAACTGATGCAAATTCTGGTCAGTTGACTTATATAGAAATTTATAATGGAACTGGTGCAACAGTTAATTTAGCTAATTATAAAATTAAAATATACAATAATGGGCTTACAACACCTACTTGTGATTTGGCTCTATCCGGAAGTCTATTGAACAATAACGTTGTTGTCATTGCTGTTGGAAGTGTTACTAATCTTGGCGGAGTGGTACCTGATTTAACATTTGCAGGTTGTGGTGGAGTT
>NZ_JBMOGQ010000093.1:0-9398 GCF_049318325.1 Flavobacterium sp. | reverse complement strand
TAGAAGTTATGCGAGCATCTTTACAAAGAACTCTTCCTGAAGGGGGATGCTCAGTGCAGTGAACATCCTTGTACTTACGAGGTTAGGTTGATTTTGATATTCAAAATAACCTTTACTTTTTAGTTTCGTAGAAAAGAAATTCAAGAACAACAACACAAACGATAAGAAGAACATAGCTTGAATACTAACTAAAACTTTTCCAAAAAGTGATATTGGGTAATAATCGCCAAAACCTATAGAGTTTGAACTCACAATACTAAAATAAATGGCATCAAACCAATGTCTAAATGGCTTGTTCATATTATTACCATGAGTATATAAAACAGCAAAAGAAAATATTATTTCCAAATAATTAAAAAACAACATTAACATCGATCGCTTATAGGAACGTGGGCGAGTGAATAAATCGGAAGCAAAAATTAAAGTAGGTATATATAATACAGTTTCCAATAACAAATAAATCATCGTATAAAGAATAAAATGATTGTATTGCCAATGATTTGTCAAAATAACCAACGGGAATAAAACCTTTGCCAAAACATATAGATCAAGTGCTATATCTTGATATTCGTGTCCAATTTTATTGGATGCATATTTTATGTAAACACCAGGAAATAACAATTGTGAAGAAGAAAGAAACAATCTTACAATTTTTTCAATTCCGTTATCAAATTGATGGTCATTGTTCCAAATAGCTCTAATATTTAAAATCCGTCTTTCAATAGGATTGAATTTTGGCTTTTGGTTTGGAGAAACTTTTCCGATCAATAATTTTCTTAAAAGTCCCATTATTTTAGTTTTTTAATTGTAAATAATTCGTTGTGAATTTCGACTTTCGGATACATTCTTAAGGAATATTCACCGCCGAATTTTGATTTGTAAATTAGGTTTCTTTCTTCTTCTGTTTTGTTGATTACCATAGTATTGAACAAAATAAAACCGTTCAGATTTAGCAACGAATTGATTCTATTTATAAAAAAATCCTGAAATAAAAAGTTAGGCATTGATGTATCTTCAAAAATATCAATGATAATCAAATCGTATTTTAGCTTGGTTTTCAAAACAAATTCAAAAGCGTCATCAATCACGATTTCAAGATTTGGAATTTTATCCAATTCAAAATAGCTATTTGCGATATCAATAACAGTAGCGTCAATTTCAACACCGGTAATTTTTCCTTTAAATTTGATTTCATCTACTAAAGTTTTTATTACACTACCACCTGCAACACCAAGTACCAGAATGCTCTCAAAATTTCGAATGCGTTCAAAACCTATATATTTTAGGCCTTTTCTTAGTATTCGTTGTAAGCTTCCATAAGAATAATTAGTGCTTTTACTGTCTAGAACCAATTCGCCATTGTTCCAAGTTACTTCAAGAGTTTTGCTGACCGCAGATTTTTTTTTGTAAATGTTAATCGGTATAAAATAGCTAAATAGTTTTCGAATCATCAATAAATATTTTCTTAAAAGTAATAGAGAAACACTAAATTTACGGAAAATAAACAGTATGAAGAAGCGACTTTATAAATTTATTTTCTACCGTTTGCTTGGTTGGAAACTAATTGGTAATGTTGATGCAAGTATTAAAAAATGTGTCATTGCAGTTATTCCACATACCTGCAACTTTGATTTCTTTTTAGGATTATTTTCAAGAGGAATTATAGGTATAGAAATGAATTTTGTGGGTAAAAAAGAATTGTTCAAGTTTCCTTTTGGATGGTATTTTAGAAGTGTTGGAGGAGCACCATTAGACCGAAGTGGTGGAAAAAATAATGTAGACGCTACGGTTGCCATTTTTAATAAAAGGGAAGTTTTTAGATTAGCATTATCTCCTGAAGGAACTCGGAAGAAAGTAACCGAACTCCGTACAGGATTTTATTATATAGCTTTGAAAGCTGACGTTCCGATTATTCCAGTAGCTTTTGATTATAGTAAAAAAGAAGTTAGAATTGGCGATCCTTTTTATGTAACCGGAAATTATGAAGAAGATATGAAGATTCTATTGCCATTATTTAAAGATGCCAAAGGAAAAATTCAGGAAAGAGGATTTAGCTTCGCTGAGTTCGGCGATGCCTCCGTTAAAGTTTAAAACCAGACGAATGAAATATTTAGAGCTACATCTACAGTATAAAGAGGAATCAATTTCCGGACGCTATATCACTTTAGAATATATTGAACCTTTAATTTTAAAGCAACAAGCTGAAATTATTGGACAATCCGTTTTAGGAAAGCCAATTTATAAATTGCAATTCGGTACAGGAAAAATCAGAATTTTGATGTGGTCACAAATGCACGGAAATGAAAGCACGACTACTAAAGCATTGTTCGACTTTATTAATTTTTTGAATTCAAATACGAAAGAGAGCAGTGTCATTTTAGACCATTTTACTTTTTGTATGTTGCCAATGCTCAATCCGGATGGCGCCAAATTATATACTAGAGAAAACGCCAACGGAATAGATTTAAATCGGGATGCACAAAATCTTTCTCAGCCTGAAAGTAAAGTTTTAAGAAAAACATTTGAAACTTTTCAACCTAATTATTGCTATAATCTTCACGATCAACGTACTATTTATGGCGCGGGCGAAAGCGGAAACACGGCTACAGTTTCGTTTTTAGCACCAGCTTTCAATGAAAACAGGGATATCAATGATGTTCGAATTAAAGCCATGAATGTTATTGTGGCGATGAACAAAGCTTTGCAACAATTTATCCCAAATCAAGTGGGTCGATTTGACGACTCATTTAATTTAAATTGCGTGGGAGATACTTTTCAATACTTAAATGTGCCAACTATCCTTTTTGAAGCGGGACATTTTGCCAACGATTATGAAAGAGAAATCACCAGAAAATATATTTTTATTGCCTTGATTTCAGGAATCAGGTTTTTGAACGAAAACGATATAGTTCTCAATGAAATTGATATTTACCTAAAAATTCCGCAAAATAAAGTCGTTTTTTATGATTTTGTTTATAAAAATGTCAAAATAAATTATGATGGTAACGAAAAAATTATCAATTTTGCAGCTCAGTTCAAAGAAGTTTTAAATAACAAAAAAGTGTTTTTTGAGGCAGAGATTGCTCAAATTGATAATTTAGAAAATTATTTCGGTCACCTAGAAATAGACGCTAAAGGCGAAACCTATAATGATGGCGAAATTAATTATCCTATTTTAGATAAAAAAGCTAACTTTTATTTAGGAGAAATTGAAATAGTTAATGGTGCTTTGCTCAAGTAACTATAGATTTCACCTTTAAATTAGATTTTAATAAAAATATATTTTATGAGTAAGTTTAAATTAGATGAAGTAGACCACCAAATCTTGGATATGTTGATAGATAACACTAGAATTCCCTTTACAGATATAGCAAAAAAACTATTGATTTCTGCGGGAACTGTGCATGTGAGAGTAAAGAAAATGGAAGATCAAGGAATTATTATGGGTTCTTCTTTAACTTTGGATTATGAAAAATTAGGTTACGCATTTATAGCTTATATTGGTGTGTTTTTGAATAATACGTCACAAACTAAATTTGTTCTTGAGCGTATTAATGAAATTCCATACATTACAGTGGCTTCTGTTACTACTGGTAAATTCAATATTTTTTGTAAAATTAGAGCTAAAGATACCAAGCATGCAAAAGATGTGATCTATATGATTGACGATATTGAAGGTGTTTATAGAACCGAAACCATGGTTTCATTAGAAGAAAGTATAAACGACAAAAAGCGTTTGATGCATACTATTTTTCAAGAATTGGATTAGTATTAGTTAAAAATAAATTTAAACCTCAAGTTTTTCACTTGAGGTTTTTTTGTGACATTAAAATCAATGATTAGTACTATTTGAATACTGCCCAGATGAATTATTAGAACCCGTTTATTATTTCCGATATGAATCTATAGCAGAAATAATAAAAGCGAAACTGTTGATGGCACTATATCAAATAAAAAAATGTAAAAGAAATTCAAAGTTCTTATTCTTTTTCAAAAAAAATATGACCTTTGTTGTACTAATATCATTCAATATGAAACCATCCGATTTACAACCTGAGGAATTTGCAGTGTTTAATGCTACTTATATAAACCAGGTTTCTGGCGAATACGCGCTTATTGAAGAACTTGAAATCTCGGTACATCGCTTTATAAAATTTGTACAAAACATTCCTTTAGATAAATTTGATTACCGATATGCTGAAGGAAAATGGACTATAAAAGATATCATTCAGCATTTGATTGATGCCGAAAGAATTTTTGCCTATCGTGCTTTGCGTTTTGCTAGAAATGACAAGGCAGAATTACCCGGTTTTGAGGAAAACGATTATGTTGACGAAGCTAATGCAATCAAAAGAAGCATTCAGGATTTATTGACTGATTTGGCTGTTGTTAGACAAGCTACTTTATCTTTATTTAAATCATTTTCAAATGAAGAATTGTTGCGAATAGGTATTGCTTCGAATAATCAAATGTCAGTTCGGGCTCTTGGGTTTACTATCATCGGACATCAAAATCACCATCAAAGAGTTTTTGAGGAAAGATATTTATAAAATACAAAATTAGAATTACGAGGGACGAAGTTTTAAATATGTATTAATTGACTTAAAAAGTAAAACCCAATTTCAATTAAGAACTTGGGTTTTATATTTTATACTTCGTATTTCGTTTATTCCTCGTCGTCTTCGTCTTCTTCAAAGTTATCTGAAGCTTCAAAATCATCATCGTCTTCATCGTCATCGCCATCATCAGAACCGCCTTTGTCTTTTAACAAATCTTCTTCTTCCTCATCTTCATTTTCATTTGGTGCATCTTCATCATCATCTAACCCTTTTATTGGTTCAATTGGTTCTACTACAGAGTCAATATCTTCTTCATCGTATTTCTCCATTCGACTGGCTAATTTCGTACTGACTTTTACCAAATAAATTGTGTCTTCTGTTTTAACTTCAACAGCTTCTATTAATTCGTTTTGGGCATTTCTAAAACGAATAATATCTGAGTCGTCGTAACCTTCAGGGAATTTATCTACCAATAAATTCAGAATGTCACCAGTTAGTTTAGCATAATCTACAATAATTCTTCTCATAAAAAAATAGTTTATAAATCTAGTAAGTAGGCAAAGATTAAAGGTACAACAATAGTTGCATCTGATTCAACAATAAATTTGGGTGTGTGGATATCTAATTTTCCCCAGGTAATTTTCTCATTGGGAACAGCTCCGGAATAAGAACCGTAACTGGTAGTCGAATCGGATATTTGGCAAAAATAACTCCAAAACGGAACTTCGTGCATTTCCATATCTTGGTATAACATCGGCACCACGCAAATTGGAAAATCTCCTGCAATTCCACCACCAATTTGGAAGAAACCTAAACCTTTACCACTTGAATTTTTTGGATACCAATCGGCCAACCACATCATATATTCGATACCACTTTTCATAGTGGTTGCATTAAATTCTCCTTTAATACAGTAGGAAGCAAAAATATTTCCCATAGTACTGTCTTCCCAACCTGGCACTACAATTGGCAAGTTTTTTTCTGCTGCCGCAACCATCCAAGAATCTTTTGGATCAATTTCATAGTATTGTTCCAATACGCCTGAATTAATCATTTGATACATGAATTCATGCGGAAAATAACGTTCTCCTTTTGAATTAGCATTGTTCCATATATCATATAAATGCGATTGTAATCTGCGGAAAGCTTCTTCTTCTGGAATACAAGTATCGGTAACCCGATTAAAATGATTTTCTAATAAATCCCATTCTTCCTGCGGACTTAAATCACGATAATTTGGAACTCTTTTATAAGAATTGTGAGCTACCAAATTCATAATATCTTCTTCCAAATTGGCGCCCGTACAAGAAATGATGTGCACTTTATCCTGACGAATCATTTCGGCTAATGATTTTCCTAACTCGGCCGTACTCATGGCGCCGGCAAGCGAAATTAACATTTTGCCATTATCCAGCAAATGTGCTTCATATCCTTTTGCTGCATCAACAAGCGCTGCCGCATTGAAATGAAGGTAATGTTTTTCTATAAACTGACTGATTGGTCCTTTACTCATTATTCGTTTTTGTTTTATTCCGCTGAGCTAAATACAATTAACTTCTTTATATTTAGTTTGAAGATTATGTTTCAAAGAAAATCTATTTTTTTATAACTTCAAACTATTTTTTTTACATTTTTTAATGTAATAAATAAGGGTTATTTACACTGAAAATAGGATGTTATTTTTTTTCGTACCCTAATATTTTCAATACTTCATCTGAAGTTTGTTGTTCTGAGAAAACCTCAGTAGCTAAAATTCCATTTTCATCACGATCTATCAAAATATGTCTCGGTTGTGGAATCAAACAGTGATGAAGACCCCCAAAACCGCCTATAGTTTCTTGATAAGCTCCAGTGTTGAAGAAACCTATGTATAATGGTTTTTCTTTACTGTATTTTGGTAAATACACTGCATTCATATGTTGTTCGGAGTTATAATAATCGTCGCTATCGCATGTTAATCCACCTAATAGTACTCTTTCATAAGTATCGTTCCATCGGTTAACAGCCAGCATTACAAAACGTTTGTTAATTGCCCATGTATCAGGTAGAGTAGTAATAAATGAACTATCAATCATATTCCAGTTCTCTCTATCGTTTTGTTTCTTTTGATATAAAACCTGATAAATTGCTCCGCCTGATTCTCCTACTGTAAACGATCCAAATTCAGTGAAAATATGAGGAACGTCAATTTCAGCTTCGTCGCAAGCAATTTTTACTTGATTGATAATTTCATCTATCATGTATTGATAATCAAATTCAAACGCCAACGAATTTTTGATTGGAAATCCGCCACCAATATTTAAGCTATCTAAAGTTGGGCATTCTTTTTTTAATGCTACATAAACCTTAATACATTTCACTAATTCGTTCCAATAGTAAGCGGTATCCATTATTCCGGTATTGATAAAAAAGTGAAGCATTTTTAGTTCTACTTGTTTATTTTCCTGAATTTGTTTACGATAAAAAGGCACGATGTCTTTATAGCCAATACCGAGACGAGAAGTATAGAATTCAAATTTTGGCTCTTCTTCGGCAGCGATTCGGATTCCTATTTTGAATTTACCATCAATAGCTTCTTGCAATAAATCTAATTCTTCATAATTGTCAATAATCGGCACCGTTTTATTAAATCCGTTATTAAGCAATCGAGCTATATTTTTAATGTATTGATCTCTTTTAAAACCATTACAAATGATATAAGTACTCTTATTTATTTTTCCTTGAGCAATTAAATTCTCAACGATATTAATATCATAAGCTGAAGAAGTTTCTATATGAACATTGTTTTTTAAAACTTCATTCATGATGAAACTAAAATGGGAGCTTTTGGTACAATAGCAATAGTAATATTTTGCATCATACTTATTTTTTTCCATCGATTTTCTAAACCAGGACTTGGCTTTATTAATATTGTTGGAAATTTGAGGTAGATAAGTAAATTTTAAAGGAGTACCATATTGCTCTACTAATTTCATTAAATCGATATTATGAAACTGAAGGTGGTCTTTGTTTAGGGTGAACTCTTCCTGTGGGAAGTAGAACGTTTGATTTATTAAATCGAAATATTTAGTATTCATTAGAGTATATAATAAGAGATTAAATCATTTTATAAAAAACAAAATAATCTAGAATTCAAACTCTAATATTAGCGTAAATAATAGGAAGTTTTTCTTGAAATAAAAATGTAATTGGTGAACACAAGTCCATTAAATCATTTTTGAGTATAAAAAAATGATTAGAAACAGTAAAGAAATTAGTATTGATTCCTTGACTATTAATGCTGTAAATAGAAGTGTTGGTACTTTTTTTCATTAGGGCAAATGTAAAAAAATAATATATTCGAAATGCAACTATTCGTATCAAAATTATATTAACTGTTGTAATCGGCAAAAGATTTTATAATTAATTCATTTTCAACTTCTTGATCGATTTTTATGTTTCCAATTCCATCAAGCAATGCAAATTGAATTTTTCCGTACTCATTTTTTTTATCATGAATGAGTAATTCGAGTATAGGTTTTAAGTCATTTTCTTTAAAAACTATGGTTTCAAAAACAGCATTAATAGTATTTTTAATTTCTATGTATTCTGACGCTGAAAGTAGTTTCTTTTTCCAAGAAATATAACTCTCCAGTATCATTCCCACAGCAATGGCTTCACCGTGCAGCAAGGTTTTTTTGTTTTCATTTTCCAGAAAATAACTTTCGATGGCATGTCCTAAAGTGTGTCCAAAATTTAGTGCTTTTCGGATGCCATTTTCAGTTGGGTCTTGCATTACAATATCATTTTTGATTTCAATCGAACGATATATTAACCCATCAAAATCAGCGAAATCAATATCGTTCATTTCTTTGAATTTTGACCAATAATCAGCATCTGCAATCAAACCGTGTTTAAGCATTTCTGCCAAACCGGAGCGCATTTCGTTTTGTGGCAATGTCGATAAATAGTCAGTGTCAATAAGTACTAATTTTGGAACGTTGATAACGCCAATCTGATTTTTAAGGTTGCCTAAATCAACTCCATTTTTTCCGCCAAGGGATGCATCAACCATGGCTAAAAGTGTGGTTGGAATATGCATAAAATCAATTCCTCTCTTAAAAGTTGACGCCACAAATCCACCAATATCGGTAATTACACCACCACCAACATTAATAAGTAGACTTTTTCTATCGCCACCTAATTCAGTTAGTATAGACCAAATTTCTACACAAGTAGTAATATTCTTTTCAGTTTCTCCAGATTCAATCTCAATAATTTCTATAGTTTTATTTGTAGCCAATAGAGGAAGAAAACGAGAGAGGCAATACTCATTTGTATTTGTATCTGATAAAATAAATATAGTAGAATACTTATTTTTTTCGATTAAGTCATTCAGAAAGTCATATCCGTTTTCGCTGAATACTATTGGGTAGCCATTTGCAGCTATAGATTCCATCATTGTTTAAATTGTATTCAGCAAAATAATGGATTTTTTTTCTAATTAACGCAATAAGATTTATTAATAGAATTTTGTTTTTGTATCAAAAATAAAGTTTACTTTTGTTTAAAGTTTTATTTAAAAGAATGAACAAAAAACCAATTACCGTAAATCCCAATTTAGATGATATTGCCATTGATAGAATAATAGAGATGGCTTGGGAAGACAGAACTCCGTTTGACGCTATTAAATTTCAGTTTGGTTTGTCGGAAGCCGATGTAAAAGCGTTAATGAAAAAAGAACTCAAGTTTAGCAGTTACAAACTGTGGCGCGAGCGAGTAGAAAACTGTAAAATCAAACATGCAGCAAAAAGAGTTGAAGGCATCGACCGATTTAAATGCAAGTTACAACGTGCTATT
>NZ_JBMOGQ010000092.1:0-9551 GCF_049318325.1 Flavobacterium sp. | reverse complement strand
ATTCTAATTCACCGTCTATCTGAGACAGTAGGTTTTTAGCATCTACTTTTACATTTGATTTTTTGTTCGTTGATTGTTTTGCCAAATTATCAAGACCAGCTAATAATGCTTCATCTGATATAACTTCTTTATTACCTCCACTTATTACTTGACTTCCACTTCTTATTTTGGGTAAATCTTTAAGAGCAACATCTGATGAGTTGATTAAATATTGAATTGGTTTGTCGCGATTAATAAGTGGATTTTGATTACTTGATTGTTGATTGGCGTTTGCTGATTTTTGATTACTGACTGAAACTCGTTGGTTATTGGTTGTCGGTTGTCGGTTGTCGGTTGTCGGTTGGTTTGAAACAACTTCCTGATTATTTTCTACTCTTGGGGTTGAAATTTCATTAACCTTTTTTTGAATTGTATCTTTAGTTTCAGAAGTAACTACATCATTTTTAGGTTGAATTTCGGGGCCATTTTTTATAAAGAAAAATATCCCAACAGTTAGCAAAACAGTGATGCTGGCAGCAATAAATAAAAAGCCTAAAGGGCGTTTTATTTTTTTTTCTTCAGCTTCCGAAAGCATAGCATCTAATCTATTCCAAGCTTGAGCTGAAGGTTGAATTTCTCTCGAACTCAACTTTTCTCTTAACTGTTTTTCTAATTTATTCGGTTCCATTTTTGTAATTTTTTAGTTTACTAATATTCTCTTGAAGCATTTTTCGTGCGTGATACAACTGCGATTTTGATGTTCCTACATTAATTCCGAGCATTGCTGCGATTTCCTGATGTTTGAATCCTTCGATACAATATAGATTGAAAACCATTTTGTAGCCATCGGGTAAATTGTCAATTAAAAACTGAATGTCTTCTAACGAAAATTGGCTTTCAATATTATTATAATGTTCTTCAACATACTTCTCGTCTTCAATAAACGTTACTTTTTTACGAACTCGGATATTGGATATACATTCGTTAATCATAATTCTTCTTATCCATCCTTCAAAATTTCCTTTATGTTCAAAGTTTTCTAGATTGGTAAACACTTTCATAAAAGCCGTAATCATAACATCTTCTGCTTGCTGCAAATCTTTTATGTATTGACGGCAAACGCTTAACATTTTTGGTGAAAATTTGGAATAAATCTGATGTTGTACATGACGGTTATTTTCGACAGCCAATTCGATTAATTCTTTTTCTTCTTGATGTAAATTGACTATTTTCAAAACTATTGGTTAGTGTTCTATTAGCATAGACGAGAATGGTTGAAAAATAGTTGCATGGCAATTTGAAAATTTGAAGATTTGGAAATTTAAAAATGCGAAAACCCAATAAAATCGGGCCTTCAATAAGGAGAATTATTTTTGAAAAATATTACTTTTTTCTTTCAATCACATAATTCACCATTAGCGAGAGCGAGTCTCTATAATCTGATTGTGGAAATTTTTCAAGAATTTGAAGTGCTTCCTGTTGGAATGCTATCATTTTTTGTTCAGCGTAATGCAAACCATTTTTGTCTTTTACAAATTGGATAACATCTTTAATACGCTTTTTGTCTTTATTGTGATTCTTAATCGAATTGATGCACCAGCTTTTTTCTTTAGAAGTACAATTATTCAAGGCATAAATCAAAGGCAAGGTCATTTTTTGCTCTTTAATATCTATTCCAGTAGGCTTTCCAATCGCATCATCAGTATAATCAAATAAATCGTCTTTGATTTGAAATGCCATTCCGATGAGTTCGCCAAATTTACGCATGGATTCTACCTTATCGTCATCTTCAGAAACCGATTTTGCTCCAAGTGCACAACAAGAAGCAATTAAAGTCGCCGTTTTTTTTCGGATGATTTCATAATAAACATCCTCAACAATATCTAATCGTCTAGCTTTTTCTATTTGAAGTAATTCCCCTTCACTCATTTCACGCACAGCTACTGAAATTATTTGGAGCAAATCAAAATCGTCATTATCAATGGAAAGCAACAATCCTTTGGACAATAAATAATCACCAACAAGAACAGCTATTTTGTTTTTCCACAACGCATTGATGGAGAAAAACCCGCGACGACGGTTACTATCATCTACCACATCGTCATGAACTAAGGTTGCAGTGTGAATCAATTCGATTACACTGGCCCCGCGGTAGGTTCTTTCATTTACTTCATTCTTTTCAGATAGCATTTTAGCAACGAGAAAAACAAACATTGGCCGCATTTGTTTTCCTTTTCGGTTTACAATATAATAGGTTATTCTGTTTAGTAAAGCGATTTTAGAAGTCATCGATTCATAGAACTTTTTTTCAAAAAGTTCCATTTCTACTTGAATGGGTTTTTTTATTTGTGAGCTAATGTTCATCGATTTCAAAGATACAATAATGGTATCGTTTGAAAAATTTTTTTACTTTTATTAAACCTTTTATAAGATAGGAACTCTTACCAAGCAAACCATTAAAAAAATAGAATATGAAAACAACAAAAATTATTTTAGGACTGGCTTTAGCTTTTTCAATTTATAGCTGTAGTAAAGATGATAATAATAGCTTTGTAAGTACTGAAGACGCAAAAACAAGTGCTAAAATTGATGCGATGAATGATGATGTTTCAAGTCTTGTTGAAGAACAAGAAGCAAACACCTATTCAAATGCTATTTCTGGAAAAGTTGCTGATGCAGCATTTTCTCAACTTACAACTTGTGCAACAATCACAAGAGTTCCAGCATTTGGGACAGCTCCAACAGTAGGTCAAACCGTAACAAAAACAATTGATTTTGGTACTGGATGTACTTTAAACAGTGGAAATGTAGTTAGTGGTAGAATCATTATTTCATTTGTTTACCGACCTGAAGCTACGTCTCACACCATAACCTATTCATTTGATAGCTTCTTCCATAATGGTATCGAATTTAATGGAGATAGAACATTTACAAGAATAATGATTTCTACTGCTGCAAATCCAATTTTACACCCTCAAGTGACAATGAACATGGACATGACTGCTACGCTTCCTGATGGTAGAGTTTACAATCGAGTTGGAACCAGAGTTAGAGAAATAGTTGAAGGGTATGGAAATGAAATTATAACTGATAATGTATATAAAGTTACGGGTAGTTGGGTTACCACAACTCCAACTGGGGCTTCACAAACTAGTACAATTACAACTCCTTTGATTGTAAAAATGAGTTGTTTGGTAGTAAACAAACCTCTAATTGTTTCAGGAATCATTACTATTATTAGAAATAATACTAGTTCTACACTTGATTTTGGTGATGGAACTTGTGATAACTTAGCCGTATTTACAGTTAACGGGAATAGTTATAATATAGTTATTGGAAATTAAGATTACTATTTATAAAAGGAGAAAGTCCCGACTTCAATTTGAAATCGGGACTTTTTTTACGATTTATTCGCTAATTGCCCACAAGCAGCATCAATATCTTTTCCTCGGCTTCGTCTTACTTTGGCAACGATATCATTTCTTGATAAAGCATCGATATAGTTATTAATTGCTGTATCTGACGCTTGTTGAAACTCGCCATCATCAATTGGATTATATTCAATCAAATTGACTTTACACGGAACATATTTACAAAATTTAACCAAAGCATCGATGGAAGCTTTATCATCATTAATTCCTTTCCAAACGACATATTCATAAGTAACTTTACTTTTAGTTTTTTGATACCAATATTGTAATGCTTCTTTCAATTCGGGTAATTTAAAATTTTTGGTAAAAGGCATAATGTGATTTCTGGTTTCTTCGATAGCGGAATGTAATGAAACAGCTAGCTGAAATTTTACATCATCATCAGCCATTTTTTTTATCATTTTTGAAACTCCAGATGTAGAAACCGTAATTCGTTTTGGAGACATTCCCAAACCTTCTTCCGAGGTAATCATAGCAATCGCTTTCATGACATTATTGTAATTCATCAAAGGCTCTCCCATTCCCATAAAAACAATATTAGAAAGTGGTCGGTTATAATACAAACGACTTTCTCTATCAATAGCAACAACTTGGTCGTAGATTTCTCCTGGTTCCAAATTTCGCATTCTTTTTAAACGTGCAGTTGCACAGAAATTACAATCCAAACTACAACCAACCTGGCTAGAAACACAAGCCGTAGTCCTGGTTTCCGTCGGAATCAATACACTTTCAACGATTAAACCGTCATGCAAACGAACTGCATTTTTAACGGTACCGTCTTCGCTTCGTTGCATTTGATCAACCTTGATATGATTTATCACAAAGTTATTTTCGAGCTTGATTCGCGTTTCTTTTGAAACATTGGTCATGTCTTCAAAATTGTGTAACGCTTTACTCCAAAGCCATTCATAAACCTGATTACCACGAAATGCTTTATCACCATTGGCCACAAAAAAATCGCGTAATTGTTCTTTGGTTAAACTTCGGATGTCTTTTTTCTCGATTCCCATGGCGCAAAGGTAAATATAAAGTTGAGAAACTAATTTTGGAATTTGTAAATTTGGCTTTTGAAATTTACACTTATGCATTTCCTTTCCGAAGAATTAGATACTTATGTTACCCTTCATTCGCAAGACGAACCTGAATTGTTGGTGCAATTGAATAAAGAAACGCATCAAAAAATTCTACAACCAAGAATGTTAAGCGGACATTTTCAAGGAAGAGTGTTGAGTATACTTTCTAAAATAATTCATCCGACGAATATTCTTGAAGTCGGGACGTATACGGGTTACGCAACACTTTGTCTAGCAGAAGGTTTAGCAGAAAACGGAACTATTGACACTTTGGACAATGAGGAAGAATTATTCGATTTTCAACGAAAATATTTCGATAAAACCATTTGGGCAAAACAAATTACACAGCATTTAGGTGATGCTTTGGATATTATCCCAACGCTTTCTAAAAAATACGATTTGGTTTTTATAGATGCCGATAAAGAAAACTACATTAACTATTTCCATTTGATAGTTCCGATGATGAACAAAGGCGGTATCATATTGTCGGACAATGTTCTGTGGAGCGGAAAAGTTTTGGAAGAAGTAAAACAGGGCGATATTACAACCAAAATTCTTTTGGAATATAATAAACTATTGAAAGAAGACCCAAGAGTAGAAACCGTTTTGCTCCCTATTCGTGACGGATTGACTGTTTCGAGGGTAAAGTAAAAATTACGAATTACGAATTATGAATTTTAAATAAAATTTGTAACAAATAAATCCGAAAGCAGCTCCAAAAGCATAACCCGTAACGATGTCTGATGGGAAATGCAATCCGAGATATATTCTGCTGTAGGGAAAAATCAAAGGAAATAAAAATAACAGATAAGCGTGCTTATAAAATTTCTTCAGAATCATGAATGTGAAAATTGTTGTTCCCATTGAATTGGCAGCATGAGCAGAAAAGAAACTAAATGCTGGACTTGTTTTTACAACTCTGATAATATGATTTACCGTTTCGTCATTACAAGGTCGTAAACGATGAAAATACCATTTGAAAAGATTTGCTGTTTGATCGCAAAGCAATATTAAAAATGCCGTGAAAAGAATGTAATAGCCGAATTTTTTCCAACCCAATTTCTTTTGCATCAGATAAAAAACAATCAAGAATATTGGCGCCCAATAAGCTTGCTTTGTAATTATCAGCCACATTCCATCAAATGTTGGTGAACCTAATCCGTTTAAGAAAATCAGAAGTTCTTTATCTAATTCTAGAATTTTTTTCAACATTAGAGCTGTCTTTTAATTGGCCCTGTTAAATTCTCTATATCTTCCTTTACTTTGGTAACCTCTGGAAGCATATTTGAATCTAAATTAGATTTCACTTTTTCAACCTCATCCGAAAAAGTTGAAGTCAATTCTTTCATAGAGGTATCTATTCCATTAGCTTCAGCACCTTTTTGAATTTCGCTTTTTATTTCGTTTGTAGCATTTTTTAATTGTGCCATTCCTTTTCCTATAGCTCTTGCTATTTCCGGTATTTTATCAGAACCAAAAAGCATTAGGGCAATTAAAATAATAAGGATTAATTCACCACCACCAATTCCAAACATAATTTCTAATTTTTCTAAATAAGGTACAAAGTTACAAACTTCTGTTAGTCAAATTTTGATTTTTCAATAGTTTTTGGCCAAGAATTATTTGTAGTATCAATATCAGCCGTTTCTAATTTTGGATCGACTTGAATTTTAGCAATAGCTTTTTTAGTTGCAAAAGTTCTGTTCACTTCTTGATCATTCATTCTCCAAATTTGAGCCGGAAAATAGTGGTTTTCAGTTGTTCCATCTTCAAAAGTAATTTCTACAATAATAGGCATCACTAAACCGCCTGGCTTATTAAAAGTTACTTGATAAAAAAACTTTGGCTCGTTTAATTTATTCTTTTCCTCTTCTGAAAAATTCTGATTTACAAAATCGTCTAAAACTTTATAATCAAAAATCTTAAACGGTTTATTCATTTCTGGTTTAAAATCTTCACTTCCTTCGGCAATCATATATACCATTGGGCCTTGTTTAGAATCACGGCGACGTCTTTTCTTAAGAAAATCAGCGACTTCTTTTGATGGCTCGTTACTTACAAAATACTTATTTACTTCTTTAATTCCAATATCATTATAATCGGTAGTATAAAACCAACCACGCCAAAACCAATCTAAATCTACTGCAGAGGCATCTTCCATTGTTCTGAAAAAATCTTCTGGTGTAGGGTGTTTAAATTTCCAACGATTAGCATAGGTTTTAAAAGCGTAATCAAATAACTCATGTCCCATAATAGTTTCACGAAGAATATTCAATGCAGTTGCAGGTTTACCATAAGCATTGTTCCCAAACTGACGAATACTTTCCGAGTTAGTCATTATAGGCTCTAACCCTTTTTGATCACCACTCATATAAGGAATAATATTTTTTGCTGGTCCTTTTCGAGTTGGAAAATTAGGGTCAAAAGATATTTCAGCTAAATATTCTAAAAAACTATTTAATCCTTCATCCATCCAAGTCCACTGGCGCTCATCTGAATTTACGATCATAGGAAAATAGTTATGTCCAATTTCGTGACAAATCACTCCCAACATTCCATATTTTGTTTGGTCTGTATACTTTCCGTTTTCATCAGGACGTCCAAAATTCCAACAAATCATTGGGTATTCCATTCCTTGGTCTCTAGCATTGATAGAAATAGCTTTAGGATAGGGATAATCAAAAGTAAAACTTGAATAGCTCTTTAAAGTGTGCGCTACAATTCGTGTTGAATATTCTTCCCAAAGCGGATTTCCTTCTTTTGGGTATAAAGAAATTGCCATTGCAGTAGTATTTCCTGTTTTAACAGCCATCGCATCATAAATGAATTTTCTTGAGGTAGAAATTCCAAAATCACGAACATTTTCTGCTTTAAATTTCCATGTTTTTTTAGCAGTTGAAAATCCTTTTTCTCTAGCTTCAGCTTCTGCCTGAGTAACTACTATTACTGGCTTGTCAAAAGATTGTTCCGCCAATTTGTACCGTTTCAATTGTTCTGGAGTAAACACTTCGCTACGATTGAGTAATGTGCCTGTAGCTTCTAGAATATGATCTGCCGGAACCGTAATATTAACTTCAAAATTACCAAAAGGCAAAGCAAATTCACCTGAACCCCAAAACTGCATGTTTTGCCAACCTTCTACATCATTATACACGGCCATTCTTGGATAAAACTGTGCAATAACATAAAGATTGTTTCCATCTTTTTCAAAATGTTCGTAACCCGATCGTCCACCATCTATTGTATAATTATTGATGTTATACCACCATTTTATCGAAAAAGAAATTTTCTCGCCAAATTTCAAAACCTCTGGCAATTCTATTCGCATCATTGTTTGATTCACGGTATATTTCATTACTTTTCCTTGAGAATCTTTTACATATTCAATCTTAAAACCACCATCAAAATCTTCCTCTAAATATTTTCTTGAGAATGATTGCCCAGAAAAAACGGGATCTATTTTATTACTTTCAACCAAAGGAGAATTAGAATTTCTTGCTTTTTCATTTTGATCTAATTGTACCCATAAATAGTCTAGTGATTCTTTGGCATTGTTAGTATAGGTTATGGTCTCAGTACCGTACAATTTTTGGTTTTTATCATCTAACTCAATATCAATTTTATAATCGGCTTGTTGCTGATAATATTCTGGTCCGGGCGCGCCAGAAGCAGTACGATACATATTTGGTGTTGCAAACAAATCATACATTTGTTTGAATTTATCAGGATTTCGCTCCTCTGTTTTTGCAGTTTTAGTTGCTTCTTGAGCTTGAGTAAAACTTACTGTGATAAAAAATAAAGAAGAAAAAAAAGTAGCTGTTAATTTCATTAACTATAGATTTAAGTAGTAAAAATAAATAATTTTTATGGATATAATATTTAGAAAATTATTTTAACGTTCCTTTAGTTGTTTTAGCAGACAAAAGAAGACTGCTTTTAGATCCATTATCGTTAAACTGTATAATATTTTGCTGTTCCGGATGAACTTCTGTGAGAATAGAATTTTCAATTTCAAGAGACTTTAATTTTAGAACATCATTAATCTTAAAATAACAAATAAGAACATTATTCTCTTTCTCTTTGCTCAAATAATTCAATGTTTCAAATTTACCATTAACTGTTAATTTTAATTTTTCTGACAAGTACTTTTTCATCAAATTAATATCGTCTTGCGTTTCTTTATCTGTTCCTAAAAAAGTGGTTTTATGATATTGCTTTTTTAAAGCATCGTTAAAATCATCAATAAAAATTCGAGTAGTTATTTGTACCATTTTCTTTTGAGGAACAAAATTAATTTGAAAAATTGCAGTATAAAAACGATGATAGCCTGCAGAAGTCAGCAATAGAAAGATTAAAATAAAAAAAGGGAATTTAAAAGTTCTTTTCATTTTTTAAAAGTAATTATTTTGTAGTTAATAATTCCAAATATTTAGTTGCTAAATCCGAGAAGATAAATCGAGCCATCATTTTTTTCTTGGCATTCAGCGCCTCTTCTAATTTTTGGTCTTCAACAGCATAATACCAAAAACCTCGAAGAAACTCTTTTGGAATCTTTAGGTTTTCCAAAAAATATTCTTCCTTGAACATGTACTCTATTTTTTTTAACAGGTATTCTTTCTTCTCAATCTTCAGTTCTTTCTTCAACATAGCGGTTCTTCCCGAAATGGAATTTAATATCGGATCTAATCCTATCGAACCTCCGGCCATTAATCCTATACTTGCCGTTGGGTCTAAATCGGAGGCTGTTTTTAACCTGCGTTCTGCCGGTGTATATACTTTTGCTGGCCTTTGTAATATTCCCAACGACACTGCATTGATATTCTTGTATTGTTTTATTTCTACTTCATCCAGCGGATTAACTTTTGCTTCTAAACTAACTACATAAAGCTGTTTGGTTATATCATTTTCAGTTACGACTGATTTTTTAGTTACTATTTGCAAACCCGAAAACTGCAGGGTGTCACCAACTTTTACAAACATTGAAAAGCTCCTGTTATTATCTGTCGTTGTAGTTGATTCCGAACGCAAATTGGCTACATAAACATCGTTCAGTTCTTTGACTTGGGAA
>NZ_JBMOGQ010000091.1:0-9653 GCF_049318325.1 Flavobacterium sp. | reverse complement strand
TAACACAAAAATCTATATCTTGATAAACACCAAATATAGCATTTGTGATTGGAAAACCTGCATTTGGTATGGTCTGATTGTAAGAATATGGACAGTTGTCTCCTGCATTAAATAAATTTGGGTTAGGAAAACGAATTACTCCGTTCGTACCAACATTTAATTGAGTATAATTTTGTCCATAAAAACAAAAATTCATGCCTGCAGGAAAAGAAAATCCATCAGACCAATCGTCATCTCCAAATGTAGTACCCGGACCAATATTAATCCATGATGGGTTTTCAAAAGCTGCTTGTGGGCAAAAAGGAATTGAACTAACAGAATAGCTTGTAGTTGAGGGTACTTGAGAGACATTTGCAAATAATGTTCTGCATTCACCCGTTGTACAAAGAGTTAAATCCAATGGTGGTGTTCCTGTTGCAGGGTCTACACTTACGGTAGCACAACCATTAGGAACAACTGTAATTGTAACTATTACTCCTGTATAATTTGTTTGACAAAATGGAGATGCTAAATTTCTAACATTTTGAAGTGTATAAACTGTAGTTGCATTTAAAACAGGTGTCGTCCATGTAGTAGTTCCAGATGCAGGAATTGGTCTAACATAGGTATTCCCAAGATTATTTACAAAAGTAACATTAGTACCTGGTGTTCCTGTAATTGTAATTAAAGCGGTGTTTCCAGGACATATTGTTGCATTACCTGTAATATTAGCAATTGGCAAAGGATTTACTGTTATAGTAATAGGTTTAGTTACAGTGCAAGCTCCAATTGTAGAAGATGCTGTGTATGTATGTGCAACAGCAGCCGTTGGAGTAACTGTTGGATTAGCAACACTAGGGGTTGTTAATCCCGCTGTAGCAGCCGGATTTGCTGTCCATGTGTAAGGATTTGAACTTCCTGTAGCAGTTAGGGTTGTAGAACTTCCTAAACAAACAGCCGAGTTGCTAGGAGTAATTGTCAGACTAGGTCCCACAACAGCATTCCCCATAGAAACTGTAGCAGCTGTTGGTAGAGTACTATCTGTAACAGAAACGGTATAAATTCCTGGAGGTATACCTGTAAAAACACCTGTTGTATTATTTAATGTTACAGGTCCCGTAATACTATAATTTACATATGGTAATGTACCTCCTAAACCACTAACTGTAATAGATCCATCATTAGCTGTAACGCACAATGCATCTGTTACATTATAAGTAACCATGAGATCATCGGTAAGCATAAAATCATCTACAGCAAAATCATTTCCTGATGCACTTGTATTATTATTCCATAACTCAATAGTTGCTGTGGTTGCGGTTGCGGTAAAAGAATATACTACTTGTCTCCATCCCAATGTCGGTAATGGTGCCAATGTGCTTCCTGATACTAATGTTGCAGTTCCTCCTGTAATCTGTACTCCGATATCAGCTTGCGATGATGCTCCCGTTACTAAACTAGAAACTGATTTAATCCAATAACTGAATCTGTAAGTGGTTCCTATTGTCAAAGTGGGAATTCCAGCACCTGTATTACCTGCTCTCCAAAATCTTGGATTTCCTGTGGTGGTATTACCATCAATAATGAGCATTCTACCATTACCAGATGTATGATCTGAACTTGGGATAAAACTAGTAGTATTTATAAGACTTGGATCTGTTGTGAAGGCAAAGTTCCCTGTAGCTGTTGTGCCAGAATATGGGGCATTTAAAAGTGTGTATCCTGCGCCGTTTGTAACAAAGCCAACCCCAGAACCTCCTATTTCAAAACCTCCATTTAGAATTAAATTTTGAGAAAAAAGAGAGTTTGTAAATAAAAAAATTAAAAAAAGTGTAGTAAATTTATTTTTCATTTTTGGTAAAAATTATTTTAGCAGCGAAATTTAAGTATTTTTAAGAAATAATTATCTTAAAATCAGAAAAAATTAATAATATGAAGTATTCCCGACAGATTAATTATAATTATTTATCTTTGTTTTTTTTATTTTAATTCCATAAAACAAAGATTTTAATGATTAATATTGACCAAATTAATGATGAGTTAGGTGAAAATCATATTGCAACAAGTGCCAATAATCCTGTAAGAAATGATGCGTTTAATTTATCTGATGAACAAAAGATTGAATTAATAAAAAGAGATGTTGAAAACATTCTAAACACTCTTGGGATGGATTTAACTGATGACAGTATTAAAGGAACACCAAATCGTGTTGCTAAAATGTTTGTTAAAGAAACTTTTGGCGGCTTAAATCCAAATAAAAAACCAAAGGCTTCCACCTTTGCCAATAATTACAAATATGGCGAAATGTTGGTCGAAAAAAACATTACTCTCTACTCAACTTGTGAGCATCATTTATTACCAATAATTGGCAAAGCTCACATAGCTTATATTTCAAATGGAACGGTAGTTGGACTTTCCAAAATGAATAGAATTGTAGATTATTTTGCTAAAAGACCACAAGTGCAGGAACGTTTAACTATGCAAATCGTTCAAGAATTGCAACAAGTATTGGGAACTGAAGATGTTGCTTGTGTTATTGACGCCAAACATCTTTGTGTAAATTCACGCGGTATTCGTGATATAGAAAGTAGCACCGTAACTTCAGAATACGGAGGAAAGTTCAATGAGGATTCAACACGAAGTGAGTTTTTAGATTACATCAAATTAGATACTAAATTTTAATAGCCCAGACCTACCTGCCGTCAGGGCTCCAAAAAAACTATGCAATTATATAAAAACCAACAACTAAAAATATATAATTCTCTTTCAGGAGAAAAAGAAGTTTTCAAACCCGTGCATGAGGGAAATATTGGAATGTATGTGTGTGGTCCTACAGTATATAGTAATGTGCATCTTGGAAACGTTCGTACTTTCATGTCTTTTGATATGATTTTCAGATACTTTCTTCATTTAGAATATAAAGTTCGTTACGTGAGAAACATTACGGATGTTGGCCATATAGTTGATGATGTAGATGATGGTGAGGATAAAATTGCTAAAAAAGCACGTGTAGAGCAATTGGAGCCAATGGAAATTGTACAGCGTTATACTGTCGATTTTCATGATGTTTTAAATCAGTTTAATTTTCTTCCACCTAGTATTGAACCTACAGCAACTGGTCATATCATTGAACAAATTGAAATCGTAAACCAAATTATTAAAAAAGGATTTGCCTACGAAAGAAATGGCTCTGTCTATTTTGATGTAGTGAAGTTTAATGAAAACAATCATTACGGAAAATTAAGCGGCAGAAACATTGATGAAATGTTAGCCAATACGCGTGATACCGACGGACAAAGCGATAAGAAAAACCCACAAGATTTTGCGCTTTGGAAAAAAGCGGAGCCAGAACATATTATGCGTTGGCCTTCGCCGTGGGGAATTGGTTTCCCAGGCTGGCATCTAGAATGTACTGCCATGAGCACCAAATATCTTGGTGAAACTTTTGATATTCACGGTGGCGGAATGGATTTAAAATTCCCACATCACGAATGTGAAATTGCTCAAAACGAAGCTTGTACAGGTCATAGCCCGGTGAATTATTGGATGCATGCCAACATGCTAAATCTGAATGGTAAAAAAATGTCGAAATCAACCGGAAATAATTTGCTTCCCGGTGAAATCTATTCGGGTGGAAGTCCGTTTTTGAGTAAAGCCTTTTCTCCAAATGTGGCTCGTTTTTTTATGATGCAGGCGCATTATAGAAGTATACTTGACTTTACTAACGACGGAATTTTAGCTGCCGAAAAAGGATTTAACAGATTAATGGAAGGCATCGATATACTTAAAGAATTACAACCTAACTCTACTTCTTCTATTGAAATTGCGTCTTGGAAACAGAGTTGTTATGAGGCAATGAATGACGATTTCAACACACCAATTTTGATTGCTAATTTATTTGAAGGAATAAAATTTGTCAATTTAATTAAAGACGAAAAAGAAACGCTAACTGCTTCTGATTTAAAAATACTGACCGAGACATTACATTCCTTCACTTTTGATGTTATTGGCATTAAAGATGAAAAAAATACTGCTGTTAATTCCGATAAATTAGATGGGGTTGTTGAAATGCTTATTGGTATGCGAAATGAAGCACGAGCCAATAAAAACTTTGCCTTGTCTGACCAAATTAGAGACCAATTGTTAGCACTTGGAATCCAATTGAAAGACGGAAAAGACGGAACTACTTTTACGGTTTAACCAAAAACGTATGTTAAAAAAAATAGCCATAGCGCCATTTTTAGTGCTCATCTATTTTTACAAAATAGTGCTGTCTCCATTGTTGCCGTCAAGTTGTCGATTCCAACCAACCTGTTCTAGCTATTTCATTGAAGCACTTAAAATTCATGGTCTGTTTAAAGGATTTTTTTTGGGTATAAAAAGAATTTTGAGCTGTAATCCTTGGGGCAAAAATGGCTACGACCCTGTTCCAGATAAAAAATGTTCACATTAAAGTTTAAATAATTTAGTATACTTTTTCGAACAAATCACTATTTTTACATTTTAACATAAATAGAAAAGCAATTAGTCATGATTTGGAATCCATCAGAAGGAATAAATATAGGTTCTTTTACTATCCGTTATTATAGTCTAATGTTTGTTATCGCTTTCGGACTTGGATGGTACATCATGAAACGCATATTTGAAAAAGAAAATGAACCGATTGAAAAATTGGATACTCTTTTCATCTGGACTGTTGTGGCAACCTTACTTGGTGCCCGTTTAGGTCATGTTTTTTTCTACGATTGGGAATACTACAGAAATAATCTATTGGAAATTTTATTGCCATTCAAATTCAGTCCAAATTTTGAATTTACAGGTTTTCAGGGTTTAGCTAGTCATGGAGCAGCCATAGCTATTATTATTGCAATGTATTTTTATAGTAGAAAAGTAATCAAAAGACCGATGCTTTGGGTATTAGACAGAGTGGTTATTCCTGTAGCTAGCGGTGCTGTTTTTGTTAGAATTGGGAATTTTTTTAACTCCGAAATTGTCGGTAAAATAACCGATTCGCCTTTCGGAGTCCGATTTGTTAGAGATTACTATTCTTCAGCAGAAGTGGTTAATATTACCAAAATCTCAAATGTAAACGATGCCTATCACGCTCTTGTATCTGACCCAAAATATGCAGCACTATTAGAGAAAGTTCCGGCAAAGCATCCTGCGCAATTGTACGAAGCTTTTGCTTATGTCTTTGTGTTTTTAATTCTATTTTTCTTGTATTGGAAAACAAAAACAGCCGAAAAACATGGTTTACTTTTTGGTTATTTCTTAATCCTACTTTGGTCAGTTCGATTTGTTGTCGAATATGTCAAAGAAAGCCAAGGCGGAATAGAAGAAACTTTCGGATTACTTTCAACCGGACAATGGCTTAGTATTCCTTTTATATTAGTCGGTATATATTATTTGTTTGTTGCCGAAAAACCGGTGGATGAAGCATAAACATAAACCCAAAATCTAGACTTATTTAATTATTTTGCTTTTTGCCTAAGAGTACTTCCTACGAATTCGTGTTTTCACTTTCCGTAAAACCTGTCTTAGCATAATTCCTCCATTTTTCAATGCAGTCTTTCATGTCTTGAGGCAATTCAGTGTCAAAACGCATATATTCTTTGGTTGTTGGGTGAAAAAATCCTAGTGTTTTGGCGTGTAAAGCCTGTCTTGGTAAAGTCTTAAAACAATTGTCTATAAACTGCTTGTATTTAGTAAATGTGGTACCTTTTAAAATCAAATCACCACCATAACGCTCGTCATTAAATAAGGTGTGTCCAATATATTTCATATGCACCCTAATCTGATGTGTTCTTCCTGTTTCCAATTTGCAGGAAACCAAAGTAACATAACCAAAGCGTTCCAAAACCTTATAATGTGTAACCGCATGTTTTCCAATTTCACCATCCGGAAAAACTGCCATTTGCATTCTATCTTTTACGTGTCTTGCAATATTACCTTCTATAGTTCCTTCATCTTCTTTTACATTTCCCCAAACCAAGGCAATATATTCACGTTCGGTAGTTTTATCTTCAAATTGTTTTGCCAGATGTGTCATCGCTTGTTCTGTTTTAGCTATGACTAAAAGTCCGGAAGTATTTTTGTCTATACGGTGAACCAGTCCAGGTCTATCACTTGAGTTCTTTGGCAGATTTTCAAAATGAAAAGCCAACGCATTAACCAATGTTCCTGTATAATTTCCGTGTCCGGGGTGAACAACTAATCCTGGTGGTTTATTGATTACCAATAAAGAATCGTCTTCATAAACAATATCAAGTGGAATATCTTCGGGAAGGATTAAGTTTTCAAACGGAGGATGTGACAGCATTACTCGAACCACATCAAAAGGTTTAACTCTGTAACTGGACTTTACCGGAACATCATTTACCCAAATGTTTCCATCATCTGCGGCTTTCTGAATCTTGTTTCGTGTAGCGTTAGCAATTAACTGCATCAGGAATTTATCTACACGCAACAACGATTGTCCTTTGTCAGCAACATGTCGGTGGTGTTCAAATAATTCTTCTTCTTCTAATTCAGGAGTATTATCAATATTATTGTCCATTTAATGGAATAATTTGAGTAGAATCTATAGCTGTAGAATCAACTGTTTCTTCATAAGTAATTTTTCCATCGCCAAGAATCAAATCAATTTTAGATGATTTTAAGACTTTATCACCCGCTTTTAATTTCTTTCCGTTCTGGCGTAATTCAAGAACCATGTCTTTACCCAAATAGGGTTTATAAGTAATTGTCCCTTCCATTAAACCTATAGCTTCTAATGTTGGCACTGCTTGACGATAGGTTTTTTCAATCAAATCGGGCACTGTAACCATCGTATATTTCGAAGCGTTTATTTTGATATAAATCTTTCTCCCTTCTTTTACTTTCGCGCCTGCTTTTGGTTCTTGCTCTACAATAGTTAACTTTGGAAAATCAGGTTTGAAATCAACCGTGTCTAGAATTATATAATCTAAATCGACAGCACTTAATTTTTCTTCTGCCTGTTCTGCAGAAAGTCGGGCCAAATCAGGAACTGTAATTTCCTGTCCGTGATGCGTAGTATAGGTTATCCAATGAAAAAATAAATAGGCTATAATGGCAAAAATGGCCATAGCTGCAAGAATTTGAGTAAAAAAAATGCGACTGGATAAATACTTTCGTAAACTCATAAAGAATTTTAATTTGCACAAAGATATAAAAAACATAAAGGTAATTGGTTTGAAAAAATTTGATAATTTTGTTTCACCTAACATCCAGTACAAATGAAAAAAATTGCCATCATCATGGGCGGTTATTCCAGCGAATACAAAATATCGTTAACGAGTGGAAACGTAGTCTATCAAAACTTAGACAAAACAAAATTTACTGGATATCGCATCCATATTTTTAAAGAAAAATGGGTTTATGTTGATGACAATGATACTGAATTCCAGATAGATAAAAATGATTTTTCGGTTACGGTAAGCAATGAAAAAATTACGTTCGATTGTGTGTTTAATGCCATTCACGGTACACCCGGAGAAGATGGTCTAATGCAAGCTTATTTTGATTTATTAGGAATTCCGCAAAACTCCTGCAATTATTACCAAGCGGCATTGACATTTAACAAACGTGATTTATTATCGGTTCTAAAACCTTATGGCATAAAATCGGCAAACTCTTATTATTTAAATCTTGGTGACGATATCAAACAAGATGAAATTCTGGAAAAAGTGGGATTACCTTGTTTTGTTAAACCAAACAAATCGGGTTCCAGTTTTGGAATTACCAAAGTAAAAACAAAAGAGGAACTTTTATTTGCGATTGCCAATGCTTACAAAGAAGACAACGAAATAATTATCGAAAGCTTTCTTGACGGAACAGAAGTTTCTGTTGGTGTCATAAACTATAAAGGAGAAACCATAGTTTTGCCTATTACAGAAATTGTATCCGAAAATGATTTCTTTGATTACGAAGCTAAATATCATGGAAAATCACAGGAAATAACACCAGCCAGAATTTCTGAAGACATAGCCGAAAAAATTAGAGTTGTTGCCAAAAAGACCTATACGATTTTAAAAATGAGTGGATTTTCGAGAAGTGAATTTATCATAGTAGACGGCGAGCCATTTATGTTAGAAATGAATACAATACCTGGACTAACGACAGAAAGTTTAATTCCTCAACAAGCAAGAGCAGCGGGAATTACTCTAGAAGATTTGTTTACAAACTCAATTGAATTAGCTTTACAAAAATAAAACATTGTACTTTTAGGTTATAGGTTTTAGGTTTAACAGCTTTTAATCTAGAACTCACAACATATAACATACAACAAAATGAAAAGAAAAGCTGTTTTCCCAGGTTCGTTTGACCCAATAACTAATGGTCATTATGATATTATCCAAAGAGGCATTTCACTTTTTGATGAAGTGATAGTTGCGATTGGTATCAATGCAGAAAAGAAATATATGTTCACATTAGAGGAACGTAAAAAATTTATTGAAGACGCTTTCAAAGACGAGCCAAAAGTAACCGTGATTACTTTTGAAGGGTTAACCATCGATTTATGCCGGAAATTAGACGCTGATTTTATACTACGTGGGTTGCGAAATCCGGCCGATTTTGAGTTCGAAAAAGCCATTGCGCATACTAACAGAAGATTATCAAAAATTGAAACAGTTTTTCTTCTAACCGCTTCCAAAACATCATATATTTCCTCAAGCATTGTTCGCGATGTGATTAGAAATGGCGGTGATTACTCCGTTTTGGTTCCAGATACAGTTGTAGTAAAAAAAATAGTGTGAATTTTTCAGCTTTCAATATAAATCTGCCTACTGCGACTGTTAACTACGACTGCTCCTATCATAATCTTCTCTCTTAATAACCATGCGCGCGACTTCAATCTTAAACTTCTTCCCTTTCATTTTTTCGTCGCGAATATTGGAAAGTAGTTCTTTTACTTTTTTAGATTTTACCGCAGCAAACGAAATAAAATCCTTTACTTCTATCAATCCCAAATCGCCTTTTTCGAGTTTTCCTTTTTGAGAAAAGAAACCTACGATGTCTATTTTATTTAGTTTGTTTTTCTTACCGCCACTAATGTAAATTGTTTGAAATTCAGGTGGTTTTGATAATTTGGTGGAGTTGTCAACTTCTAAAACTGACATTCCATAACTGATATAATCGAGTTTTTTTTCACTTTCGTGGAAAATGACATAAGCAGTTCCGGTAGCTAACATACGCGCAGTTCGTCCGTTTCTATGGATGAATTCGTCTTCCTTTGATGGCAAATGATAATGAATAACGTGTTTCATTTCGGGTATATCCAAACCACGTGCAGCCAAATCGGTGGTAACCAAATAACTGACGCTTCCGTTTCTGAACTGAATTAAAGCGCGTTCACGTTCATCCTGATCCATTCCGCCGTGGTAATAGGTAGCGTAGATTCCTTTTTGGTTTAGCGCATCGCTAATGCGTTCGGCCGCGTCTCTGTGATTGCAAAAGATTAAAGCCGATTCCGATTGTAAGGAACAAATCAAATTAAATAAACTGTCAATCTTGTCTTTCTCTTTTGAAACTACCATTTTCATCGAAAGATTTACTTTAGCTTCTTCCGTTGGAATAAAATCTAAAACAGTTGGATTTACAACTCGCGTATATTTTGGGATTTCAATTCCGGCTGTTGCCGAAACCAATATCCG
>NZ_JBMOGQ010000090.1:0-9698 GCF_049318325.1 Flavobacterium sp. | reverse complement strand
GGTAAATTCTATGCTTTTTTCCTAAGATTATTAAAATTATTGTTGAATTAAAAAAATGAAAAAAATACTTAAAGCAGTAGCTATTTTAGCTTTGCTCAACACTTGTGCCTATGCGCAAGAAAAGGATTCTATTAAAATACCTAATTCTAAATTATTTGAAATCTTATCAGGAAAATTAGTCTCTTTTGATGCTAATCAATTAAAAGAAGTGGTCATTTCAGATACCAAATTTGCGCAGCGCCAAGAAAAATCGGGAAAAGTTATTGAAGTAATTACCGCTCAGGATTTAGAAAAAAAATCAGGGCAAAGTCTACCAACGATACTAAGTCAGGCTGCGGGAATGGAGATAAATGGAAATCAATCGGCTAACGGAAAAAACTTGGGTTACTATATTCGAGGTGGAAGAAATCGTCAGGTTTTGATTGTGATTGATGGAGTCCCAGTAACTGATGCTTCGGGAATTTCAATGGAATATGATTTACGATTATTACCCATTGACCAAGTGGAACGAATCGAAATTATGAAAGGCGCGGGGAGTACACTTTATGGAACAGGTGCTGCAACGGGAGTAATTAACATCACTTTAAAAAAAGCTACTAAAAAGGAAATTCAAGGCAATGCCTATGTGAATATTGGTTCGAATAATACAGCAGATAATCACAAATACAATGGACAAGATTTTAATCAAGGATTGTCATTTAACGGAAAACATCATAAGTTTGATTATTTGACCAGTTTGAATAGTACCGAAACCAGTGGAATGTCAGAAGCTCAAGGTGAAAATTATGAAAAAGATTTTTTTTCAAGAATTGCCGTAAATCAAAAAATTGGTGTGGCAGTAACTTCAAAATTGCGAGTAGATTTATTTGGTAATTACGATCGATTGAAAAACACGTTTGATGATTCTTATAACGGTGTTACATCATCTGATAACATTAATAATCAAGGCAAAACAGAACAGTTTAGAGCGGGAGTTTCATCAAAATATACATACAACAAAGGGGAATTTGTATTTAATTCAGGCGCATCAAGTAGTAAACGGAATTTATTGATTTTTGGTTCTGAATTTGAATATAAATCTAAAAATGTAAGTGTAGATGCGTTCAATAAATATAGTTTTTCAAAGCAGTTTTTTGTGTTATTAGGTACACAATATCAGTTTAGTGAAATGAATTTTGATTCAGCATTTGGAAAAATTGATAATGAAAAGGCCAAGTTTGTCATTGTCGATCCATACACAACAGTGGTTTATAATTCGTCTTTTGGTTTTAATTTAAATACTGGGGTGAGAATGAATAGTCATAGTGTTTATAAAAATCATTTGGTTTATAATTTCAATCCGTCGTATTTGTTTGGTAAAAAAACACCAATCAGATTATTAGCATCTTATTCAACTGCTTATATCACACCAAGTTTATATCAATTGTATGATGCTTATTCGGGTAACATCAATTTAGAGCCCGAAGAAAACAGTACTATAGAAGCAGGTTTTGAAGTGAAATTATATAATAAAAAAATAACGCTAAATACAGTTGCCTTTTTGAGAGAAGAAAAAAAAGCTATAGATGTTGATGCGAATTATATTTATTACAACGTAGATGGAAAAAGCAAAGCTAAAGGAATTGAAACATCGATTTTAGTTGATGTTACTCCAAAATTAACAGTCAATGCCAATTATACTTTTAATGAATTAGATGAGCGTTTGCAAAGATTAAATCCAAAGCATAAAGCGAATTTAGCCGTGAACTATGAGTTTACAGATCGATTTTTTGCGGCAATCAATTATCAGTATTTAAGTTCTAGAATTGATGCATTTGGGTTTCCATCACAATTTGTAAAACTAGATGCTTACAGATTATTGAATGCCACGTTGAAGTATGAATTAATTAAAAACCGTTTGACTGTTTTTGGTTCCGCCACTAATATTTTTAATGAAGAGTTTGTAGAGAATGTTGGCTATTCTACAAGAGGTAGAAATTTCAAAATTGGGTTAAATATAATTTTGTAAATGAAGTCAAGTGCCCGAAAGAGTATTTTTTATTTATGTTCTATATACATCTCACTTCCCAAAGAATTTATTGATTTAGAATCTGTAAAATCACGTTCAATAATGCTTGGTACTGGTGGCAACATTTTTCCGCTAGCAACGATTTGATTTATGGCAGCATTTAATAAAGGTTCGTCAACGTTACCTAATATACCAAGATTACCCATGTTTTCAGGTAGTAAAGTAGTTGGCGCAATACCAGAAGTGTAATCGCCAAAATTGTCTTTGTTTACTATTTTCAATACGATGGGTTGCATTGCATATTTATGATTTGGATTTACATTCGATTTTGCAAAAGTAGGAGAGTCGTATAAAGTAATAGAACCTACATTTTTCCCCGTTGTTTTATCGCCAATTTGAACTACATCGATATACGATTTTAAACAGTTTATGACTAGTTCACTAGCAGAAGCAGTAGCTTTGGAAGTGAGTACATACACTCTGTTAAGATTCAAACTATTTAATCCTGAAACAAATTTATTTTCTAAAGAACCTGGATTATTGGCCAAGAAATAGTTCTGTGCTTTCGCATTCCATTGTTGTTTGGCAAACAATTGTCCGGTGAATTGTCCGGTAATCATACTAGCCAATTTTGTTGCTGAGTTTATTGATCCGCCAGAGTTATAGCGTAAATCCAATACTAAACGGGTTACATTTTGAGATTTAAAAGAACCAAAGACAGTATTTAACTGACTGTCATAGCTAGAGTAAAATCCGTTGTACATCAAGTAGCCAATATTGTGTGTGCCTTGGTTAATAACTGTACTTAATAATATTGGGTTTTCTGCCAAGGTAGTTTTGGTTAAAGTAACCGATTCCCCGTTTGGTGTAATAGTGACAAAACCACTACTATCGCTACTATAGTTAGCTAAGTTGACAGTATAGTTTACATCATTACTAAATAGAAGTGTTCTATAATTGTCATCTGTCAATGGGATACCGTTAATCGCATAAAATATATCGCCACGATTTATGTTTTTGGTCGCTGCATCAGAATTCGGAATAATATACCTAACCCAGCCATATATATTAGTAGTGCCATTAATATGTTTTAGCCCGAAATCCATTCCGTTGTTTAATGTATTTCCGGAAAGCGCACCTTCCAAAAGGTTATAGTCACTATAAATCACACTAAAACGATCTGTTGTTGAAGGCACACGAAGTGCGTTGAACAAGTCGGTTGGGGAACTATAAGGCTCAAGAAAAGCATTCAATTGCGATTGATTAGCAAATCGATCATCTGCTAAATCAGGAACATCGGCCTGCCACAAATAGTATAAATTCATGCCTTTCCAGACAAAGTCTTTTATTTCAAGACTAGCCGGAACCGCATTGTCATCCATATCAGAACAACTAAAAGGGACAACAAATGATAACGCGATTAGTAACGATATTACATATTTATTCATAGCATTTATTATTTTAATAACCGTAAATTTACAAAGTTTAGATTAATAATATTATTTTGTTTGTAACAAATAAAAATTTGTATCGTCTTGCTCTTGTGGCCAACTCACCAAATATATTTCAATGAATCAAAATGAGTTTATGCAACTTGTAAATCCGTTTAAGGATAAGCTCTTTCGGTTAGCAAAACGATTACTCGTAAGCACTGAAGAAGCTGAAGATGCCACTCAGGAAGTATTGGTAAAATTATGGAACCGAAATGAAATTTTGGATGAATACAAAAGTGTTGAAGCTTTGGCAATGACAATGATAAAAAATTATTGTTTAGACCAGTTGAAATCCAAGCGAGCAGGTAACATGAAAATTGTTCACAATAATTTCACAGATAGAGAAGCGAGTTTGCAACAAAAAGCGGAAGACACTGATATTTGGGAATGGGTTGAAAAAATAATGAACAACTTACCCGAACAGCAAAAGCTAATTGTTCAAATGCGAGACATTGAAGAAATGGAATTTGAAGAAATTGGCAAGGTTTTAGAAATGAATGAGCAAGCCATTCGCACAGCATTATCGAGAGCAAGAAAAGTTATAAGAGAAGAAATGATAAAAACACATCATTATGGCATTGGATAGAATAGAAATTTTACTAGAAAAATACTTCGAAGCAGAAACCAGTATTGCTGAAGAAAAGGAATTGAAAGATTACTTCACTTCATCAGATGTTGCTCCGTCTCTGGAAAAATACAAGCCACTATTTGGCTTTGCAGTTCATTCAAAACAAGAGCAATTTAGCTCCGCTCCGTTCGACTTTCAGCATCGGCATTCAGCTACGATTCCATTAAGCAATATAAAACGAAAAAGCGCAGTTTGGTTGTTAGTTGCTGCTTCTGTTTTAGTTTTACTTGGCTTAGGTTTATTTACATTTAATTATTATAACCAACAAAAATCGGAAGATTATGGGACTAATAATGATCCTGAAATAGCTTTTAGAGAAACTCAAAAAGCGTTGTCTATGATTTCGGAAAGCGTAAATAAAGGTATTGGAAGTATAAGTTATTTAAATGAATTTGAACAATCAAAAAACCGAATTTTTAAAAAATAAACAATCAGAAATCATGAGAAAATTAATTTTAAGTTTAGTATTAGTATTTAGTGCAAACACATTTTTTGCACAAAGCGTCTTTGATAAGTTTGAAGACCAAGAGGGGATAACGGCAGTTGTTGTTAACAAAAAAATGTTTTCACTTTTGAGTAAAATGGAAGTTAAGGACAAAGAGTCACAACAATATGTGAATTTGATAAAAAAGTTAGACAACTTGAGAGTTTTTGTAACACAAAGTGATAAAAAATCCGACGAGATGAAATCAACTTCAGATAAATATGTGAAATCAGCTTCTCTTGAAGAGTTAATGAAACTAAACGAAAAAGGTAAAAGTGTCAAAATATATGTAAAATCTGGCGCTTCAGATTCTCAAATAAAAGAATTGATGATGTTTGTAGAAGGTTCTGGTAATGAAGAAACAGTTTTAATGTCGTTAGTAGGTGATTTTGATTTGAACGAGCTTTCGGTTTTGACCGATAAAATGAATTTACCTGGTGGTGATGATTTGAAGAAAGCATCAAAAGGAGCTAAGGGTCCAAAAGGTCAAAAATAAGAAGTGATGAAAATTGCACTATACTTAGTCCTATTGTTTTCATTTTTACTATCAAGTTGTACTAATGAACAATCGCTTCAAAAATATTTTGTAGAAAACGCTGAAAACAAAAATTTTTTAACGATGGATGTTTCACCGAGCTTAATAGATATTGACAAAGCGAAGCTTACCATTGAACAAAAAACTGCTTTAGAATCGTTTGATAAAATGAATATTTTAGCTTTTAAATTAGATAAAAATAATAAAGCACAATATGATATTGAAAGCCAAAAAGTAACACAAATATTGAAGAATGAAAAATACCAAGAATTGATGAAAGTCGGCTCTGGTAAAGACGCAGCTTCGGTTAGTTTTGCTGGAGATGAAAATCACATTGATGAATTTATCCTTTTTGCCAAAAGGAAAGAAAGCGGTTTTGCAGTTGTTAGAATTCTTGGAAATGATATGAATCCCAATAATATCTTAAATATGATTTCGGTAATAAAAAACGCTAATATTGATATGGAGCAATTGAAACCATTACAAGGCTTAATTAAATAATTTTTAATAGGGACGAAAATTATCTACTTTTTACTTGTATATTAATGCTAATAAATCCCGCTTCTTATTTTTTAAAATATTTAAAAGGAACAATTAACATTCCGAAACATTCTCCATCTGCTTTTCCAATATGCTTGTGGTGCATCTTGTGTGCTCTTCTAACCGCTTTGGCATAAAAATTATTCGCATTTCTAAATAATTTAAATCGCTGATGAATAAAAATATCATGAACAATAAAATAGGCTACTCCGTAGGCAAAAATCCCAAGACCAACAGCAATTCCTAATTCAAAAACTCCGTTTTGCCAAAGTAAAAAGCAACCAATACTCACAACAGCATAAAAAATAAAAAAGGCATCATTGCGTTCAAACCATGAATTGTGGTCTTTTTTGTGGTGATCGGCATGTAATACCCATAAAAAACCGTGCATTATATATTTGTGGGTAAACCATGCCATGAATTCCATGATTAAAAATGTTAGAATAAAAACAGTAATTTGGAGTAACATATATAATTAAATTAAATTTAAGCGATAGTTTACATAACATCTAGCGAGCAGACCAAATTTTTGATAATCGGCAACACGAATTCTAGTGTTTTTAATTTCCATAGAAGGAGTTTTCTTTAGCTTTGTTAATAGTTTTTTGTAATATATAAAGGCTGTATAAACTCCAAACTTAGCTTCTAAAGGCAATTTTACTATTCCTTCAAAACCTGCGTGAAAATCGGCTTCAATTTCATTGATGATTTCATTTTTAGAATGTTCATCTAATCTAGATAAATCGGTATTTGGAAAATATGTTCTATTTAAATCTTCATAATCTGCTTTAAGATCGCGAAGGAAATTTACTTTTTGAAAAGCCGATCCCAATCGCATTGCAGATTGCTCTAATTCATTGAATTTTTGATCATCCCCATTCACAAATACCTTTAAGCACATTAGCCCAACTACATCGGCTGAGCCATAAATGTAATTGTTATACTCATCAATTGTGGTATATTCTTTTTTATACAAATCTAATTTCATGCTATTCATAAAAGCATTAATTAAGGTTTGTGGAATAGCATATTTATGGACAGTATTCTGAAATGAATTCAACACAGGATTTAAACTAATTTTATATTTCAATGCATTTTCCAAGTCTTTTTCAAACATCTCGAAAAGTACTTCTTTATTGTAATCATGAAAAGTGTCTACGATTTCATCTGCAAAACGAACAAATCCATAAATGTTATAAATATCCTGACGAATAGTAGGCGCTAACATTTTTACAGCAACGGAGAACGATGTACTATATGATTTAGTTACATTTTTACTGCAATCGAAAGATATTTTATCAAAAAGAGATTTCATGTTGAAAAAGAAATTAAATATTTTTTTTAATGAGTTCCGAAACAAGTTTTCCTGATATTAATGCTGGCGGAACACCTGGTCCTGGAACTGTTAATTGTCCTGTAAAAAAGAGGTTTTTAACTTTTTTACTTTTCAATTTAGGTCTTAAAAAAGCAGTTTGCAATAAGGTATTGGCTAAACCATATGCATTCCCTTTATAAGAATTGTAATCTTTAATAAAATCATTTACACAAAACGACTCTTTAAAGATAATATTATTTTTTATAGATTGATGTGTTAAATTTTCAAAACGAGTAATTATTTTTTCAAAATAAGTTTCTCTTAATTCCGGAGTGTCATTTAAACCAGGTGCTAACGGAATTAAAAAGATGCCTGCTTCTTTTCCGGATGGAGCTGAACTCACATCGGTTTTAGATGGGAAACTTGCATAGAATAAGGGTTCTTCTGGCCATTTAGGAGTATCATAAATGGCTGCAGCATGTATATCAAAATCGACATCAAAAAATAGGGAATGATGTTCTACATTTTCAATTTTTTTGTCAAATCCAACATAGAATAGGAGTGAAGAAGGTGCAAAAGTCCTATTGTTCCAATATTTTTCCGAATAGGCACGGTATTTTTTATCCAATAAAGATTCACTATGATGATAATCGGCACCGCTTAAAATAATGTCAGCTTCAATTGTTTTTCCATTTACAATTATGGCTTTCGCAGTTCCATTTTCTACTACTATTTTTTCAATATTAGAGTTGGTGTGAATAGTAACGCCTAATTCAAGTGCTAATTTTTCCATTGCTAAAATCACACTATACATTCCGTTTTTTGGATGCCAAGTTCCTAAACCAAAATCCGCGAAATTCATGAAACTATAAAACGAAGGTGTGTCAGATGGTTTTGCTCCCAAAAAAAGCACAGGAAATTCAAGAATTTGAATTAGTTTAGTATTGGAGAAACGTCTTCTAATGTCTTTTGAAATGTTGCCAAAAAATTGATTAACTTTTTTAGCAGTTTCTAATGTGACCAATTCTAAGGGTGAAACTCCTGGTCGATATACTAAGTCTTTAATTGCAATATCGTAATTGCTTTGCGCCTCTTTCATAAAGGTAGCTAGCTTTTTGCCACTACCATTCTCAATCGATTCAAAAGTTTCTATTATTTCAGGAAGATTATCAGCAATTGTAACAAAATCTTTTACCCCAAAATATACTTGATAAGCAGGAGATAATTTAATAAGGTCATAATAATCGGATGGTTTTTTACCAAAATCGGCAAAGAAACGTTCAAAAACATCTGGCATCCAATACCAAGTTGGTCCAATATCGAAGGTAAACCCATCTTTTTTTAGTTGACGCGCCCTACCTCCAATTGTTGTATTTTTCTCGTAAATAGTAACAGAATGGCCTTGTTGAGCTAAATAACATGAAGCGGCAAGAGAGGAAAAACCAGATCCAATTATTTTGATATGTTTTTTCATTTAATTTTTTAAAATATGAAAATTTAATAAGAATTTTTAGTAAGCTATAGTGTCAACCAAATCTTTTATAGATATGAAAGTTCTAATTTTTTCTGAAATTAATTTTTGGTCAATATTTTCAATCATTCTTCCAATTAACCATAAATTAGAGTTTTCATCTAATACTTCAGACTTTACTTTTTTGATATAATCATTGATACAGTCTTTATCAGGTTGAACAGTTGTATAACAGATGTATGTAATGTTATCAAAATATTTTTTCATGTCTTTTAAACTATCTATTGGAACACTCTCGCCAAGGAAAATGCTTTTATATCCATAACTTAATATTTCATAATTCAGATACATTAAACCTAAATCATGAATTTCATCCATTGGTAAATAAAGAACGAATAACCTTTCGTGATTTGTTGGTGGTTTGGTTTGAACAGTTTCGGTATTGTTTAGAAGTTTTTGTTTTATTAAATAAGATATAAAATGTTCATGGGCAGGTGAGATGGTGTCTGTTTGCCATAATAAACCTATTTCTTCTAATAGTGGTATAAAAACTTCATAAAAAACGTTTCTAAATGATTTTTCAGATAATAATTTATTATAAGTGCTAAAAAAAAGAGCATGATCAAAATTCATCATAGCCATTTTGAAAGAACTGATAGCATGATGTTTCACGCTTTTCTCTGATATAATTTCATTTACGAGCTCAGGTAATTTATCCTCGGATAATTTTGAAATTTTAGAAATTTTATAGCCATGATTGTGAAGCAATGTAACATTTAAAATCTTTTGAAGGCTAGCTAAATCATATAATCGAATATTTGTTTCGGTTCGCATTGGCTCCAAAACATTGTATCTTTTTTCCCATATGCGTATAGTATGAGCCTTAATACCTGTCAGATTTTCTAAGTCTTTTATACTGAAGACATTTTTTACATTGTTCATTTTTTTTCTAAATAAGTTAAACAAAGTTAGTAAAATATCTTTACAAACTAAGATTTAAAATAAATTTTAAAAAAAAGCAAAACCTAATCGGTTTTGCTTCTTAAAAGTGACCACGATCAGATTCGAACTGACACGTCTTGCAACACCACCCCCTCAAGATGGCGAGTCTACCAATTTCTCCACGTGGCCTAAAACAAAAAAAGTTATTCACCTTAGCGAACAACTTTATGTGACCCGACTGGGGCTCGAACCCAGGACCCCATCATTAAAAGTGATGTGCTC
>NZ_JBMOGQ010000089.1:0-9724 GCF_049318325.1 Flavobacterium sp. | reverse complement strand
ATTTTCTGTTAACTTAGTTAAAAAACGTTTCTATCTTGCTGAAGAAGACAGATGGATTACTCTAAGAGTAGCTGCGTCTACAATTAAAACAATCAATAAAAATGGATTGGCTGCAGTTTTGAAAAAAGCTAAAGTTGAAGGATTTATTAAATAATTTCCAAATCCAATAAAAATAAAGTAAGATGGCAAAGAAAGGTAATAGAATACAAGTTATTTTAGAGTGTACAGAGCACAAAGGAACAGGTCTTCCTGGTACGTCTCGTTATATTACAAACAAAAACAAAAAGAATACTCCGGACAGATTAGAGATTAAAAAATTTAATCCAATCTTGAAGAGAATGACTATTCATAAAGAAATTAAATAATTCGAAATTTTTATAAAATAATAATTTCAAATTTGTTAACATTTTAAGGATTTTAAAGATATAAATCATGGCAAAGAAAACCGTAGCAACCCTGCAAACAGCTTCTAAAAGATTATCTAAAGCTATAAAAATGGTAAAATCTCCAAAAACAGGAGCTTATACTTTTGTTGAAAGCATTATGACACCAGAAGAAGTGGATAGTTTCTTAGCAAAGAAATAATTCCAATAAAATTATATATCAAAGCTACTTTCATTCGGAAGTAGCTTTTTTATTTTTATATTTTTTCTGAATTTAATATTTTGCTTAAGGAAGGGCAGCACCTCATAAAATTTTTATATTTTTGAGCAGTATAAAAATGATGAGGTTTGTCCTCGATAAATTATTAAGTCATAGTAAAATCTAATTGTCACCCTGAGCGAAGTCGAAGGGCTTAATCCTTAATTTTAAATGAGTTTTTTTAAAAGAATATTTTCCTCCGAAAAAAAGGACCCGAGCATAAGCGAACAGGCGAAGCAAACTTTAGATAAAGGTTTGGAACAAACCAAGACTTCTTTTCTTTCCAAACTAACTAAAGCCGTAGCTGGAAAATCAAAGGTTGATGATGAAGTTCTAGACAATCTTGAGGAAGTATTAGTTTCGTCAGATGTTGGTGTCGCAACTACACTAAAGATAATAAAGCGAATCGAAGAGCGTGTTTCCAATGATAAGTACATGGGAACAGAAGAATTAAATAAAATCCTTCGTGAAGAAATCGCCGGACTTTTATCTGAAACAAAATCGGGAGAAGAAACAGAGTTTAGCATTCCGGCCAATAAAAAACCATACGTAATTATGGTTGTTGGCGTTAATGGTGTTGGAAAAACTACCACCATTGGAAAGTTAGCATACCAATTCAAAAAATCAGGTTATAAAGTGGTTCTTGGCGCTGCCGATACGTTTCGTGCTGCTGCGATTGACCAATTGCAAATTTGGGCTGATAGAGTAGACGTGCCAATTGTAAGACAACAAATGGGAAGTGATCCTGCTTCAGTTGCTTTTGATACGTTACAAAGCGCGGTTACTCAAAATGCTGATGTTGTCATTATTGATACTGCTGGTCGTTTACACAATAAAATAAATTTAATGAATGAGTTAACTAAAGTAAAACGCGTAATGCAAAAAGTAGTTGAAGACGCTCCACACGATGTTTTATTAGTTTTAGATGGTTCAACGGGACAAAATGCTTTTGAACAAGCTACTCAATTTACAGCATCGACAGAAGTTTCATGTCTTGCAGTTACCAAACTTGACGGAACTGCCAAAGGCGGAGTTGTTATAGGAATTTCAGATCAATTTCAAATACCGGTAAAATACATTGGAGTAGGTGAAGGTATTGATGATTTACAGGTTTTTAATAAATTTGAATTTGTAGATTCCTTTTTTAAATAAAAAGTCATGAATAAAATTATATCTTTTTTTAAAGAATCATCTTCGTTAAAATTAATAGCAATAGGTATTGGAATTGCGGGACTAAGTTACTTTATAGAAAAACCTTTACCAAGTATTTTCCTTGGGTTGCGACTGTTTGCTTTTGTATTATTTGTTTATGCCGTAATCAGATTTAGAAAGTAATTTTTACTGAGACAAAGCACTAATTCTTGTCCAAAGCGTTAAAAAAAAATATAGAATCTCTAGTATCTTCGGCAGCAATATTTATTTTCTATGACTGTGTTAATTTTAAAAATTAAATTTGTCATTCATCAATACGATTTTATGCTATGAAAAATACAAGGTTACTTCGCTTATTCGTTAATGCTCTAGTGTTACTTTTTATTATGTTGCTGATTTCGTGTCATTCTAATGTAAAGAAGGAAGATATCGCAAAAATCAATGGCTATTGGGAAATCAAACAGGTTAAATTCTCGACTGGTAAAACCAAAGACTATAAAATTAATGAAACTATAGATTATTTTGAACTTCGACAAGCTCAGGTTGACAATAAATTGGTAGGTTTTAGACAAAAAGTAATGCCGCAGTTCGATGGAAAATTCCAAACTAATGGCATCAAAGAAAATATTAAAATAGTTGAAAATGACAATTCTTTCTTTTTAGAATACAATACTAAATATGGCAAATGGAAGGAAGAAATCATATCCATTGAAGATTCAATTTTAGTTTTAAAAAACAAAGAAAATTTAGAATACACCTATAAAAAATTTAAACCATTCTCATTTAAATAATGGCAAGACGAGTAAGCAACGAAGGGTCTATTGGTGATGTTTTAAAAGAGTTTATTGAAAAAAATAAACTCCAAGACGGCATGGACAAAATCGACGTTGAAGCAGCCTGGAAATCGCTAATGGGAAATGGTGTCAATAGCTATACTAAAGAAGTGGTTTTAAAAGGAACTACACTTTATGTTTCGTTAACTTCGGCAGTATTGCGAGAAGAATTGAGTTATGGCAAACAGAAGATTATTAATATGATAAACGAAGAAATTGGCAAAGAAGTAATTAAAGATGTAATCTTGCGTTAAGTATTGATTTCTAAATCTTTGATATAGTCTTCGTGTTCAAAATAAAAATACTCAAACTGTGTCATTGTCTCGTTGAAAAAGTCAAAAATTGTTTCCCAATTATTTTTATTATTCAAACTCACACCTAATTTTTCTACCCAAATCCTGCTAATAATTTTACCGCATTCGAGATAAAAATTCCGCTCCAAAATAGCTTCAGGAAGATAATCTTCGAGCAAAATCGTCTTTAATGATTCAATCTTTTCAAAGTAGATTTTACGTTTTTCTTCGTCTTTTGGCTCAATATCCAAGAGTACTTGTGCCTTTTTATTATCGATATAAAACTTAAAAGTGACATCTTTTATTTTGGTGTCATAAAGCAACCATTTTCTGGGATAAGCCTTAGCAAATTCGGTCCAAAATTCTTTTTTTATGAGTAATGCTTCTTCTTTGCTAAACATTTTAAAGTTGTAAAAGTTTGAGTGCTTTGATTTTTTAAGGTAACTTTATAATCCTAAATTAATCAAGATGCATTTCGATGAGTTCTTAAAATATGCGCCAAAATTACTAAATGTTGCCCTTCCGGCAAGGGAAGCACATGTAAAAATGGTTCCGCCAAACAGAGAAGAATTATTGAAAAATATCGATTTCACTAAAACAATTCCCAAAAAGGCAGCCGTTATGATGCTTTTTTATCCAAAAAAATCAGAAACACATTTAGCATTAATTCTTAGAAATTCATACAATGGTGTACATTCTTCACAGATTGCGTTTCCCGGAGGAAAAGTAGAACCAGAAGATTTTGATTTAAGACAAACGGCTATTCGGGAAACCTATGAAGAAATTGGAGTTCATCCTAGTGTAATTAATGTAGTTTGCGCTTTTACTGAAATTTATATTCCTCCTAGCAATTATATGGTTTATCCTTTTTTGGGTTACAGCCAAGTTGAATTAGACTTTGAATTACAAGTAGATGAAGTAGCAGGTATTGTCGAGTTGCCATTAAAAGATTTTTTGGATGATAAAATTATCGTTACCAATACCATGAAGACATCCTATGCGGGAAACATAGAAGTCCCTGGTTTTCAAGTAAATGAACACTTCGTTTGGGGCGCAACAGCCATGATGTTAAGTGAATTAAAAGAATCATTAAAATTAGTTTTATAACTTATTACTTTTTGTAGATTTGCCTTCCGAATTATCAGGTTTAATAAAATTAATTTATGGGTTTATTTGAAAGAAATCCCTTTGGTCATATTCTTTTTATAAAAAAATGGTTAATCCGAATTTTTGGTCTAATTACTCACAGAAGATACAGAGGTTTTAACGAATTGCAAATTGATGGTTCCGAAATCATTGCTTCTTTACCAGATAAAAACGTACTTTTTATCTCTAATCACCAGACTTATTTTGCCGATGTTGTCGCGATGTTTCATGTTTTTAATGCAAGTCTTTCAGGAAGGCATGATACTATTAAAAACTTAGGCTATTTGTGGCAGCCTAAAATGAATATTTATTATGTTGCTGCAAGTGAAACCATGAAATCAGGTTTGTTACCTCGTATTCTGTCTTATGTAGGTTCCATTTCGGTAGAAAGAACTTGGCGTTCCGGTGGTAAAGACGTAACCGAAAAACGTGAGGTAAATCCAAATGATACGGAGAATATCAGAATTGCACTCGAAGACGGTTGGGTAATTACTTTTCCACAAGGCACAACTAAGTCTTTTAAACCAGTTAGAAAAGGAACAGCTCATATTATTAAGCAATACAAGCCTGTAGTGGTTCCAATAGTAATTGACGGTTTCCGTCGTTCATTTGACAAAAAAGGCTTGCGTGTAAAAAAGAAAAATATATTGCAATCGTTTATCATTAAAGAACCTTTGGTTATTGATTATAATAACGAAACGATTGAGCAGATTGTTGAAAAAATAGAATTTGCCATAGAGCAGCATCCATCATTTTTAAAAGTGATTCCAGCTGAAGAAATTGAAGAACAAGAGCGCCTAAACAAGTTTAGAGAATGGAATATTGACAAAAAAGAGATTCCGTAATTAACTCGGATTTTATTTTTACAAATCTATTTTTTTTAATTCTTTATAATTGGAGTTCAGCTTTCGGAGTAAAATACCATACAATAAACGGTAGAACAACCAAACTAATCCAATAAATACTATAATACTTAATAGCATTATGCCAACTATAACAAACAAAGTTTGATAATTGTTTTCATTTGCTATTTTGTTTTTTACTATTTCCATTTTTGGATTAAATTCAAATTCCATGACAAAGGCGGCAATAATAGTCATAAGTGCCATTACCAAATTATACCAAACGTAATACTGAACCGTTTTACGTGTTTTTAAAATGTCGTGCATTAATTGATTCGTTGAAACTGTAGTCGAAATCTTGATATAGTTTTTATAAAAATTGTAGATAAACCATAAAATTACTACATAGTTTACAACATTTAGAACTTGGAAATATACACTAAGATTTTCCGCGTTAAGGTTTTTCAAGTTTTCATCAACTTTGAAAAAAACACTAATGACTGCCCAAAACAATACTTCAATGATACTGATAATCAAAATCCATTTTACAATAGAGGATGATTTTTTGTGCAGCATTTTATAAATTTCGTTTTCGGAAACTTGCTCGTAATAATGGCTGTCTTTTTGCCACGTTTTTTTTAATAAATCCAACTCTTCCATAATCCTTAGGGATTTAATATTTTTTTTAATTTACCTTTAATTCTGTTCATTTTTACTCGAGCATTTACTTCACTTATACCCAGAGTCTCTGATATTTCAGTATAATCTTTGTCTTCTAAATATAGAAAAACGAGTGCTTTTTCGATATCATTTAACTGTTGAACCGCTTGATACATCAACTTGATTTGTTCTTCTTCTTCAAAGTTGTATTCTTCTTGTGATATGAAATGTTTTTGTGCTTCGAATGATGTGGTTGCCACTGTTCGTGTACTTTTTCGATAAAGCGTAATGGCAGTGTTTAGCGCCACACGATAAGCCCAAGTTGAGAATTTAGAGTCTCCTCTAAATTTTGGATATGCTTTCCAAAGCTGAATGGTAATTTCCTGAAACAAATCTTTATGAGCATCTTCATCATTGGTATACAACCGACATATCTTGTGGATAATGTTTTGATTGTCCTTTAATTGCTTTACAAATAATTGTTCTAGATTGTCACTCATAGCCTCGTTAGTAATAAAAGCATCTGTTTTGTTACATTTCAAAGATATTAATTAGCTAAGAACACAAGAATGTTTTTTATCTGATACATAAGAATTATTCGTTTATAAGTGGCGAAAAATAAACATTATCTTTACAGCCTAAATTGCTAGCATTAAAAAAATGGAAATAGGACATTACAATACACTCAAAATAGCACGTGAAACTAAAGTTGGACTATTTTTAACCGATGGAAAAGACGATGTATTACTGCCGCTGAAATATGTTCCAAAGGAATACAATATAGGTGATGAGCTGATTGTTTTTGTTTATCTTGATCATGAAGAAAGACCGGTGGCAACAACATTGGAACCCTATATACTTATGGATGAATTTGGATTACTTCGTGTGAATTATGTTAATAATATCGGTGCTTTTTTAGATTGGGGTTTAGAGAAAGATATACTCGTTCCGTTTAAAGAACAAGCTAGGCCAATGGAAAAGGGAAAACGCTATTTGGTTTTTGCCTATATAGATGAAAAAACCAATAGAATTGTAGCTTCTAGCAAAACCAATCAATTTTTGAACAATGAAAATTTGACAGTTGCAGTTGGAGATGAAGTAGATTTAATCATTTCCCACATTACCGAAGTTGGAATTAATGTCATCATCAACGACATACATAAAGGATTGTTATACAAAGACCAAGTTTATGATGATGTCCGAACTGGAGATAGGATGACAGGTTATATCAAATCGATTCGTCCCGATAATAAAATTGATGTTTCGTTGCAAAAATTAGGATATGAGAACATTGAACCTAATGCCGAAAAAATCCTTGACGAGCTTAGAGCTAGTAGAGGTTTTCTGCGATTGAATGACAACAGTCATCCGGAAGACATTAAAACGGTGTTGAAGATGAGTAAAAAAACTTTTAAGAAAGCAATCGGTTCACTCTACAAAGACAAACTTATCGAAATTAAAGACGACGGAATTTATTTAGTAACAGAATAATCATTCTTCGCATTCTGTTTCAGGCGGAAGCGGCTTTTCTATTTCTGTTTTCTTTTCGTAAAAAAGACTGCTTACCATACTCAAAGTAGCATAAGGTCGGTTTGAATATTTATTTCCCAAACAAACTACAGTTATAGTGTCTTTTTTTACCGGAACAAATGACGTGTTGTTTCCATGCCACCAACCGTTGTGGTATATCATTTTTTCATTATTAGGAGGCAAAAATCGCATACGCATTCCCAAACCATAATCTTTAATTGGTTTAGCAACATCATGAATACTGCTATAACCAAAATATGCTTCCTCTATAAGCTCCGGCTTTATAAATTCGGGCGAATAGGTTCCCATATCAAACTTTACCAAATCCCTTGGTGTCGAATAAATATTTTTATCACCATATAAATTATCAAACTGATCCCATGGAAATATTGTAGTTCCTCTATACGATTTGGAAGCCGTTTCTCTATCCGTATCATAGTTAAAAACAAAAGTATTTTTCATTTCCAACGGTTTAAAAATTAATTCCTGCATGGCATGTCGATAGTTTAAACCGGTAGCTTTTTCAATGATTAAAGCTAAGATTACGTAATTGGTATTGCAATAATCAAAATGAGTGTCATTCGGAGTTTTTAATCGGAATTTATTTTGCACCATTAAGTTATAAACATCTTGATTAGTCAGTACTTTTCTTCGATTCCAATTCTTTTTCATCAATCTGGGAAAATTGGCATAATGTTGTAAACCGCTTCTGTGATTGAGTAATGTTCTTATTGTAGTGCTTTTATAAGGAAATTTAGTAAGCCAATCTGTTACTTTTTGATCTAGTGTAATATTATCTTGTTGCACTAATCTTAAAATAGCTGTAGCTGTTAACACTTTACTTACAGACGCTAAATGAATTGGAGTAGTAGCGTCAATTTTTTTTCCGGTTTTTAGATTAGCAAATCCTTTATAATCTTCATAAATGACACGACCGTTTTTTACAACAATGAAACCACCACTATAGTATGGAGAATTAATATTTTTGTTATAAAAAGAATCTATTTCTTTTCTTTTTTCATTGATGTATTCATCAGATACGTTTCCCATTTTAATCGGAAAACTAGAAATCACATACAAACTGTCATTGGGATTTTCCTTATCAGATTCAAAAGTGTTCCAATCCTTTTTTGGACTGTAAAAGTAGAATAATGTTGATAATAGGAGTGTAATTAAGGTAATCTTCATAACTGCAATAAAGTATACAATAATACCGATATTTAATCAAAATATAAACCTTTATTTTCTAAAATTTTTACACTAGTTATTAAAAATAATAAACCTGACAAGTTTTTAATTCTGGTCAGGTTCAAGGGCAAAAAGGGAGAAATACTAACGTAACTTTTAAAGGGTAACTTTTATCGGAAGTGTATAAAGTGTTCTCATTTTTTCTCCATCTTTATAGCCTGGTGCCCATTTTACTTTTAGTGATTTCAATACACGAATAGCTTCTCTTTCCAGATTTTTATCGGAACTTCTTAGCACTTTAATATTACTCATTGCACCGTCATTTTCAATAACAAAAGACATTATAACACTTATCATACTTAAATGTTCATCAACTTCTGGTTTTTCAATATTGTTGCCTACATATTCATAGAATTTTTTTATTCCACCAGGATATTCAGGAAGTCGGTCTAATGTGCCACTTAGAACAGGTTCACTTCCTACGTTTGTTGGAGCGATAGTAGTTAGAGTAGGGTCTTCTCCGCCTGTTGATGTAGAAACTGTCGAACCAGTTTCGGTTCCATTGCCAGAAGTATTAGAAGTCATTGGTATTGTTGCGGTCACCGGAACCTTTATTTCTTCAGGAGTTGTAGAAGCTACATATTTTTTAAATTTATTTGGTGAAGCAGCTTTAGCCTGAATCTTTGGATTCATAGGTTTCGTTTGCTCAACTCTTGGCTTTAGTTTTATAGGTGTAATTGTTGGTGAAACCGGACAGTTGATTATCGTGGGTTCAGGCTTACTTCCGAAAGAAGATAATAAGAACCAACCGCCAAGCAGAACTAAAATTAGTGTTAATCCACCAAAGAAGGCAAATAATGTAGTTTGTGAATTTTCCTGGCGTAACTGATACGCTCCATATGCTTTGTTCTTGTCTTCAAAAACCAGATCTATCCAGTTTTTTTCATAAATATTAACGTTTGACATAATTAAATGATTTAAAAGTTAAGTATCTATGTTACATAAGCAAGATGTTTTTATTATATAACGTAGCAGATTATAAAATAGTATATAATTTGGTAAAATATTTAAAATAAAAACATTAAAACCCCTTTTTCAATGAATTTTTAACAGATATTTTTAATAAAAAAAGAAGTGATTATTTTTTGCTTTCGATGATTTCTGCCAACAGTTTTTTGGCGCGAAGCAATTTTATTTTAACATTACTCAATGGTTCATTAAGTTGTTCTGAAATTTCCTGATAACTCATTTCCTGAAAATAACGCAGTTGAATTACTTCCTGGTAATGAGGTTTTAATTCTTTGATGAATTGCAATAACCGGGATAAGTTTTGTTCTATAATTAATGAATCTTCAATAGATGGAGTAGTATCGGCAATTGTATAGGCGAGTTGATCTTCTTCATCGGTGATTTCAACAAATATCGTCGATTTTTTTTT
>NZ_JBMOGQ010000088.1:0-9801 GCF_049318325.1 Flavobacterium sp. | reverse complement strand
TAGATTCAGCAATGGTTTACATGAAAAAAGGAATCGACAAAGGAATGGTTTTACCAAAAGCATTGACTGTAAAAATGATTCCTCAGTTTGAGAGTATGGTTACTACAAATGTTGAAGACAATCTTTTTTATTCCGCTTTAAAAGCTTTCCCAAAAGAAATTACAGCAGACCAACCAGAGACATTAAAAAAAGAATATACTGCTACAATCAAAGAAAAATTGGAACCACAGTTCAAAAAAATTACTGAATTTTTGAAAAACGAATACCTTCCTGCCTCAAGAACTACAAGTGGAATTGGCAGTTTGCCAAATGGAAAGGAGCTGTACAAAGTATATGCAAAACAATGGACAACGACTACCAAAACTCCGGAAGAAATTCACGCGCTTGGCTTAAAAGAAGTATCGCGAATCAAAGCCGAAATGGAAAAAGTAAAAGACCAGGTTGGATTCAAAGGAACCATAAATGAATTCTTTGAGCATGTTAGAACCAAACCAGAATTAATGTCTTTCAAAACACCCGAAGAAGTTATTGCCAACTTCGAAAAAATACATCAAACCATAAAACCTAATGTTGACAAATTGTTTTCGTTGCAACCAAAATGTCCTTTCCAAATAAAAAGAACAGAAGCTTTCAGAGAAAAAACAGCCAGTGCGGAATACAGCCAAGGTTCAGCTGACGGATCAAGACCTGGAACTTTCTATGTGCCGATTCCGGATGTAAAAGCATATAATTATTATGGTGACGAAGATTTATTTCTGCACGAAGCAATTCCTGGACATCATTTCCAAATTTCATTACAACAAGAAAATAATGAATTGCCGAATTTCAGAAAATTTGCTTGGTTTGGCGCTTATGGCGAAGGTTGGGCTTTGTACACCGAAAGTCTAGGAAAAGAATTGGGTTTATATACTGATCCGTATCAATACTTTGGTATGTTAGGAAACGAAATGCATCGAGCTGTTCGTTTAGTAGTTGATACCGGAATTCATAATAAAGGTTGGACGCGTGAGCAGGCTATTAAATATTCATTAGATAACGAAGCCGAAAGCGAAGCCGGAATTATTGCTGAAATTGAGCGTTACATGGCCATTCCCGGACAAGCATTGTCTTATAAAATGGGACAACTGAAAATTTTAGAACTACGCAAAAAAGCACAAGACAAGATGAAAGACAAATTTGACATAAAAGTTTTCCATCAAAAAATACTAGAATCGGGTGTATTGCCTTTAGCGCTGTTGGAAAAGAAAATTAACAACTGGATTGAAACCGGTAACTAGGGCTGAACGCGTATTAATTAAATTCTTACATTTGGTTTTTAATTTAAAAATAGAAATTATGAAAAAAATACTACTCTCAATTTTTGCTTTGGTTCTTTGCAATCAAACGACTTATGGACAAGAAGTCACTATTGGTACTCAAATATGGCAAACCACCAACTTAAATGTAACAACATATAGTGATGGAACCCCTATACCTCAAGTTACTGATCGAAATGAATGGGCAAACCTTACCACAGGAGCGTGGTGTTATTATAACAACGACTCAGCCAATGGAGCTGTCTATGGCAAGTTATACAATTGGTATGCTGCCGCTGGTATTTACGATGCGACTTCTGCTGCTAACCCAGCTCTTAGGAAAAAACTGGCGCCAACAGGCTGGCATGTTCCTACAGATGAAGAATGGCTTACTTTGATTACTTTTCTTGACCCTTTATCTAATGGAGGATCAACTTTTGTAGGAGGAGCATTGAAACAAACAGGAACATCTCTTTGGACAAGCCCCAACACAGGAGCAACCAACAGTACAGGCTTTACTGCACTTCCGGGAGGTTATCGCTACTACACAAATGGGGCATTATTCAACAGCGTTGGTGACGTCGGTTCCTGGTGGAATTCGTCAGAACCCAATTCAGCAAGTGGTATTTATATCTTTATGTATTACAGTAATGGTAGCATAGACAGAACGGGTAACAATAAGAGAAACGGTTGTTCGGTGCGTTGCCTCAGTGATAATTCACTTTCTAATACAACATTTGATAAAAGTAATATTGAATTATATCCTAATCCCGTTTTAAACGTCTTAAATGTAAAAGTTTACGACAACCTTATTAATCAACCTTATTCCATAGTTGATGGTTTAGGAAGAGTTGTTTTAAGTGGAAATCTTGAAGAAGTTGAAACCACCATCAATGTTGAGCAATTATCTAAAGGTATATATTATCTAAAGGTGTCAGATAATAGTGCAAGCAAGTTTATAAAAGAGTAAATACAAAAGAGCAACCTAAACAGTTGCTCTTTTTTTATAAATTAAAATACAAGAATTTTCATAATAGTTGGACAACTATTAAAATCAAAAAACGCAACCGCTTACTTTATAAGGGATTGCGTTTATTTTTGTGCGGGTAATAGGACTCGAACCTACACGCCTTGCGGCACCAGATCCTAAGTCTGGCATGTCTACCAATTTCACCATACCCGCAAAATTGATTGTATCAATAATTGGCAGCAAATATAATCATAACTTCAAACTTTCAAAGGAAAAATTTAAAAAAAACAATTAGCATTTTTTTGTATTTTTGGTTCACTAATTAAAAACTTCCAATGGACAACATCAAGAATTACGTTCAACAAAACAAAGAACGTTTTATCAATGAACTAATCGAATTATTAAAAATCCCATCAGTAAGTGCCGATAGCGCTTATGCTCACGATGTAATAGCTACTGCTGATGCCGTAAAAGCTTCGCTTGAAAAAGCGGGTTGCCAGCAAGTTGAAATTTGTGAAACTCCTGGCTATCCAATTGTTTTTGGAGAACATATCATAGACGCATCCTTACCAACCGTTTTAGTTTACGGACACTATGATGTGCAACCACCAGATCCAATGGAACTTTGGACTTCTCCTCCATTTGAGCCTGTAATCAAAACAACTGAAATTCATCCTGAAGGTGCCATTTTTGCACGTGGCGCCTGCGATGACAAAGGTCAGATGTATATGCATGTCAAAGCTTTTGAATATATGATTGCAAACAATAATTTGCCTTGCAACGTAAAATTTATGATTGAAGGTGAAGAAGAAGTGGGCTCAAAAAGTTTGAGCTGGTTTGTAGAAAAGAATCAAGAAAAATTAAGCTGCGATGTGATTTTGATTTCCGATACGGGAATGATTTCAAACCAACAGCCAAGTATCACAACTGGTTTGCGTGGATTGAGTTACGTTGAAGTGGAAGTTACCGGACCAAATCGTGATTTACATTCCGGGTTATACGGCGGCGCTGTTGCCAACCCAATTAATGTGTTGACCAAAATGATTGCGTCTCTTCACGATGAAAACAATCATATAACTATTCCAGGATTTTATGATAAAGTAGAAGAGTTGACTGCTGCCGAAAGAACCGAAATGGCAAAAGCACCATTCTCTTTAGACAACTATAAAAAAGCCTTAGATATTGACGATGTGTATGGCGAAACTGGTTATGTAACTAATGAAAGAAACTCTATTCGCCCAACATTAGACGTTAACGGAATTTGGGGCGGCTATACCGGAGAAGGTGCTAAAACCGTAATTGCTAGTAAAGCGTATGCAAAAATTTCGATGCGTTTAGTACCTCATCAGGATTGGGAGGAAATTACGGAACTATTCAAAAAACATTTCGAAAGTATTGCCCCAAAATCGGTAAAAGTAAAAGTTACACCTCATCATGGTGGGCAAGGTTATGTTACGCCAATTGACAGTATCGGATATAAGGCAGCTAATAAAGCATATACCGAGACTTTTGGTGTGCCAGCAATTCCGGTTCGTTCCGGTGGAAGTATTCCAATTGTTGCACTGTTTGAGAAAGAATTGAAATCAAAAACTATCTTGATGGGATTCGGATTAGATTCGGATGCCATTCATTCGCCAAACGAACATTTCGGAATTTTTAATTACTTAAAAGGTATTGAAACAATTCCGTTATTTTATAAATATTTTGTGGAGCTGAGTAAATAAACCACTATGGACTTGAAGTCCATAGATTTGATTTGCGGACTAAAAGTCTGCTAAATTTGTAAAACTTAATTTATAAACACGAATTACACAAATTTTCACAAATTAATTTGTGCTAATTTGTGTAATTCGTGTTAAACTTTATAGAAGCTGAAAGCAAAATGCACTAAAGTGCATAGTTTTAACTATTTATGAGACCAATAAATTAACCTCGAAACCTTTAGGTTCAGAGAAGTAATGCCTAATATCATTTAATTAATCTGCTCTAATAATAGAAAAATCAGGGCAGGTTTTTTAAATTGAAATCTTTACTACATAACCTTCAAAAGTACGAACGTTAAAAACCGTTCCGTCTTCAAACATCAGATATTGTCCTTTTATACCGGTCAATTTTCCTGAGAAATTTGGCAATTTGTCTAAATTCAAGCTGTTGACTTTATTTGGATATTGCAAAACAGGATAATGTAATTCATATAAATTATTCTTTTCGGAATAATAAAACTCCTGAACTTCCTTTGGAATTAAATATTTAAGCGATGCTTTTTCTTTGAGCAAATCAACTTCTGGCACATCGTTTTTCAACATTTTTTGCCAATTGGTTTTATCTGCATAATGATTCTTTAAAGCTACTTCGGTAATTCCGGCCAAATATCGATTCGGAACTTCAACAATTGGTAATGCCTGAACTGCACCTTGATCAATCCAACGCGTTGGCACTTGGGTTTGTCTGGTGACTCCAACTTTTACTTCGCTCGACAATGCCAAATACACAATATGCGGTTGCAATTGCACTCTTTTTTCATATTCTAAATCGCGGTCTTCAATATCCAAATGCGCTGTGCTCAACTCGGGTTTCATAATCCAATCGCCGGCAGATGCTGAACTCATAAAACAATCATAGCAAAAACCCTGACGAAAAATCTTTTTCTTTTTAACACAATTCAAACATTGGTAACCAACAAAATTTATTTCCAACGATTTGTCCAATAACTGATTCAAACTCAAAAAACTATTCTCAAAAACCAAATAATATTGAATCGGATTGGAAAATTCGGTTTGCATTTTGGTTAACACGCCTTCGTAAGTCATATTTTAAATTAGAATTAGCCCTTCGACTTCGCTCAGGGTGACAGTTTTGATTATTCATAGCAAGATTAGGAATTTATTGCTATTTTAGCGTAAAGTTATAATTTATTTCGCTTCGCTACATACAATTCGCGCTGCGCACTTAAGTCGTAACTCATAATTCGTAACTCATAATTCAAAAATGCCAATACCGTTAATTAATTCTATTGCTTCCTGGGTTTTAAAACAGCGCATTCATCAGATTGAGTTGTTTTTAAAATATCCGCATGAAGTTCAAGAAGAATTAATGATGAACTTAATTCGTTCTTCGGAAGAAACCGTTATTGGACAGAAATATGATTTTGGAAGTATTAAAAACTATCAAACTTTTGCAGAAAGAGTTCCAATTGCTACTTATGAAGATTTGGAACCGATGATTGAACTAACTCGAAAAGGAGCACAAAATGTTTTTTGGAACACGCCAATAAAATGGTTTGCCAAATCGAGTGGAACTACCAATGCCAAAAGCAAATTTATTCCGGTAAGTAATGAAGCTTTGGAAGATTGTCATTACAAAGGCAGCAAAGATTTGTTGTGTATGTATTTGAACAACAACGAAAACTCTGAAATGTTTTTAGGCAAAAGTTTGCGCCTTGGTGGAAGTTCTCAGATTTACGAAAACAACAACACGTATTTTGGAGATTTATCGGCTATTTTAATTGAGAACATGCCTATTTGGGCCGAATTCAGTAGCACACCCAGTAGTAAAATATCCTTGATGAGCGAATGGGAAACTAAACTTACCGCCATTATCAACGAGACTAAGAATGAAAATGTTACTAGTTTTGCCGGAGTTCCTTCTTGGATGTTGGTTTTGTTAAACAGAATTATGACTGAGACCGGCAAAGAAAATCTAATGGAATTGTGGCCAAATTTGGAAGTATATTTTCATGGCGGTGTTAGTTTTGAACCGTACAGAGAACAATACAAAAAGATACTACCTCAAAATAATTTCAAATACTACGAAATATACAATGCTTCTGAAGGATTTTTTGCAATCCAAGATTTGAATTATTCCAATGATTTATTGCTGATGTTGGATTATGGAATATTCTACGAATTTATTCCGATGGATACTTTTGGCACCGAAAACCAAAAAGTAATTCGCCTTTCGGATGTAGAATTATTTAAAAATTATGCAGTTGTGATTACCACTAATGCCGGACTTTGGCGTTATCTGATTGGCGATACCGTGCGCTTTACTTCATTGTCACCCTACAGAATTCGCGTTTCGGGAAGAACCAAACATCATATTAATGTTTTTGGCGAGGAATTAATGGTTGAAAATACCGATATGGCTTTGGCTAAAACCTGTTCAGATATTCATTGTGAAGTGAAAGACTATACTGTTGCGCCAATTTTTATGAAAGATAAAGAAAAAGGAGCACACGAATGGATGATTGAATTCAAAAAACAACCAGATGACATTCGATTGTTTCAAAAAACATTGGATGAAAATTTGCAATCTTTAAACTCCGATTACGAAGCCAAACGCTATAATAATATGACTTTGAATCCTTTGGTGGTGAATGTGGCTCGTGAAAATTTGTTTTACGATTGGCTTAAAGAAAACAATAAACTCGGCGGGCAACACAAAATACCGCGACTTTCGAACGAAAGAGATTATTTGGAGCAGTTGAAAAGTATGCAGAACGAAGGAAAAATAAATTAGTGATGAGAAAAGCTGTTTTGTATTTACTTTTAGTAATTTTTTTAGTGTCTTGCGGTACTCGCAGAATGAAATGTGGACCTGGAAGACGTTGTCTAGTAGATGCTCCTAAAGAAAAGATGATTGTAAATAAACCAATCTCTTGAAAACAAAATTATATCTCGCACTATTTTGTGTAGCTTTCTTTTGGGGTACTACTTTTTTAGGAATCCGAATTGGAGTTGAAACAATACCGCCTTTTATATTGGCTGGAATCCGTAATTTAATTTCAGGGTCCATAATTTTTTTCTATTTGTATTCTCAAAAAAAATTAGAAAAAGTTAGTCCAAGACAATTTTTGCGAGCATTTATTTTATCAATATTAATGATTGTTTTAGCTAACGGACTGACGACTTATGGCGAAAAATATATTACAAGCGGATTAGCATCCTTAATTTCTACATTTACTCCATTTTGTGTTTTGATTCTGAACCTAATTTTTGGGTATGAAAAACTATCCGTCAAAACAGTAGTCGGAATTCTTCTGGGTATGTTTGGAATTTTCCTTATTTATCAAAGCAGTTTAACCGATTTGTTAATTCCTGAATATCGACAAGGCGTTTTCGCACTATTGTTTGCTATTTTAGCTTGGGCTATTGGAACCATATTTATGAAAAGAGGAAGCGAAAACTCTTTGACAATGCTTATGAATGTCTGCGTACAAATGTTAATTGCTGGAGTAGTTTTGACCGCTATTCAATTTTATTTTACCCCAGATATTTCAACTACAACTTGGAGTTTAAGAAGTGTTTTCGCAATGATTTATCTCGCTTTATTTGGCTCAGTTGTGGGTTATGTTGCCTTTAGCTATTTGATTACACAACTGCCTTCAACCAAAGTGGTGGTCTTATCTTATATTAATTTAGTAGTAGCACTATTTTTAGGTTGGTTGATTTTGGATGAAAAAATTACGATTAGAATTATAATTGCTGCAGCATTCATAATTAGTGGAGTACTTGTTGTGAATTATAGAAAAATGAAATAAATCGCTTCATAATATATAATTGATTTTAAAAGACACTGAGAAATTTTATTATTTTCCTTGAAGTAACTTTAATAACTGTATTTGCTCTTTGAGCGATTGAATGGTTTCCTCGTATTGTTGAATTAGTTTTTCAGGCATATTTATATTCTTAACATTATTAATGTCACTAGAATTATAAAAATTAAATATCTTCTTATCATCAAATCCTAATACTTCCATAGGTTGAACCTCGAGAATTGAACTGATTTCATTCAATCGATTGATGGTCAATTGGGTTTCTCCCGTTTCAATTTTGCTATAAGCTCTTGTTGACAAACCGAGCTTTTGCGCCATATATTCTTGCGTAAAATTTTTCAATTCACGTATCTGTTTAATCTTCGTTTCTGCCTGTTGTATCATTATAATAAGAATTAATAGTTCAAAATTAGAACTTTTTAATCAATTAAAGAAATTTTTGACATAATATTTTGCAAGGTTGGAGTGTATTTTTGTAAAAATAAAAAAATATGGTATCAAGATTAATTATTCTCATCCAATTAGTATGTTTTATTAGTTGTACTTCATCAAGTACTAATGACAACTCTAATATCCCCGTGCCTTTACCTGCAACAAATTTAGCAGTCATTAATGTATTTTCAAATCAAGTTGATTTAACTTGGACAGACAATTCAACTAACGAAACAGGATTTAAAATTGAAAGAAAAACAGGAAATGGTTCCTTTACAGTTGTAGGTTCTGTGAATACAAACGTTAATACTTACAGTGATACGGGATTAAATCAAAATACAGAATATATCTATAGAGTCTATTCTTACAATACAGGTGGTAACTCAGTTACATATAGTAATGAAGCCAATATTTCAACAACTGCACCATTAAATATGATTAGTGTTGCAATAGGTACACAAGTTTGGCAAAAAAACAATTTAGATGTTGCCACCTACAGGGATGGCACTTCAATTCCTCAAGTTACAAATCCATCAGAATGGATAAATTTAACGACTGGAGCATGGTGTTTTTATGAAAATAATTCTACTAATGGTATAGAACATGGTAGACTTTATAATTGGTATGCAGTTGCAGGTATTTATAATAGCGCTTCTTTAATAAACCCTTCTTTAAGAAAACAATTAGCTCCTATCGGTTGGCACATTCCTTCAAATGCAGAATATACAACGTTGATTGATTATTTAGGAGGTACTTCAGTTGCTGGTGATAAAATGAAAGAAACGGGTAATACATTTTGGTATTTAAATAATAATTATGGAACAAATTCAAGTGGTTTTTCAGCTAGAGGAAGTGGTGCTAGAGATGGGAATGCTGGAGGTTTTCAAAGTAAAGGAGGTGCCTGTTGGCTATGGACTTCGGATTCATATGCCATATTTTTAAATAATACAGCTGTTCAGATTCAAAATTCTAATGGTCAAAAAAAATCAGGTGCGACGGTGAGATGTATTAAAGATTAAATTTCGATTTATGATTAATAAAAGAAAAGCTTCTTCTGAAATTAATAAAGAAATTCTAAAAAATCAACTAAATTTAATACAGTATAAAAACACAACTATTTTTGAAAATGATAGTTTGTTTGTATTATCTCCTTCGGTTCAAAATAAGCAAAAATGGTTTGATATTAGAGAGGTAAATATTATTAAGGTTAAGAAGAACAAAAAAGCTTATTTGATAATTAGATATTTTAATCAATTCATCGTTATAGATTTATATGAATTTATCGAATTAATGATTTGTGATTGCAAATCAAACAATAGTAAAAACAGTGGTATACATTGGAAATTTGTAATAAATAATAATTGTATTATAAATAAAAAATCTAAGTCTCAAATTATTATTAAAATATTGGATAAACAAGAATTAATTTCACAAAAGTTATAGTTAATAAAGCAATTAAATTGCGGATAATCCCTCGCTAAATCGCAATTACTTCCCCCGCTCCCGCGCGAATCCTTTCGCGTGGTTCTAAATATAAAATAAACTATTTT
>NZ_JBMOGQ010000087.1:0-9813 GCF_049318325.1 Flavobacterium sp. | reverse complement strand
ATTAGAAATATAATAGACCAAGTTAGAATCCCGCCCCAAACCGGACAATATAAAGTTTATATTATTGACGAGGTACACATGTTGTCTCCGGCAGCCTTCAATGCGTTTTTGAAAACTCTGGAAGAACCGCCAAAACATGCCATTTTTATTTTGGCTACAACCGAAAAACACAAAATAATTCCAACCATATTATCGCGTTGCCAAATTTTTGACTTTAAAAGAATTACGGTGAAAGATGCCAAAGATCATTTGGCTGAAGTAGCGAAAAGTCAAGATGTAGCATTTGAAGACGATGCCTTACATATTATTGCTCAAAAGGCTGATGGTGCCATGAGAGATGCTTTATCAATATTTGACCGTGTAGTTTCTTATTGCGGAAACAACTTAACCCGTCAAGCGGTTACAGAGAATTTGAACGTTTTGGATTATGAGACGTATATCAATATGACCGATTTGATTTTGGAAAACAAAATCCCTGAAGTCTTGTTGGCTTATAATGATATTTTGTCTAAAGGTTTTGACGGACATCATTTCATTGCCGGATTGGCATCGCATTTCAGAGACTTATTAGTTGCCAAAAACCCGGCTACCCTTTCGTTGTTGGAAATGGGTGAAGCCGCACAAAAATTATACGGACAACAATCGCAAAAAGTAACTCAAGAATTTTTGTTAAAAGGTATCGATATTGCAAATGATTGTGATTTAAAATATAAAGTATCTCAGAACCAACGCCTTTTGGTAGAACTGGCGCTAATGCAATTAAGCTCTATCAATTTTGATGGAGAAAAAAAAAAGTCTGACTTTATAATTCCACCAACGTATTACCGCAGGAATGATTATTCCATTTCGGAAGTTAATGAGCCATTAGCCAGAAGCCAAAAACCATTAGCCGAAGAAATTCAGAAGGTAGAACCCACAACGCAAAAAGCAGAAGAAATTGTTGATAAAGAAGTAAATATCAACAATCAACAGACAACCAACAACCTTCAACCCAAAGTTTCCTCCATGTCTTTGGCTAGCATTCGTGCGAAGAAAGAAATGGCAGAAGTTCAAAAGTCGACTGTAAAAGAAGTAGTGCATTTAGCCAGCGAACCTTTTACCGAAACGGAAATGTTGGAGCAATGGCTTAAATATGCGCAACGCATTGAAGATAAAGGATTTCGCATTGTGGCTTCTTTGTTAACGATTAATGACCCAATTCTTGAGGGCACAACTATCATTCACGAATTACCGAATGAGAGTTCTAAAATAGATTTTGAAAAAGAAAAGCCAGAACTTTTAGGTTATTTGAGAGGAAAATTACATAATCATGATATTACAATTGATGTAAAAGTGAATGAGACTTTGGTGCTCAAAAAGAGTTATACTCCACAAGATAAATACAACCGTTTGGCAGAACTCAATCCGAATTTAGAATTGATGCGAAATCTGTTTGGCCTAGAGATTAATGAGTAAACTTCACTGATCATAATTTTCCCTGATACATCGCTTTTACAATTCCGTCAGCCAAACCTATTTTTGGTACAAAAAGTTGACGAGCTCCGCTCCATTTCATAGCGTTTAAATATATTTTGGTTGCGTGTATGATAACGTCGGCACGGTCAGTATTTAATGCTAACTCGGCGATACGCTGTTCGTAAGTCAATGAATTCAAATATTGATATTGTGAGTTTAGGTATAAATAAGATAAAGGTTTGTCTTGTAATTTACCCGAGAGTTTGAATAGTTTATTGATATTTCCACCGGAACCGATTAGGATAACATTTTCATATTCGGCTGTGCTATTTTTTATCCATTTTTCTATTTCTTCCCAAACGATATCACTTACCATATTGTTCAACATTCGAACGGTTCCGATTTTGAATGATTTGGAGGTAATCATTTTGCCATTAGCAAACAGAGAAAATTCAGTGCTTCCACCACCAACATCCACATATAAATAGGTTTGATCGGTTTTTATGAAATCGTGCAAATCAGAAGACGCAATAATTGTAGCTTCAATTTTTCCGTCGATGATATCAATATCAATATCGCATTTTTCTCTAATTATATCTGCTACTTCTTTACCGTTATAAGCTTCACGCATGGCTGATGTAGCACAAGCTTTATATTTTTCTACCTGATAAACCTTCATCAAGAGTTTGAATGCTTTCATAGCATCAACCATTCTGTCAATATTCTCAACTGAAATTTCTCCAACGGTAAATGCATCTTGCCCTAAACGGATTGGCACCCGAATTAAAGAACTTTTATTGAATTGGGTTTCCTTATCTTTTTGTTCAACAATATTAGTAATAAGCAACCGCATAGCATTGGAACCAATGTCAATAGCAGCATATTTTTTAATTGAAATCATATTTTGAGGCAATAGTAATTAGCCAACAGGCAGTAGTTTAAATTTAATCGTTTAAGGTTTCCAACCTTTCTTTATAATAATTATACGTTTCGTGTTGGGCTCTAAAAATAGGTTCTCCCTCAGCACGAATACGGTATTTATTTTCAAATTTTTCAGAATGATAACGCGCTTTAACGTTCCCTTTCCAGCCAATATTAAAGGTATCAATAATTTGTTTTTTGATTTCATCATCATATATTGGACATGTAACTTCTACACGACCATCTAAATTACGAGTCATAAAATCGGCTGATGAAATATAGACTTCCGGATCTTCATTATTGCAAAAAATATAGGAGCGTGTATGTTCTAAAAAGTAATCCACAATACTAACGGCTTCTATGTTTTCGCTCATTCCCTTCACGCCCGGAATTAAGGAACAGATTCCTCTCACCTGCAATTTAATTTTTACACCGGCATTACTAGCTTCATATAGTTTGTCAATCATTGGGTAATCTGAAATACTATTCATTTTTAAATTAATATATGCTGGACGTCCCATAATTGCGTTATTTATTTCTCTATCAATCAACTTATAGAATTTAGAGCGCGTGTAATGAGGTGAAACAATCAAGTGTTTATAACGATGGATTCTATAATTTACATCGAAGAAATCAAAGATTTTAGAAACGTCTTTCAAGATTTGCTGATGACTGGTAAATAGCGTTAAATCGGTATAAATTTTGGCCGTACTTTCGTTGAAATTTCCAGTTGAAATAAAGCCATATCGCTTTAGTTTTCCGTCTTCAATTCGGTCAATCAAACATATTTTGCTGTGCACTTTTAATCCTTTGATACCAAAAATAAGTTCAATACCTTCCTGCTGCATTTGCTCTGCATATGATATATTACTGGCTTCATCAAAACGTGCTTGAAGCTCTATTTGAACAGTAACCTTCTTCCCGTTTTTCGCTGCATTTATAAGTGAGCTAATTATTTGAGAATTTTTTGCCAATCGATATAAGGTGATTTTTATCGAAGTTACTTTTGGGTCGAGGGCGGCTTCACGCAAGAATTTTATTAGATACGAAAACGACTGAAAAGGAGCATTAATCAAATAATCTTTTTTTGCTATTTTATTCAAAAGACTGCCATCTAGTGACAAACCATCAACCGGTAGTGGCACTCTAGGAGGATACAACAAATCAAATCGGCCAAGGTTGGGAAAGTTCATATAATCACGGCGGTTATGATATCTTCCTCCCGGAATCACACCGTCGGAAGCATCGATTCCCATTTTAGAAAGGAAAAATTTAAGCGTATCTTTTTCAATATCTTGATCATACACAAACCGAACAGGTTCGCCAATACGTCTATCCTTAACAGAAGTAGCAATCTTTTCGAGCATGCTTTTACTCATGTCACTATCGATGTCGAGTTGAGCATCACGTGTGATTTTTATCATGTGAGCTGAAATACTTTCGTAATCAAAAATGTTGAAAATACTACTCAAATTATAGCGAATTAAATCATCGAGCATTATCAAATATTGTTTTCCGTCTTTGTTGGGAAGCTCTACAATTCGATTGGTATTTTTTGGGATTTCGATGATGGCATAACGCACTTCGGATTTTGCTTTTTTTATTAAACCCAACACGCTCGATTTCTGTTCCGATTTCATTACCAATTTGACGGCTAAATAACCCGAAGTATCTTTTAACAAAGGAAATTCTGCCAAGTCATTTAAGATAATTGTAACGAGTTCGGGACTTATTTTTTGGATAAAAAAATCTTTTACAAAATTTTCGTGTTCTTCCGAAACTTCATTTTCATCTATGATAATAATATTTTGTTTTACTAATTCTTTTTCGATTTCATTGAGTACACGCAAACTTTCAGTTTGTTGTTTAATTACTATTTCTGTAATCTCTTTAACCAATTGCTGGGCAGAAATTCCACCAAGAATTTTTTCGCCTGTTTGACCTGACAAACTAAGTCGACGAATAGCGGCAAATCTTACTCGAAAAAATTCATCTAAATTATTGGAAAAAATACCTATGAATCGAAGTCTTTCTAGTAATGGGACTGATTCATCTGCTGCTTCTTGTAAAACCCTGGCGTTAAATGCCAACCAACTTTTTTCTCTATCTATATAACGAAAACGGGAATCTGTACTCATATTATCTTAAATCACTTGGGAAAATAACTTTTTTTGTAACTCCTTTTTCAATGTCATTCCAGGAGTCATTGTCAAATATAATCTTTACAAATCCGGAAGTAGAAACATTATCAATAAAAATGTTTCCAAATTTATTGACAAAATTTGTAATTGCCTCATTGTGTCCAAAAAGAATTAAGTTATCATAATCATTTGGACATGATTTGATAATTTTTTCCAACTTGCTTTCATCGAAAGTGTATAATTCTTCTTTAAAAATGATGCTTTCAATAGGATATGAAATATTTTGTGCAAAAATAACAGCAGTTTCTGAGGCTCTTTTGGCAATACTACTCCAAACCAAAAATGATTTTGGAATTTGGTTGCTAATTTGAGAAGAAACTAAATGTGCATCTTGAATACCTTTATTAGTCAAAGGTCTATCAATATCCTGAAGTGGCGCTCCCCAACTTGATTTGGCGTGTCTAACTAATATCAGTTGTTTCATAATTAAAAATTTTCAAAGTTATTAATAGTATAAATTTAAGTTTTTATGTCATTCAAAATTCATTTTATCTAATGACTTTAAAAACTCTATTTATAATAGTTATTTAAAAATGATATACAGGTTAAATTCTAGCAATATTTGACAAAAATATTCAATAAGTATAAGATTAGTAAAATGTCAAAAATAAAATAGTTTTCAAACAAGATCTTAAGGTAATTTTTGTAGTATTTTTATATTATTAAATGTTATTTTATGCACTTTATCTATGAAATTGTACATTTTATCGATATTTTTTTTGGTGGTTTAAATTAAACTATTTACTTTCGAACTGTAAAAAATAAATACTATGTTAAAATAGTAACCTAAACACCCCAAATGTCATGTCAAACTTTGCAACTAAAAAACCCATATTTAAAACTATAAAAATGATTGAAATATGCGATTTTATCGGGTATTCGTGTTGTTTGTAGATTTTTTATTAAAAAAAAAAAAAACTAGTTTACTTTTGAGTTCTTAAATAGAATAACCCAATTATCTATCTAAATATAACACATACAAAAAACACTACCAATGATGCTTTTACAAATCTATTCCACAAAACTAATTATTGCAAAAACAAATAACCCAAACTATTATTTAACCTTCAAACTAATCTAATATTGTTTGAAAAATCAAGTCAAATTATGAAAAGAAAAGTCTTCCTACTATTAATGTTAATTTTTTTCTACTCCAACATTAATGGGCAATTACGAAACATTAGTGAAGAGAGTGGTATAGTCACTGTTACTAATATTGATTCCTACTTCGATACTGCAAAAAAAAGTACAGCATCAAATGTAGCTAAACTTAATGCTCAGAATCTAAAAACGTTAACTACTAATGTTCAACCATCTGTTTATTGCTATTCAAATACAGTAAATACATATGGTGATATGCCAGTAAATTTGTTTACAGATATGAACTCATTGGCTCAAGTTGACAATTTAGTAACTTTAAAAAACAACATTGAAATTGTCATAATCAAAATAGATAATGCATCTCAATTAAACTCATCTATCAACTTGGCGTTACTTAGTAATTTTAAAAAATTAAAATACATCTACATAGTCTCTAGCATAGATATATCATCTAGTGAAATCGCAAATATGATTACTAACTATGATGAAAAATATAGTGTGTTTTATAAAATCGACAATGGAGATAATAAATAATTGAACAACAGAAGATATGAAAAATATATACTTAAATTCAATAACTAATAAGCTTAAATGTATTGCAATAGTATTGGTAATTCTTTTAGGAATTTCTAATACTGCTAATGCCCAAGTGAGAAAAGCTTTTACTCAAAGAACCTCTCAGTATACTCCTACCAAAAAGATATACAATGTTAAGGGAGACTTTACTATGTTAGGAAACACATGCTTAACTCCTCAAAATTATACTGCTACCACAAATAACAATGGACAATTTATGACCTATGTGGATACAGATGGTGATTCGAACACATTCAATTCCTCATCTTCAACATTGGTTCTATCATCAGAGAATGGTGCGGTGCCGTCTTGTTCCAACATTATTTATGCTGGTTTATACTGGACAGGAAAATCTTCACCTAATGCTACTTTCAATGTAACTAAGTCAGTTCCCAATGGTACACAAGCAATAAACAATAATTTGAATATAATAAATAATCAAAATATTGCGAACACCAACTATGCGCTTTCTGTAACCAGAGGAGGAACTAACAATAACCGTTATCCAGTCTATACTTTTACCGGAAATGGATTTACCTATGCATTCAGATTCTATAACAGCTCTGCGCCTAATAGAGTAACCTTATCTATAAACGGAGGTGCGGAATCTAATATTCCTGCTACTATAAATGGTGCTGGAACTCAAGCAACACTTACTACTCCTTATGCAATTACAGACGGGAATGTTGTTTTGACAATAAGAAGACTGATCCGCGATGCAGGAACAAACTTGTCAGCTGCTGATACTCAAAATTTCTCTAATGCTGATGTAAATGTTACAGGAACCGTTACTACTTTTGCAAATGTTACTAAAACATTTAACAAAAGAATTGTTTCGTTAAAAGGCCCAGCAGCATCTTCTTACACTCAAATTACTGCTGCTGCAACTGATATATATTATCCTTCAGGTAGTGATGATGATATTTATTCTGCGTACGCTGAAATTACTGATTATGTTAGAACCAATGGAATCGGGCAATATACAGTTGCTGACATGGCTCTTTTAGAAGGCGATCCTGGAGGAACTGGGTATTCTGGAGGCTGGGGAATGATCGTCATCTATGAAAATTCCAAAATGAAATGGAGAGACATTACCATTTTTGATGGTTATGCTTATGTAGTAGCAAGTAATACCACCGGTCATGATTTACCTGTATCAGGTTTCAATACTGTTCAAACTGGAAATGTTGGTTTAAAATTAGGATTAATGGCCAGTGAAGGTGATGTTAATTTCACCGGCGATTATTTCAGAATCAGAAATCTTAACTCAACTACTTATACTGATCTAAGTCATTCCGGTAATTCAACCACCAATTTCTTTAACTCCTCTATCAATGTGGGAGGTACTAGAAATCCGAATTTAGTAAATAATACAGGTATAGACATTGCCATGTTTAATGTTCCAAATAATAACAATACCGTTATTGGACCCGGCCAAACGTCAACCAACTTCAAATACGGAACTACTTCAGACACCTATTCTATTTTTGCAATAGCCATGTCGGTTGATGCCTATGTTCCTGAAGTTGAAGGTGTAATTACAACTACAACTATTAATGGTTCACCCGCTACTCTACCTTATATTATTCTCCCTAATCAAGAGGCTGGTTTCAGTGTTGACATCAAGAATATTGGAACTGAAACTATTAATAATTACAAACTTATTATTCCAATTCCTTATAATGCTTCTTATGTCCCTGGCAGTGCAGTTGGTACTATATTTAGCCCACAAACAACTCCTACTCCAAACAACATTAGCTTCAACCCTAGTTTAGGAGTTACAGGTTCTTTGGTTTGGGATTTCGGAACTTTAGTTTTACCACCAAACCCAAATACAATTTTAGCCAAATTAACCTTCAAATTAAGAGCAACATCCAATTGTTCGATTTTGAACAACGCTAGTTGTACAGATTTGATTTCTGTTAATGGATATTCAACAGGAATAAGTGGTATCACATCGGTGAATTTAAATAATACACCACTAATACAAGGCTATAAACCTATTGGTAATTGTTTTGGAGAACCTATACCTGCTCCTATTTATTTAACTATTGATGGTTCAAACTATGTATCTCAAAACTGTTCTGGCAATAATATCTTAAGAAACTTTACTTATTGTAGTGAAGATACTACTGTGGGTACTTCAAATATAGCCTCTAATTTTCCTCCGGGATCACTTTTCTTCAATGAATTCCCTGTAACAATTAATTCAATACAATATTCAGATAACAATCCTATTCCGCTTATTGCCGGTTCTACAGTCACCTATTATGCTGTTCCTGCCGGTGGTGGTAACGGATGTAACTTTCCATTCACTATTTCAAAATGTCCTTCTATTATTGCAGTAGACGACACCATTAGTGGTGGAAACGGAACAACAGGCAACTCTAATATTGGTAACATTCTAACTAATAATGGAAATGGTAATGACTCTGTAAATGGCAATCCGGCAACAACCAGCCAAGTAACCATATCAATTGTTACTCCTGCAACTCCTATCGGTGGAAATCCGGTTCCTTTAATCAATACTTCTAACGGTCAAGTTTCTGTACCTCCAGGAACACCTGCCGGTACTTACACTATTGTTTATCAGATTTGTGATATCAATAATATTTCAAATTGTGATTCTGCAACTGTAACAATTACTGTTAGCAGACCTATTATTGATGCAGTTAATGACAATGGAACTTCTATTATTGGTGCTTCCGGTGGACAAAGTGTTGCTAACGTTTTAGTAAACGATACTTTAAACGGAAATCAAGCTACTCTTTCAAATGTAATCCTTACTCAGGTTTCAACTACAAATCCTGGTGTTACTTTAGATCCTTTAACAGGCGCTGTAAACGTAGCTCCTGGAACTGCTGCAGGTTCTTACACTGTAACTTACCAAATTTGTGAAATAATAAATCCTACCAATTGTGACCAAGCAGTAGTGACTGTAACTGTTACACCACCGGCTATAGTAGCTCAAGATGATGTAGCTTCAGCTTCAATTGCATTAACCGGAGGAACTGCTTTTACAAATGTACTGTCTAATGATACTTTAAATGGGGTTGCTGTGGTGCCTTCAGAAGTAAATACAACTTTCGTATCGTCATCTAACCCAGGAATTACACTTTCTGGAACCAATGTAATAGTTGCACCAGGAACTCCAGCTGGAAGCTATACCTTAGTATATCAAATCTGTGAAATACTAAATCCTACCAATTGTGATCAGGCAACTGTAACTATTCAAATTACCTGTCCAAATGTGACTCAACCAATATTAGCTTGTTATGAAACTGCAAACTTCAATACTACAACTTGTGCTTGGGATGTAACAGGATCTCAACCTGCTGCTCCAACAGGATTAGCTTGCTACGAGACTGCTAACTTTAATACAACTACTTGTGCTTGGGTTGTAACAGGATCTCAACCTGCTGCTCCAACAGGATTGGCTTGCTACGAAACTGCAAACTTTAATACTACAACTTGTGCTTGGGATGTAACAGGATCTCAACCTGTTGCTCCAACAGGATTAGCTTGCTACGAGACTGCTAACTTTAATACTACAACTTGT
>NZ_JBMOGQ010000086.1:0-9871 GCF_049318325.1 Flavobacterium sp. | reverse complement strand
ATAATGGCAGATGAGCTTTTAAAGAAGGGCATCTATGTTATTGGTTTCTTTTTCCCGGTCGTGCCTAAAAATATGGCAAGAATTAGAGTTCAGTTGTCTGCCGCTCATTCTAAAGCACATTTAGACAAAGCTATTTCTGCATTTACTGATGTTGCGAAAGAGTTAAATATTATATAATTACCTATATTTTAACAAAACATTTTGATATTATAGTAATAGGTGTTACTTTTGCCACATTATAATTATTATAATCTAATCAAATTAAGTATGAAACATCTAAACAAATTATTCGTTGCTTTGGTAATTTTGGCTGGATTCAGCTCACAAGCTCAAGACAACAACAATCCTTGGGCCATATCGTTTGGGGTTAACGCAGTAGATACAAGAGTAAGTGCTGCTTCTTCGTTAGAAGACCAATTTTCTCAGTTTTTTTATGCTAAAGGCAACTGGAATATTCTTCCTTCAGTATCTTTTGTTAACGTATCAAAATATGTAGGAAACAATTTCTCATTCGGAGTTACAGGATCTGTTAACAGATTAACGAAGTATGTATTACCAAGAGTTGATGAAGGGCCATATACTGTAGTTAATCCTGGTGACAAAAATTATTATGCATTTGATGGAGTTATTAATTATAGCTTAATGAATTTAATAAAATCTAAAAAAATAGATCCTTCTATTCACATTGGAGGAGGTTATACTTGGATTGGCGATGAGTTAAAAGCTGGTACATTAAACGGAGGTTTAGGTTTGACGTATTGGTTTACCGAAATGGTAGGTTTGTCATGGCGTTCAACATACAAACATTCATTTGAAGATATTCGTGAAGACATGCCATCACACATGCAACACTATGCAGGTCTTACTTTCAAATTTGGAGGTAAAGATACTGATGGTGACGGAATTTATGATAAAGATGATGCTTGTCCAGAAGTTGCTGGTTTAAAACAATTTAATGGTTGTCCTGATTCAGATGCTGATGGAATTACAGACGCAAGTGATTCTTGCCCAGATGTTGCTGGTCCAACTGAATTTAATGGTTGCCCTGATACTGACGGAGATGGTATTGCTGATAAAGATGACGCTTGTCCAGAAGTTAAAGGGTTAAAAGAATTTGGAGGTTGTCCTGATACTGACGGAGACGGAACACAAGATAAAAATGATAAATGTATCGATGTTAAAGGTCCAAAAGAAAATGCTGGTTGTCCTTGGCCAGATAGAGATGGAGATAAAGTTTTGGATAAAGATGATAAATGTCCAGATGTAGCCGGAACTGCAGCTAACAACGGTTGTCCTGAAGTTACTGAAGAAGCTATCAAAAAATTAAATGACTACGCTAAAACGATTTTATTTGATACAGGTAAAGCTTCGTTTAAACAACAAACTTATCCAGTATTACAAGCTATTACAGCTATCTTGAAAGAGTATCCAAACTCTAACTTCTCGATTGAAGGTCACACAGATAGCGATGGTAAAGATGATACTAACCAAAAATTATCTGAAGAGAGAGCAGCAGCTGTAAAAGGTTACTTAATCGAAAATGGTATTGCTAGTTCAAGATTAGCTTCGGCTGGTTATGGTGAATCAAAACCAATCGATACTAATAAAACTAAAGCTGGTAAAGCTAACAACAGAAGAGTTGAAGTGAAATTAGTGAAATAATTTATTTTAAAATATTTTCAATAAAACGCTCAGAATATCGGGGTGTTTTTTTATTTTTATAAAATGTCAAAACCAACATTTCTCAACCAACTTGCTCAAGAAGTTTTAAAAAGTAATTCCAATACTTTATCGGAACTGACCATTGTTTTACCCAACAAAAGAGCAAAAGTGTTTTTGCTTGAAGAATTAAAATTGTTAGTTCTGAATAATGTCTTTGCCCCAGAAATAATTAGTATAGAAGAGTTTATCCAGGAAGTTTCGGGTATTCGTTCAGTTGATAGTGTCGAATTGTTATTTGAGTTTTATGAAGTATATCTCTCGATAACTGATAAAGACAAACAAGAATCTTTTGAAAATTTTGCTAACTGGGCAAAAACTTTACTACAAGATTTTAATGAAATAGATCGATATCTTCTAGAACCAAATAAGATTTTAAAATATCTCGAAGATATCAAAGAAATAGAGCACTGGTCAGTTGATGTAGATAAAAGAACAAGTTTGATAGAAAAGCATATGCTTTTTTGGAAAAAACTACCAGAATATTACCATTCGTTATATCAGTATTTAGTAAATAAAGGAATTGGTTATCAAGGATTAATTTATAGAGAAGCTGTTGAAAATCTTAATCATTTCTCTGAAAATAATAACGATAAACATTTTGTTTTTGCAGGTTTCAACGCTCTCAATCAAGCCGAAGAAAAAATTATTCAACATCTTTTAGCGCTTGATTTAGCCAAAGTTTATTGGGATATAGACGAAACCTTACTCAACGATACATTCCATGACGCCGGATATTTTCAACGAAAGTTTAAGTCAGAATGGATTTATTATAAAACACATCCTTATGAATGGATCTCGAATGATTTTAAGACCGAAAAGAATATTCATGTTATTGCAACTTCAAAAGCTATTGGGCAAGCTAAAATAGTAGGTAGTATTGTTGAAAAACAATTAGAAAAAGGGAATCTTCAAAATATGGCATTAGTACTTGGAGAAGAAAGCTTGCTACTACCGATGTTGTATTCGTTGCCGGCTAATGTTGATGCCCTGAATATTACAATGGGTTTTTCAAGCAAAAATAATCCCGCACAACTGCTGCTTACTAAATTGTTCAAATTACACACCAATGCTTTAACTAGAAATCCATCAGCTTATGTGATGTATTACAAAGATGTTCTCGATGTTTTGACGCATCCATTAGTCGAGCCTTATGTAAATGCAAACGAATTGGTTTCCATAATTAATAAAAGCAATTATTCATTCATTACTCATAAAAAGCTTGTAGAGCTTTACAGCAAAGAAAATCAATTGTTTTCATTATTGTTCCAAAAATGGGATAACGATTCGGTAACTGTTTTAGAAAAAATCGCTCAAATTCTGCTTAAAATCAAAAGCAATCTCGATTATGAAACCGAAGAAGAAAAAATAACGAATGCTTTTGTATATTCTATTTTTAAAGTCATTAACAAAATGATTTCCTATTTTTCGAAACATCCTTCCATAAATGATCTTAAGACGTTACAAGCTATTTATAAGCAAGTCATTGATGTAGCTGAAGTTTCTTTTGAAGGAGAACCATTGAGTGGTTTGCAGATTATGGGTGTTTTAGAAAGCCGTGTATTAGATTTTGAAACCGTAATTATCACATCAGTTAATGAAGGCAAATTTCCTGCAGGTAAATCCACCAACTCTTTTATTCCTTATGATGTAAAGTTGCAATACGGTTTACCTACTTACAAAGAAAAAGATGCCATTTATACTTATCATTTTTATCATTTGTTACAAAGAGCGACAAACGTTTATTTGATTTATAATTCCGATAGTCAAGGTTTTGATGCTGGTGAAAAAAGTCGTTTTATAACGCAATTGGAAATTGAAAAGCAACCCAATCACAACCTAACTTTTCAATATTATAATCCGGATGTGGCAAATATTGCACATCAACTGATTACTATTCCAAAAACAGAGAGCGTGATGACCCGATTGCACGAAATTGCCACAAAAGGATTTTCACCTTCATCTTTGACCACTTATATTCGCAATCCAATTCAATTTTATTTTCAAAGGGTGTTACACATTTCTGAAACTGATGAGGTAGAAGAAAATATTGCTGTTAATACTTTAGGAACCATTATTCACGGTACATTAGAAGAATTGTATAAGCCAACTATTGGACGTCTTTTAACTAAAGAAGATATAAAAATGTGCATTTCTAAAATTGACGATGAAGTATTAAATCAATTTAAAGAAGTCTATAAAGAAGGTGAAATCAAAAAAGGAAGAAACCTTTTAGCCTTTGAAGTTGCAAAGCGAAATGTGCTGAACTTTCTAAAAACAGAATTAGAAGCTCTCGAAAATGGAGATGAAATTCAAATTATTTCTCTCGAAACAACTTATGAAAGAGTATTAACCGATGCTCGTTTGCCTTTCCCAGTATTGATAAAAGGAAATGTCGACCGAATCGAACTTCGAAACAGAAGAATCAGAATCGTGGATTACAAAACGGGTAAAGTTGATAAAAACAATGTTATTTTAAAAGACTGGAACGGTTTATCCAATGACATAAAAAACGATAAAATAATTCAGGTTTTGGCCTATGCTTTTATGTATGAAGAGCAAACCAAAGGGCAAGAAATGGAAGCGGGAATTATATCTTTTAAAAACTTAAAATCCGGATTTTTACCGTTTCAGTTTAAACAAGATAAAGATGTTGTTGCAACAATTTCGGGCGAAATAATGGAAAACTATTTGGAACAGATTGTAATTTTATTACAGAAAATTTTGAACAAAGACGTTCCTTTTGAAGAGAAAATAAATTAGAACACAGATTTCATAAATTAGAAAAATATCTGTGCTAATTTGTGAAATTTGTGTTTATATCTTCTTCAAAAATTCAAGCAATACTATTTTCAACTCCTTTTCGTTTTCAATATGACTCATATGTCCATCAGGAAAAGTGGTAAGTTCCACTTTAGTTCCTTCAATCTGATCTATAGTGTCATCGTAAATCAAAACACCATCTTTTTTTCCTAAAACCAACTGAATAGGATAAGGCGCAAAATGCAACAACACTTCTCGATCTTTTCTGATTTTCATCCCTTCGAGAGAAGCGACAATTCCCTGCAAAGGGGTTTTTAATGCTTGTAGTTTTACTTTTTCTATTTCTTTTGCCAATACTTCACGATTGTCTTCGCTGAATAAATTGATAATCGAAATTCTAACAAAGTTGGTGTGGTTTTGTTTTACCGCTTTAATTGCTCTGTCTCGATTAATTTTCCGTTCATCGCTATCTGCTCGAGAAGAAGAATTTAACAAAAACAACCCTTTTACATAATCCGGATATAATTCGGCGAAAGCCAAAGCCACATAACCGCCCATAGAGTGTCCAACAAAAACTATTTTTCTAATCCGAAGAGAAATCAAAACAGCAAAAATCATATCAGCCTGATCTTCCATTGTATGAACATATCCAAGGCATTCTGTCTCACCATGGCCTAATAAATCGATACTGATTACACGATGGTTTTTAGAGAGTGCTGAGATGTACTTATCCCACATGGTTTTGTTTTCCAAAAAACCGTGTAATAACACCACAGCTGAACCTTTCCCGTCGTCAGTAAATGAGATTTTGGTGTTTTTGTAGGTGATGGTTTTCATAGTCGCAAAAATAGTTTTTTAACCTAATCATATAAGACATAAAAGTTTCATACAAGAAAACATAAATATTCTTAGATGACTTATATGGTAAACAAAACGACCCACAATTATGAGCCGTCTATTTTTATATTCTTTTTGTTCTTACTAAGAATTCATTATCGCTTCTATCTCATCCACTTCAATCGGAATGTTTCTCATAAGGTTAAAAGGCTCACCTTTTTCCTGAATCACCACATCATCTTCAATACGAATTCCAAAACCTTCTGCCGGAATATAAATACCAGGTTCAACAGTGAAAACCATATTGGCTTTCATTGGTTCGTTCAAAAGTCCGTAATCGTGAGTGTTTAACCCCATATGATGTGAGGTTCCATGCATAAAATATTTTTTATATGCTGGCCAATCCGGGTTTTCATTTTGAACATCGGCTTTGTCGATTAAACCCAAACCAAGTAATTCGGAAGTCATTATTTTTCCAACTTCTATATGGTATTGCTTCCAAAAATTACCAGGGACTAACATTTTTGTTGCTTCATTTTTTACGCGTAAAACCGCATTGTAAACTTGCTTTTGGCGGTCTGTAAAGCGACCAGAAACTGGCACCATTCTAGTCATATCACTCGAATAATTGGCATATTCAGCACCAACATCAAGCAAAATTAAATCGCCGGCTTTGCATTGTTGGTTGTTTTCAATATAATGTAATACGTTTGCATTGTTTCCCGAAGCAATTATTGGAGTATAGGCAAAACCCTTAGAACGATTTCTTAGGAATTCATGAGCAAACTCGGCTTCTATTTCATATTCGGTTACACTTGGTTTTACAAACTGCAATACTCTACGATAGCCTTTTTCAGTGATGTTACATGCCTCCTGAATTAAATCTATTTCTTCACTTTCTTTGATAGAACGAATACGTTGCAAAATTGGATTCGATTTTTCTACTTTGTGTGCCGGATAATTTTCTTTCCACCATTTTACAAATCGTGCTTCACGAGTTTCGGTTTCAATTGACGCCCGATAATGCTCGTTAGTGTTGATGTACATCGTTTCGGCGTAGGCCATAATTTCTTTCAAGGTCTTATGAAAATCCTGCAACCAAATCACCGATTTAATTCCGGAAACCTCAAAAGCTCTATCTTTGGTTAGTTTTTCGCCTTCCCAAATCGCAATGTGTTCGTTGGTTTCTTTTAGAAATAAAATTTCTTTCAAATGGTCATAAGGCGCATCCGGAAAAAGCAACAAAATACTTTCTTCTTGGTCGACGCCAGATAGATAAAAAATGTCCCGATGTTGTTCAAATGGCAAAGTACTATCGGCAGAAATAGGATAAATATCATTAGAATTAAAAACAGCAACGCTGTTAGGTTTCATTTTCCCTATAAATTTAGCTCTGTTTTTAACGAACAAATGACGGTCTATTTGATGGTATTTCATTATGAAATTATTAATATTGTATGTTCCAAAGTTAAAACATTGGAATTAAAAAGAGCTGCTATGAAACGATTAATTTTTGTTATTTTTTTTCTAATAACTCCTATAATTGGCTTTTCACAAGAAAAGAATGCCTATCAGCTTTTTGATAAAAAAGGCAAGAAAGTCGACTATGGTAAGCTACTAATAGCTGCTGAAAAAGCACAAGTGGTTTTGTTTGGCGAATATCATAACAATGCTATTTCTCATTGGTTAGAATTAGAATTAACCAAAGATTTAGCCGATAAAAATGCAATAATTTTAGGAGCCGAGATGATTGAAGCAGATAATCAAAAGCAATTAGACCAATTTCTGAAAGGAGAAATCAATCAGAAGCAATTGGATTCAACTGCCAGACTTTGGCCCAATTATAAAACAGACTACAAACCTTTAGTTGAATTTGCTAAGGAAAACAATATAACATTTATTGCCACTAATATTCCCCGAAGATTTGCTTCAATAGTTTCCAAAAAGGGCTTTGAAGGCTTGGAAAATTTAACTTCGCAGGAGAAGACATGGATTGCTCCTTTGCCAATTGTTTACGATTCCGAATTACCCGGGTATGTTAACATGATGAAAATGATGGGAGATCATGCGAGTCCCAATATGCCGAAAGCGCAAGCCATTAAAGACGCAACTATGGCCTATTTTATTCAAAAGAATTTAAAAGAGAAATCTATCTTTATTCATTTTAACGGAACATACCATTCTGACAACTTTGAAGGGATTTATTGGTATTTAAAAAAAACGGCACCAAACCTGGGAATTTTAACTATTGCAACCATCGAGCAAAAGGAATTAAAAAAAATATCGACAGAAGATTATAATAAAGCAGACTATATTCTCGTTATAGATGAAGATATAACAAAAACACACTAGCAAAGACTTAACAAATTAAATAAATCCTACGCTAGCTTAACCATTTGTTGGGTAATGAAAAAAAAGAAAAATCAAATGAAAAAGAGTTATTTTATTTTACTGTTATTACTAACAATAGTAGTTCCGTTTTTATCTTGTAGTGAAGACAAAGAGGGCGAACCCATGCTTATTATTAAATTTCAATTTGATCCTAATCAGGCAAGACTTAACAATTTGGGGCAACCATCTACGATAGCGCCAGGAAATGCGGCTCAATCTCCTATTTTTAATACCATCTCTGCTCATTATCTTGAAATGGCTCCCAATGCAAATACACTACTTGGCGCAGGAACTATATTATATCATGCTCCCGAAACTACTATGGGAGGAGCTGTAGCTATCGATTTTAGTAAGTCAAAAATTGTTTCTCAAGGGGAAACTTTTATAAAAATTCCGTTGAGTCAAGTAACGGCGGGTAGTTATGAATGGATGCGTGTTTCTTTATCTTATCAAAACTATAAAATAAATGTCCGTAATGCAGGAGTAGATTATGCAGGAACTTTAGCCAGTTTTGTTGGTTTTAAAACTTACATTACATCTTTTGATATAGAAAATGCTACTTTCCCTATTAACGGAAATAGAGCACAGGGATATTGGGCCTTTGCCTTGAACGATTATCCATATTCTACTTCGGGGCAAGCACCGGCCGGCGCCACAACAGTTCCAAATCCGATTGCCTCAACATCGCCAATCCCATCAGGTTCTTGTGTCGTAACAGGAAGATTTGCTAGCAATTTAGTAATCGACGGCTCCGAAACTAGCGATGTAGTGGTTACACTTTCACTTTCTATTAATAATAGTTTTGAATGGCAAGAGATTACTGCCGACGGAAAATACGAACCATCTATTGGCGAAAGCGTTGTTGATATGGGATTACGTGGATTGGTGCCTACTTATGTAAAATAATTTGTTTAACAGTTTATTGTTCAAAAAGTCGTTTTAAACTGATATAAATCAACAACTGTTAAACCCATTTTAAATTCATTATAAATTACAAAAAAAAGGTTGTGGTTAATAGCAAATAGCTGTATTTTTGTCTGATTTTATTAAATAAATTATTCAATCTTATGGCAAAATCTTCTATTTTGAGTTCGTCCATTGCAAAAAAAGTCGCTATGGCACTTTCTGGACTTTTCTTAGTAACCTTTTTAGCACTTCATTTTTTTATAAATTTAACTTCTGTATTTAGCGATGAAACTTTCAATGTTTGTTCTCATTTTATGGGTAACAATCCGATAATTCAATTTGTAATGCAACCCATACTTGTGGCTGGTGTCGTTTTTCATTTTGTAATGGGTTTTGTTTTAGAAATTCAGAATAGAGCAGCAAGACCAATTAGTTATGCAAAAAACAATGGTGCCGCCAATTCTTCTTGGGCATCAAGGAACATGATTATTTCTGGTTTAGTTGTATTAGCTTTTCTAGGATTGCATTTTTATGATTTCTGGATTCCAGAGATGGTTTATAAATATGTTGAGGTAAATCCGTTTGAACCTACAAGATATTTTGGTGAGATGGTTCATAAATTTGAAAGTCCGGTTCGTACAGGCATATACTGTGTGTCTTTTGTATTATTGTTTTTGCATTTATGGCATGGTTTCAATTCTTCAATGCAGTCAATTGGATTTAATAATAAATTCTCAAGATCACTACATAAATTAGGATATGCATTTGCAGTAATTGTTCCATTCGGATTCATTTTCATTGCATTGTTTCACCATTTTAATCAATAATTTCAAGTTTAATGAAACGCCTTAAGGCGTTACATCTGACCTATAAAAATAATAAAATAAACAGATGAAACTAGATTCAAAAATACCTGAAGGTCCAATTTCGGATAAATGGACAAATTATAAAGATCATTTAAAATTAGTTGCTCCTAATAATCGTCCAAAAATCGACATTATTGTTGTTGGTACTGGTTTGGCTGGAGCTTCTGCTGCGGCTTCTTTAGGAGAAATGGGCTATAATGTTAAAGCCTTTTGTTTTCAAGATTCACCAAGAAGAGCGCACTCTATCGCTGCTCAAGGAGGAATTAACGCAGCGAAAAATTATCAAAATGATGGAGATAGTACTTTTAGATTGTTTTATGACACTATCAAAGGAGGTGATTATAGAGCAAGAGAAGCAAACGTTCATCGTTTAGCAGAAGTTTCGTCAA
>NZ_JBMOGQ010000085.1:0-10006 GCF_049318325.1 Flavobacterium sp. | reverse complement strand
TCTTTTAAAAATGAAGAATATGCAAACACCCAAAGTATAGGGTTTGACAACTTTGCTATACTAGGTTGGTTTCCAAGAATATCTTCGGATGAAAGTGGTGATTTTGGATTTGATGTTATTGATTACAACAAAACTAAATTTAAAATAATCATTGATGGAATGGATAGTGAAGGCAACCTATTTCATGAAGAAAAAATAGTAGATCTCAAATAAAAATAGCCCCGAAATTCGAGACGGTTTTTATTCTTCTTCTTTTGGTGATTTCTTGATCATTTTTAAAAATACTGGAAACGTTGAAACCAATATAATTCCAATAACAATCTTCTCAATATGATGTTTTAAATCGATGTCAAATTTTTCTAAAAACATTCCATATAAATAATGACCGGAGAAGATTAAAACAAACGACCAAAGAAACGAACTTACTATGTTATAAAACATAAATTTCTTTTTATCCATAGCTACAATTCCTGCCACAATTGGAGCAAATGTTCGTACGATTGGCAAAAAACGAGCAAAAATGATAGCTTTTCCACCATATCTTTCGAAGAAATCTTTAGATTGAATAAGATACTTTTTCTTAAACCAAAAACTGTCTTCTTTTTTATATAAAAAATACCCGCTTTTGGCACCAAACCAATAGCCCACCATATTTCCCAAAATTCCAGCAACTGCTACAAGAGTTGACAATATAATTACATTGGCCAAATCACTCTCAATAAAGGTGAAATTTTCGACTAAACTTCGGCTATAAATTCCAGCGAGGAAAAGCAAACTGTCACCAGGCAGAAAAAAACCTGCAAACAATCCTGTTTCGGCAAATACAATAAATAAAACAATCCACAAACCAATAAAAACGCCTCCAATATCAAAGTTGATATAGAACTCAGGATTAAGTAGTTGCAACCAATCAAAATCACTCATATATTTAAAATAAATTGATTGTGAAAATAATCATATTTTTTGGGATTAAGCGTTAAAATTAATGCTTTTGCAAATCTAAATTTTGAAATAGCGAAACAGAAATAGTATGATTCATTACGTTAGTAGCTGAAGTAGAAGTAATAAAGTGGTTCATATAGCCGAATTCCAAACGAATATTGTTATTGTAATTTAAGCCTAAACCAACTAAAAATCTATTCTGATCTATTAATTTTGAGTTGACTTTATTATCTCCTACGTTTAAAAAAACTTCGTTTTGCAAAATGGCATAAAGCTCTTCATTGGTAGATTTAAAATTTAAGAGGCGAAATAAATTTCTATTCAAATAACGAAATCTATTTTGAAAACTACTTCCTAAAGACACTACACTATTATTAGATAAAATCAATTTTTCAACCCATCTGTTTTCTAGACGCATCCTATGAATTATAGTGTTTTTGGACTCATTCCAGTTCTTACTGTATTGGTATTGTTCCCAAAGGCGATTTTCCTTAAAATAATCATCAACACCTTCATTATAGGTAGTAATTAAACCATAACCCGCTGTAAAACTTTTATTGGAATTCAAATAATAAATAGCCCCTATTCTAAAAAGGTTTTGCTGATTTTGTTTCAATTGATTATCCAATCTAAATTGTGCTTCTATATGATAACCCCAATGATTAGAAACTTTATATTGACCCATATAAGCAAACCATACCCTTTGGTTTTGTTTTAATTCTTGTGAATACGAATAGCAAAAAAATAATAGTAAAACAATAAATAGAAGTCTCCTCATTTTAAAAGTTTTGATAAAAATAACAATAAAAAAAACTCCCAAACTATAATTTTGGGAGTTTTCAAATTATTCTCTTTCGTATTTACAACAGTGATGAAGTTTATCGTAAACCTCATCTTTTACTTTGACATCTTTTGTATCGTGACCAACTTTGGCAATGGCATTTTGTATATCAAGGATTGAACATTTTTCTTCATTAATTATCAAATGCAATATGTGATCGTCAATGTGCCATTCAGCACTTTTTACACCCGAAACTGAAAGGGCAGACTTTTCAATTCTTTTTTTACATTGTTCACAATTACCATTTACTTCAATATTGCATTTGGCATTTTTGCTTTTTTTAGCTCCGTTTAGTCCGGCTCCGCCTTGATCTTCTTGTGCTTGAGTTGAAAATACTACAAACAGTAACAACATTCCTAAAATTGTATTTTTCATAATTATTTTTTTAAGTTATTTTATTTTAAATCGTAATCCGGCATAATACATTTGTCCAAATACTGGCGCATATATTATAGAGGTGTCAAAATTAGAACCAAAAGGATTATCACTTCCCAAAATAGCTTTGTCCTGGCGATAATTTCCAATATTTTCTCCGCCAATATACATTTCAAAAGTACTCGAAAAAGTACGCGTAATTTGCGCATTCATTATTCCAAATGAAGGTGAAAACTCAGGGAGACTATCTGCTGCGGCATTTGTTCGGGTATTAGGCAATTGTTGTTTTCCTAACCAATTGAATGTATAATCAAATTTCCATTGTTTTCCTTTTTCTTTTATATGGGTTTCGTATTCTAAGTTAACAAAAAATCTATGTTTTGCCTGTAATGGTCTTTGAAAACTTCCTGATAGATAATCAGTCGAAATGTCATAATACTTATATGCAGTTCTTAAATTAAAATGTTTAATAATTTCCAAATTGAAGTCAATTTGCAAACTATTGGCATATGACTTTCCTCTTAAGTTATAAAATAATGCTTGCTGAGGCGAATTCATCACATCTACAACCGCTTGATTTTGAAAATCGGTTCGATAAAAATCAATGGTTGTATCTGCATTCATTCCAAAAAGTTTGAAGTTTTGCGTGAAACTCAACCCGTAATTCCAGGCAATCTCCGGATCTAAACCGTATACTTTCCCATTAGTATCTAAAATTGAAAATGCTCTTGAGCTCGCAAAAAGGTTTTGGTTTTCAGCAAAAATATTAGCGGCTCGTTTGCCTCTCCCTGCAGAAAAACGAAAAACTGCATTTTCCCAAGAATTGTATTTAACGTGAAGTCTTGGCGTGAAAAAAGCACCTAATCTATTGTGATAATCAAATCGCCCTCCAAGTATATAACTGAACTTATCAGAATCATCATAGGTATATTCGAAAAAAGCACCAACGGAATTATCAATTCTACTTACATCTGAAAGATTTACAAATTCAGAATATTTATCATACGTAAAGTTCAATCCTGTAGCAAATTTGTGCATCGTATTGCTGATAATAGAATTAAAAATCAAATTGGAATAATAGCTTTGTTGCTTGATGTCGTATTGGTTTAAACCAAAATACGATTGCTGATTGTGATTACTAAACGCATTTTGAAAACCAATACTTTGATAAGGCATGTCTTTGAAAACATAACCTATTTTAGAAGAAAAATCTACTCTTTCAGTATTGATTTCCGAACCCCAATGATTGGTAGTTAATCTATCTTTATCTGGATCAAAATGGATTTCACCAGTTTGCTTTTCGTCATTCATATAACGAAGATTTAAAAAAGTTACCCAACCCGATTCAGAATTAGAATATTGCCATCGATTAGCAATATTTATTTGTTTTCCCAATGGATTATCAAGAAAACCGTCATCGTTCATATCATTTTTGGCAACTCTTGCATTTCCGTGCACAAACAAACTTGTTGCCCAATAATCAGAAATTTTTTTATTGAAATGAGTATTCAATTCAAAACGTGAATCGGTCGAACCATAAGCATTTAAAAAGAAAGGAATGTCTTTTATTGGCTTAATTAATTCTGTATTGATTTGTCCGGAAATGCTTTCGTAACCATTAACAACACTTCCTGCACCTTTATTAATTTGAATGCTTTCAACCCAAGTTCCCGGTGTAAATGACAAACCATAGGCTTGTGAAGCGCCACGAACCGATGGGATGTTTTCTTCTGTAATCATAATGTAGGGACTGGTCAAACCCAACATTTTAATTTGTTTGGTTCCGGTTAATGCGTCAGAAAAATTGACGTCAATCGATGGATTGGTTTCAAAACTTTCTGCCAAATTACAGCATGCCGCTTTGAGTAATTCTTTACTGGTAACTAGTGTAGTATTTGCAGTACCCGAAAGTGATTTTTTTAATCCTTTTTTATTAGATTCTATAGTGACTGTTTTCAAAGTATCTGTTTTCGGAGATTCTTGAGAAAAAGTAACAATAGAAAAAAGTAATGTTAGAAAAAAAAGTGTTTTTTTCATTATAATTGATTTAAAATTAATTCATTTTCAACTGATTCTTATTGAAAACAAAAAGAATCAAAACTGAATTCAGGTTAAATCAGGCGTAAAAGGTATATTGGCTGTACAAGAGATAGAATGGCGGTGCGTTCGCATCGCAATAGTAAGTACAATTATCTTTTTGTTTGGAGTGATTTTTTGAAATAAAAACTATTGGTTTCGAGTCATAAATAACCGAATGCAGTGCAGTATCAAAAGACAATGATTCAACAATAATTTTATCTGATTTGATTTCCGCTTTTATTATTTTGTCATTACAACATCCTGGTTCCTCTTCTACAATTCCGCAACATTCATCAACCACTTTTGCTGAAGGTGGTACTGCATTTATAGTTATTGATGCAATTTCATCAGCACAATAATGCACATTAATCGCTAATCCTAAATTGGATACCAACAGGAGAACCGTCAACAAAATGCTTAGGTGTTTTTTGAAAATCATGATGCAAAGCTAGTAAAATAGTGCCACGGATAACTTAAAATTATATTAAAACTTTACAATTCAATCTCTTGACCCATCAAAGGAACAACGCAATCAAATCCATATTTTTCATTAATCTTGATTCGCAATTTGTCAGCTGGTTGGTTTTCACCATGTACTAAAAATACTTTTTCGGGTTTCTTTTTTAAATCTGATAACCAATTGAGCAAATCATTTTGGTCACCATGAGCTGATAGTCCTTCTATTTCGAGAATTTTGGCTAATACTGGATAATATTTTCCATAGATTTTTAATTCTGTTGCTCCTTCTAAAAGTTTTCTGCCACGAGTACCTTCTGCTTGATATCCAACTATAATAACTGTTGTTTCGGGCAAACCAATATAACGCTCTAAATAACTCAAGACTCTTCCTCCGGTAATCATTCCACTTGCGGCTATGACCACTTTGGGTTGTTTATCAAAAATTGAGGTAATTGTCTCCTTATAATCAGAATTCAAAGTAAACATCTTGCACATTTCAATACAATCACTTTCGGAGAGTTTGTGCCAATTTCTGTTATTCATAAAAATATCCAAAACACTTATCCCCATTGGCGTGTCAATGATATATGAAATATCCGGAATTTTATTTTCAATTTTCAATTGCCAAAGTAAATACATTATTGATTGAGCTCTTTCAACAGCAAAACTTGGAATTATAACTGTTCCGTTAATTTGATATGTGTTGTTAATATACGTTTCTAAAAGTAATTTGACATCTTCTTCAGGATGAATACGGTTGCCATAAGTACTTTCTAAAAAAATATAATCAGCTTCTTTTGGTTTTATCGGCGGATACATAAGCACATCATCATCCCGGCCAATATCTCCTGAAAAAACAAGTGTTTTTCCTTCTAATTTCAACTCAATAGAACAGGCACCAATGATGTGACCTGCATTTCTAAAAACTACGGATATTTCTAGATCAAGGTGAACTTCCTCATTTGTTTTAAGAACTCTAAAAAGCGGGAAAACTTTTTCAGCCTGAATCACATTATATAATGGTTCCGCTTTTTCGTGTTTCGAATAGTGCTCTTTATTAGCACGTTCTGCTTCTTCTTCCTGAATTTTAGCGCTATCTAACAAAATTAATTTAGCAATAGCTGCTGTTGGACTAGTACAACATATTTTTCCTTCAAATCCTTGATTAACTAATCTTGGCAACCAACCACAATGATCTAAATGACCGTGCGTTAGCAAAACAAAATCAATCGTATTAGGTAAAATCGGGAGCGGTTCCCAATTAAGCTCTCGCAAGGGCTTTATCCCTTGAAATTGGCCACAATCAATTAGAATTCTAATTCCGTTGCTTTCTACCAATGTTTTGGATCCTGTTACTGTTCCTGCACCACCAAGAAATTTAATTTTCATATTTCAAATATTTACAAAGTTCTGAAGCTTCTATAATTACATTTTTTATTCTGATTGGACTAAGTCCTATTTTTTCGAGGATTTCTGCATTATCAATAATTTCCCTAGCCAAAATAACATCTAACACCATCAGTTTATCTTTTTCGGCTGTAGTCAAAGTTGTTAAACAAGTAATTGGATACAATTGGCCTTCATCAATTTTTTTTCGTAAACTAAATTTTGGCGGATAATCCCAACTCAATAATTTTAGTCCGGAACAATTGGCAAAATCCATAGCATCCGAGGTAAATCGGTTATTGGTTACAATCCAGCAACCTGTAATTTTATCACTTTTGGAAAAAATTGAATGATTCCTATCTTTCAAATCATTAAATCGGGAAAGTATATACATTGGAATTTTAACATCCGAATTGGTTTCACTTCTTGGGTGAAACTTACACTCAACCATTTCAATAAAATCGTATTTTTTAATAACAACATCTATTTCATGAGACACGCATTTTCCTTGCAAAAAAAGATTCGTTTTTGTTGCATAGCCTTCTGACAAAAATAGTCGTGAAATGAATTTTTCAAAGAAGAAACCCGCTGGACCAAGCATTTGAATAGCTGCTCTCAAATTGTATCTTGCCGCTGTAGCGTTGGATGATTTTTTTAATAAGCTGAAAGCTAATTTATAGATTTTTTTAGTTGTAATGCCTTCATAAATTTGATTATCGACAGTTTGTAAAATTTCATCAATAACTGATTTACTGGCACCGGATTTTAATAAAGAACTTTTAAGTTTGTCTCGATTAAATTCAACAACACTTCCTGAATGCTTTACTATTTTCATAATACTCAAAATTAAATTTTCGGCATTTACTAATCAAGTAAAGTTAAGAAAATAAACTTACTTTTTAATCTTTTTCTGATAATAAAATCCTGGAATAAAGAGCAAAATAAAAATAGGTTGAATTAAAAATCTTCTGATGTAGAACAAGGTCATTTTACTTTCTTCAGCAAAAAATGTCAAGACAAAAACGAAGCTAATCATCAGTATGGATCCCAAAATCATATAGAGGAGTGCTGAGAATTTTACAATTTGTCTGTCTTTAAAAATCATATATAACAACAATAATGAAATTACCGAATTTACATAAAAGCGCATTCCCAAACTGAAAAACAATTTGAAAATATTAATTTGTGGAAAAGGTAAATGTGCATATTCGTCTTTAAAATAATTCAAAAAGGGATCATAAAAAAGTGTGTCTTCAAATACTCTAATTAATACCAGTAGCAATATCAAAAACAATGACCAGCCTATTTTACTTTTATTTCTTATCAACTTCTGTAGCATACAACGAATATTTATTAACCCAAATTACCCATAACAAAAACACAACCCCATAAATCACTAACGGGAAAACCACACCATGTAACAAATGCTCATATTCCGGAAAATTATAAAGTGCTATACACAAAAGTGCAATTCGACCAATATTTAAAATGTGAATTAGAATGATGCCAAAAAGTATAAAAAGCAACGTTTTTTTTAATTTTCCAGTAAACGCAATTACAAATGATATAAATAAAATAATCACACTTAAAGCGTTGCAACCTTCAATAATTCGGGAAATATATTTGCCTTTGTAGAATAATTTCACACTTGGTTCTCTAAGATGTGGCATAGTAAAAGAATTCGAATCAAACCAAGACAAAACAGTTTTTGACTGATTAGCTACTAATTCAGTGAAAGAATCTACTTCAGCATTTTTAGCGTCAAAACAATTCAGATAGGTTTGATAAATCAGGGTCAAAATCAAATAACTGACAATAAATTTTCCGAGAAAAAGTAAAAAAGGTTTGTATTGCAGTAGCAGATTTTTCAAAAGATAATTTTTAACAAATTTATATAAAATAAAAAAGTGCAGTCGTTACATTTGCAAAAAATAAAATTGAACACTGATTTCACAGATTTACACAGATAAATTGTCACAATAACAAACTATGAATTTTGAAAGCTTAAAACCGCAGATCACAGCTATTCTTGCTGAAAAAACAGAAAGAGATGTAAAACTTAAAAACCTATGTCAGTTCCTATCGGACAATGTGGATTATTATAATTGGGTCGGCTTTTATTTTGCGAATCTCGAAAACAAAACGCTGCATCTTGGTCCGTATGTAGGAGCCGAAACTGAACATGCGGTTATTCCATTCGGAAAAGGAATCTGTGGACAGGTCGCAGAATCTAATGCCAACTTCGTTGTGCCAGATGTTGCTGCTCAGGACAATTATATTGCTTGTAGTTTTACAGTAAAATCAGAAATTGTGGTACCACTTTTTGTTGACGGAATTAATATTGGACAAATTGACATCGATAGCCATGTTATCAATCCGTTTACAGAAACAGACGAACGCTTTTTAGAATTTGTAAACCAGGAAGTTGCTAAATTATTTTAAAAATAATTCGTAATTCGTAACTGCTTCGCCAGTTCCCAAAATAAATTGGATTTATTTTGCTCGGGTCGTAATTATTTTTACCTTTGCGCACGAATTGAGAAAATCTTAATTCATACATAATAATCATTTAAATAATATTAGCATGTACTTAACTAATGAAGTTAAAGCAGAAATCTTCGCTAAACACGGAGGAAAAGCAGAAAACACAGGATCTGCAGAAGGACAAATTGCATTGTTCACATTTAGAATCTCTCACTTAACAGAGCACTTGAAAAAAAATCGTCATGATTACAATACTGAGCGTTCGTTGGTACTTTTAGTAGGTAAAAGAAGATCGCTTCTTGACTACTTGAAGAAAAAAGACATCAACAGATATCGTGAGATTATCAAAGAATTGAATATTAGAAAATAGTCAATATAAAAGAGGTGCCGACGCGCCTCTTTTTTTTTAGAATAAAAATAAGAAAAGTTTCGGTTTTTCATTGGGTTACAAACAACTACAACAACTACAACACAACTAACCTAATTGTTTAAAAAAACGAATTAAATTTTATGATTCCAAAAGTAACCCAAGAAACAATCGATTTAGGTGATGGAAGAACTATCACAATCGAAACAGGTAAATTAGCAAAACAGGCAGACGGTTCTGTAGTAGTACGTTGTGGCGACACCATGTTATTAGCTACGGCTGTATCCGCTAGAACATCAAACCCTGGTGTTGACTTTTTACCATTAACGGTAGATTACCGTGAAAAATTTGCCGCAGCTGGACGATTCCCGGGCGGATTTTTCAAAAGAGAAGCGCGTCCAAGCGACAGCGAAGTTTTAACTATGCGTTTGGTAGACCGCGTTTTACGCCCACTTTTCCCGGATGATTATCACGCTGAAACACAAGTAATGATTCAGTTGATGTCGCACGATGAAGAAGTGATGCCAGATGCATTGGCAGGATTAGCTGCTTCAGCAGCATTGGCGGTTTCTGATATTCCTTTTTACAACCTGATTTCTGAAGTACGTGTAGCGCGTATTGACGGAAAATTTGTAATTAACCCTAGTAGAGCCGATCTAGAAAAATCTGATATCGACATGATGATTGGAGCTTCGATGGATTCGGTTGCCATGGTTGAAGGTGAAATGAAAGAGATTTCCGAACACGAAATGGTCGAAGCTATCAAATTTGCCCACGAAGCTATCAAAGTTCAAATTCAAGCACAATTGCGTTTACAGGAAGCGTTCGGAAAAAAAGAAATTCGTACTTATGAGGGCGAGAAAGAAGATGAAGCAGTTTACAAAAAAGTAAAAGCAGCAGGTTATGACAAATGTTACGCTATCGCACAGGAAGCTTCAGGAAAAAGTGAAAGAGGCGAAAAATTTACAGTGGTAAAAGCAGAATGTCAAGCTTTATTTACCGAAGAAGAATATATTGAAAATCCCGATTTAGCAGGTTTAGTATCTAAATATTTCTACAAAACCAATAAAGAA
>NZ_JBMOGQ010000084.1:0-10042 GCF_049318325.1 Flavobacterium sp. | reverse complement strand
CAACATATTCAAAAACTTCAAACCAAAGATAACTCCATCACCCTGATAACCGTTTTGATACGAACGAACATAATCCAATCTGAACAATCGGTATTTTCCAAATCCAAGATTGTCTAATCCAAGTGAGAATTCCTGATACGGTTTTCGGTCGGGAACAGCTAAGTTGTGAAAACCCAACACCAATTGTGATTTCAAGTATTTTAATAACGGAATTTTATTCATAAAATAACCTTTGTCATTGTGTTCAATATGAGTTTCGTTATAACTATCTTTGGTGCTTGCAGCGTAATAAGGCAACAAATTAAATTCATTAGTATAACTTTCAGATTGCCCAATGTGGGTTTGATTGCCATTGAAATGTTTGTAATCAACAAATGAAATATTGTCAGCATTGAAGAATTTACCACCTTTGAAAGCCATTTGTAAGGTTCCTTTGTTGCCTAAAGTCACATCATAATTTACCCGCGCAGCCACAAAATCATATTCATAATTTTTATCAGTTGCAGCAAATGTTTTTTCATAACCTAAAGACAAAGAGGGGTAATCATCATTCGGAATATTGTATTTTCCGTCAGGACGACTTATGTATTTTTGACCAAAATTAAAACGCATCAGTACATTAGTTTTAAACAAATTATGTTTGCTTATAGCTGCAGATGTTTCATCGTTTGGATCAAGTGGATTGTTGGATGTGTATAAATCATCACTTTTTATAACGGTATAATCCGTAGTGTTGTATAAAGGTTTTCGTTCAGCGTATTCGGCACAGATATTCATATAAAAACCATTGACAATCTCCCTTCCAAAAAAGCCCGAAACAAAATTCTTTTCATACAATTTCATGAAGTTGTTTTTGAAAAACAAGGTGCTAACACTATTTACAATATTTAAAATAGGATTACTTCCGTTAAATTGAGCTACGGAACTTCCACCATTAAAAATCAACAAACTATTATTAGTGTTGTTGAATTTATGAGTATAGTTGGCTGTGGCTCTTATTTTTTCTTCTGAAAAGCCATAATCAAATCGGGAACTAATTCTAGTAAACGTTCTTTTATCTTCATCACGTTTGGTATAAGACAAACCGGCATTGATTCTATAGCCTTGAACCGTATTGAAAGAGATTGACTTCAATGGTCCGTCATAATCCAATGACCATTTTTTAAAAGAGTTATTATAGCTATAGCCATTTAAAATATCCATCACTTTAAATTTGTTGCGTTTTGCATCAATCGAATCTAAATATACTTTTGATTTCTTTTTGGTTTGCAAGATATCTTTCTTAGTGTAATCAGTTGATTCTTCTTCTGTCAAAGGAACAGGGCGAATAGTATTCCAAAACGAATCTTCCTTTTTATTGGCGTTTTCCTGAAAAGATAGAATTTCATTGGTGAATGTTTTTTTATCAAACTGTTTCTCAAATTCAAAATTAGAATAGACATACGTAAATCGCCCATTGACTTTAATGGAAAGTAAACCAGCTATAAAGTCAAGTGTCTGAGTGTTTTTAACCCAAATTTTATTATTAGAATTGTAACTGTAACTCTGTTTCAATGTCAGTTTGTCTATAGCTGGAGACTGCATCTGGTTACCTTTTATGGATAAATCTGTGGCATAAATTGCGTAAGAGTCATCTACTATATATAGGTAGCCTTCCATAACCGGTTCGGTCTCGCGGCGAGGAATAACTTTTATCTTATTAATCTGTTGACGATTTTCGGTAAAAAAAGAACCTTCAAATTTGTACTTATAATAGTTGAATGCATTATCTGCAATAGGAGAAACAACATTAATCTCAAACGGAAGATAGTTTTCGTAAAAATCAAAATTCACCGAAGCCGCACTATTGAAACTAAAACCATTATCTTTTCCACTTACTTTAGAAGCCACGATGACTTCTTTCATTTTATCCGGTTTTTGAAAGGCAATCTTCGAAACCGTTTCCGACAAGTAAATGATTCCGCTTCGGGTGGAGTCTAGTATTTCATCAAAGAAATCAAACTTTTGTCCCATGATGGTTTTTGGCGCATCCTTCAATCGAATAATTCCACGGGAATAAAAATCGGCTTTGAAACGAGCAGTTTTTTCAGAGTTTTCTTTTTTGTTTTTAATGGCGTTTCTGATAATCTCATTCGCGGGATTATCTTTCGGATTTATGATAACTTCTTTTAATGTGATGTTTTCTTCCTGCATCATAACATCAAGTAAGATTGGGGTTTTATCTAAATCAACAATTTGTTTAATTGTTTTATACCCTAAATATTGAAATATGATATTATGGTTTCCTGGGATTTTGATATTTAATTCAAATTTTCCTTGCTCATTAGAGGTAGTGCTATTATAGGTATTCTCTTCAAATATGTTTACAAATGCTAATGGATTTCCTTTGACATCAGTTACGGTTCCTTTTATTTGGGATAAGCAATTGAGGGAAATTAATATAAATAGGAGAGAAGTAATTTTTTTCATAAATTTTTTTATTACACAGAGATTCACAGAGATTCACAGAGATTCACAGAGATTCACAGAGATTCACAGAGATTTTATTGATTAACTAAAAAAGATTGCAACGCCAATTCATAACTCTTAAAGCCAAAACCTATTATAATTCCTTTGGCATTTGGTGAAATAAAAGATTGATGACGAAAAGTCTCTCTTGAAAAGGTATTGGATATATGCACTTCAATCACCGGAGTTGTAATTGCTTTTACCGCATCGCCAATACCAACGGATGTATGTGTGTAAGCGGCAGCATTAAGAATGATGCCATCATAAGTAAACCCAACTTCCTGTATTTTATCAATTAGCTCTCCTTCTATATTACTTTGAAAATAAGAAAATATAATGTTTGGATAGCTCTTTTTCAATTTTTCATAAAAAGTATCGAAAGTGATGTTGCCATATACTTCAGGTTCACGTTTTCCTAGCAAGTTTAAGTTTGGGCCGTTAATTATGATTATTTTCATTTCTTTTTTATGCTTTCGGGTTATTTAGACAATAAAAATAATGATATTTACTTATGATATTATGTTTTTTTCAAAATCAAGTCCTTTTTGGGTTCTTTTTTAAGTCTAAAAACTGCAATATTCGTAGTACTATTCTTTTAAATGAACTAAAAAAGCATATTTTCTTTTAACACTGTTTAAATTTATAAAACATTTAAAAACATTAAAACTATGTTTTTCAGTGAATTAATGTTATTTATTGTTAATAAACTTGTTGATAACTCCAATTTTAAATTTGGATGATTGAATTAGATTACTTTAAATTTGACCCATTATTAATATTAAAATTAAACAAACATGAAAAAAATTATTTTAACAGTTGCTGCAGTATTCGTTTTGTCGTTTGCTAACGCACAAATTAAAACTGATGCTGGAACTTTCACTAAACCATCTGCAGGAAGTCTTCAGTTCGAATTGTCATTTTCACCTAACATTGCTGGCGCAGCATCATCAATGTTCTCATTGCCAAATTTTTATGGAAGTAACATTCCTGGAATAAGAGCAAGAAAATTTATGAGTGAAACAAAAGCTATGAGATATACTGGTAATGTGTCTATCTCTAATTCTGGCGCAGAAGGTGCAGATACTGCTTTTACTGTAGCTTTAGGAGTTGGTGTTGAAAACCACATGAAAGGTGCTGAGAGATTATCTACTTACTGGGGATATGAAGGTAATATCGGATTTCAAAGTACAGCTGGTGTAGCTGGAACTTTTGATCCAATTACTGGTGATCCACTTACTCCTGGTACTGCAAAACAAACAACTCTAGGTTTGTCTGCTCAATTGTTTACAGGTTTTGATTATTACATTATGCCTAATATCTATTTAGGATGTGAAATCAACTATGGTGTTGCTATTTTAAACACTAAGCCTGATGGTGGTGATGGAACAACTGAATTTAAAGTTCAACCAAACGTATTGCCAGCTTTTAGACTTGGATGGAGATTCTAATCTTAAATTTATTCAAGAGAGCCTCTGTTTAACAGGGGCTTTTTTTTTAACTAACCAATACCTTTTCTGCTATTTATTATATACTTAATTTTTATTTTGTTTTACTCTAGATTAAACGTAAAATAAGGTATTTGCTTATGATTTAATAACATAAATTATCACTAATAAATAATCTTCCAAATGAAACATATTTTAAAATTCATCCTTTTTATTATTGCATTTATTTCTTTAAATGGATGTAGTAATGATAATTCCAATAATTCTAACCCAAATTCAAGTGATTGTGCAACAACAGATCCTTGTCGAGGTGCAAGTGGATGTCCTTATTGGTATCCTACTGAGTTGTCTGACGAATGGAATTTTTTCATAGATGTACTAGGACAAACAACAAATTTTCGAGTTCGTATGGTTGATGATACAGTCATAAATGGCAACACATATTTTACTTCCAGATTTGTAGGAGGAACGATTCTGACAAATTTCAATGATTTTTGTTGGATTTATGGGTATCGTAATTCTAATGGAGATTTGTATGAATACGACCCAGCAACTGATTCAAGTTGGTTGTATTTGCCAAATAACCCTGTTGTAAACCAATCGTGGATACGTCAAGAACAACAATGGCAGGTCGTTTCTTTGAATTTTTCATTAACTACACCAACCTGCTCCTATAATAACTTGCTGAAAGTAAAAGTTACAGATACAGATGGGACTTACGATTATGTATGTTTTGGAAAAGGATTAGGGATTGTCGCTCAGCTAGATCAGAGTTCATCCATTATTATGTATTTAGGAGGAGTTAATATCCATTAATAAATAATATTTAAGCTACTTTTGTACATTAGATATAAATTTTCCCCAACAGGTTATATTCTTTTTATTTTTTTAAGTTACATCATAAGGCCTTAAATATTCTGTCTACTAAAAGTTTGCAACTCTATTGTAATTAACATTTTTTACTCCTATCTTAAATAAACAAAAGATAAATTAAATAATTGGTTTAATTTTTTTAATGTTTTATTTTTATTGTAATCAAACAATGTTATATTTGCCTAATTAATATTTAAAATTAAAACAAACATGAAAAAAATTATTTTAACAGTTGCTGCAGTATTCGCTTTATCGTTTGCTAATGCACAAGACAAAAAAGAATCAAGTGGTTCTCAAACTTCTAAAGGGAAATGGTTAATCGAGGCTAACACTGGATTTGGTACAATTGCTAGTGCTAATACCGGTTTAAGTTATTCTTCTCAAGGAGATTTGAAAAAAATGTCAATTGGTGCTGAAGGAGGTTATTTTATTATGGATAACTTAGCTATCAAACTTGGTTTAGGTTACAACTCTAGCGATGATGGTACTGGTAATGTTGGAGGTTTTGCATACAAAATCGGAGCAAAATACTACATTATGGGTAATATCCCAGTACAAGTTGATTATACTGGAGCATCAGGTGATGTATACAAAGTAGGAAGTGAAACGCCTTCTTATTTAGGGTTACAAGCTGGATATGCTGTATTCTTAGGAGAAAATGTTTCTATTGAGCCAGGTATCCGTTATAACAGCACTATGAATAAAGATGCTGCAGCAGACAGCGCTTTACAATTATGTGTTGGTTTCGCTTTACACTTCTAATAATTGTAAAAAATATTTTTAAAACCGCGCCTTTGGCGCGGTTTTTTTTGATTAAGTTTTAAAATTATTCCTGTTAAAAATTAAAAAAAAACAGCATATATTTTTGATGTAAAAAAAAGATTATTAGATTTGTCATAACTAATTTTAAAAAATTAAAAAACATGAAAAAAATTATTTTAACTATGGCAGTTGTTTTAATTGCAACTTTTGCCAATGCACAAGACATGAAATTTGGAGTAAAAGGTGGTTTCAATTCAGCCTCAAGTGATGGTGGTGGATCTGCTTCTGGATTTTTTCTAGGTGGTTTGGTTGAATTTAGTTTAGCAGATAAATTAGTTTTGCAACCTGGTTTAAATTATCACACATTTTCAGCAAATGGCGGTAGTGTAAGTACATTGTCAGTACCGGTGTTATTTAAATACAATGTTGCAGAAAAAATTAATTTATTAGCAGGTCCGTCTTTATTTTATAGTTTAGAATCAGAAGTTGTTGATAAGACAGTTTTTGGTCTAGATTTAGGTGGTTCTTATGATATTACTGATAATTTCTTTGTTGAACCAAGATATTCAATTGGTCTAACAGGCGAAGTTAAAACAAATGTTTTATTAATTGGTGTTGGATATAAATTCTAATTCTATATTAAACTAATATTATAACCGCGCCATTGGTGCGGTTTTTTTATAACCCTACTTTTCGTTTCTTTGTCTTATGAACTGGAACAGTTATATCAAAAGTTTTCAATCCTATCTAAAAATAGAAAGAGGCTTATCTAAAAACACCATTGCTAATTACAGCTTTGATTTTGAGCGATTGTGTGCTTTTTTAAATGAAAACAAAATAACCATTTCTCCAGAGAAAATAAATGAAGAAACTATTCAACAGTTTATATATGCTGTTTCCAAAGAAGTGAATGCCCGTTCGCAAGCTAGAATTATTTCCGGGCTAAAAAGTTTTTTCTCGTATCTTATATTTGAAGATTATCGCCCTGATAATCCAATGGAGCTAATTGAAGCACCAAGATTAGGTAGAAAACTTCCTGACACACTTTCCATTGACGATATTGATAATTTGATTGCTGCTATTGATTTGTCAACTCCTGAGGGCGAAAGAAACAGAGCCATACTTGAAACTTTGTATGGTTGTGGTCTACGAGTTTCGGAAATCACATCTTTAAAAATTTCGGATTTGTTTTTTGATGAGGGATTTATTAAGATAACCGGAAAAGGTAACAAACAGCGATTTGTTCCTATAGCCAAGTCGACGCAGAAGTACATTGAGTTATACAGAAACACAATCAGAAATCATCTTGATATTAAAAAAGGTTTTGAAGATACACTCTTTTTAAACCGAAGGGGAAAACAACTTACCCGTGCTATGATTTTTACAATCATCAAAACGTTGGCAATAAAGATCAATTTGCAGAAAAATATAAGTCCACATACACTAAGACATTCATTTGCTACACATTTACTTGAAAACGGTGCCGATTTGCGTTCTATTCAAATGATGCTTGGGCACGAATCTATTACTACTACAGAAATTTACGTGCATTTAGACCGAAAACATTTGACTCAAATCATCAATTCCTTTCATCCCAGAAAGGCATAAAAAAAGACTCATCATTTGGGACAAGTCTTTTTTTAAAAATATCAGTATAAATTTTACTTGGCTATATTCACCGCTCTGGTTTCACGAATAACCGTGATTTTAACCTGACCAGGATAAGTCATTTCTGTTTGAATTTTTTGTGAAATCTCAAAAGAAAGACTAGCCGCATTTTCATCGCTAACTTTTTCACTTTCAACAATTACACGAAGTTCACGTCCGGCTTGAATTGCATAAGCATTTTTAACGCCATTAAATCCAAAAGCTATATTTTCTAAATCTTTTAATCGTTGTATATAAGAATCAAGAACTTGACGTCTAGCGCCTGGTCTTGCTCCGGAAATTGCATCACAAACTTGAATAATTGGAGAGATTAAATATTTCATTTCAATCTCATCGTGATGCGCTCCAATGGCGTTGCAAACTTCTTCTTTTTCTCCGAATTTCTCTGCCCATTGCATTCCTAATAGCGCGTGTGGTAAATCACTTTCTGCATCAGGTACTTTCCCTATATCGTGAAGTAAACCGGCACGTTTGGCTAATTTAACATTCAAGCCCAATTCAGCTGCCATGATTCCACAAAGTTTAGAAACCTCACGCGAGTGTTGTAATAAGTTTTGTCCGTAAGAGGAACGGTATTTCATTCTACCAACCACTTTAATTAACTCAGGATGCAAACCATGAATTCCTAAATCGATTACGGTACGCTTACCAACTTCAATGATTTCGTCATCAATTTGTTTGGTTGTTTTAGCCACAACTTCTTCAATTCGAGCTGGGTGAATTCTACCGTCAGTTACTAATTTGTGTAATGACAAACGAGCAATTTCTCTTCTCACAGGGTCAAAACAAGAAAGGATGATAGCTTCTGGTGTGTCATCCACAATAATTTCAACTCCCGTTGCTGCTTCAAGTGCACGGATGTTTCTACCTTCACGACCAATGATTCTACCTTTAACATCATCTGATTCAATATTGAAAACAGAAACACAATTCTCAACGGCTTCTTCCGTTCCAACACGTTGAATAGTGTTAATGATGACTTTTTTAGCTTCTTGTTGTGCTGTTAATTTTGCTTCTTCAATCGTATCCTGAATATGCGACATGGCTTTAGTTTTGGCTTCCGCTTTTAAGCTTTCTACCAATTGTTCTCTGGCATCTTCAGCAGAAAGACCTGAAATGACCTCAAGTTGTTGCACCTGGCTTTTATGAAGCTTTTCGATCTCTTGCTGCTTTCTGTCTAATAACTCAATTTTTGAAGTGTATTCAGTTGTTTTGGCTTCGTAATCGTCGTTTATTTTTTTAGCTTTTGCTAATTCACTTGAAACTTGTGATTCTTTATCACGAGTTCTTTTTTCTATTTCAGCAATGCGTTTGTCTTTGTTTAAAATTTCCTGCTCGTGTTCAGATTTTAATTCTAAAAACTTTTCTTTTGCCTGTAATAACTTGTCTTTCTTGATATTTTCAGCTTCAAGATTGGCATCTTTTAAAATTGATGCAGCTTCTTTTTTAGCATTTTTAACCAAGTTGGAGATATTACTCTTTTCAAGGAATTTTGCAATTCCAAAACCTCCAGCAACTCCTCCTGTAAGCGCAACTATAATTAGTATTGTTTCCATTTTTTTTTGTTTGTGTTTATATATAAAAAAAGCCTACATTAGGTGAATGCATAAACTCGAAAAGACAAGTTTTGAGCTAACTCGTTGGTCAAGGATCCACAATAAAGTGGCGTGCTTTAGTAACGACGATTCGCTCATTCTAATTTGTTAGTGTTGAGTTTACCAATTAAAATCTAATGTAGGCGGTATTGTAATCCTATGTGATAAGAACGTTATTTCTTTTCGAGATAATCTGCTACTAAATCATTAATCTTTTTCAATCGTTCAAGATCTTTACTGTCAATGGAACTGTCAACTTTTTTTTGTTCTACTTGCGAAGCAAACTGTAAAGCACACATGGCCAATACATCTTGTTTGTCGCGAACAGCATAGTTTTCTTCGAATTGCTTAATCATCGCATCAATTTTTTTGGAAGCACTTCGCAGTCCTTCTTCTTGTGACATGTCAACCGTTAACGGATAAACCCTGTCTGCAATTGATAATTTTATTTTAAGCTTTTCATCCATGTTTTTAGTCTGATAACTGCGCTATACAGTAATCTATCTCTCGGATTAATGAATTTATTTTAAGTTTTGTATCTCTTTTATTTTCTTCACCGCCTAATAATGAATTAGCTATTTTGAGTGATTCGCATTCCGATTTCAAAGCGGCAATCTCATCCGATTGTTTTTGAATTACTGCAGCAGCTTTAACTAATTCCTCTTTCAATGAAACAGAACCCTGCTCTAAACTATTTATTTTAGTAAAAAGTTTCGTTATTCTACTTTCAACAGAATCAATTATTTCTGCAATTTCACTCATGAAATATTTTATTCATTACTTACTTCACAAAGTTAGGATTCTATTTTGTTTGCGCAATATTTTTACTAATTATTTATCGCAAATTTAAGATGAAATTATAATAAATTGTTTTTTAAGTAGTTATAAAAATAGTTATTCTGTAAATTTTTACGCACTTTTCATTACATTAGCATAAACAATTTTTTATGAGATTTTTTTGTATTGTTTTATTATTTTCAATTTATTCATTTGGACAAATCCAATATCCTAAGGATTATTTTCGTTCACCACTCGATATTCCATTACAGCTTTCAGGTAATTTTGGAGAATTGCGTCCCAATCATATCCATGCAGGTTTTGATTTTAAAACTCAGAAAAAAGAAGGTTTATTCGTTTTCGCTTCTGCCGATGGCTATGTTTCTAGAATAAAAATTTCAGAAGTTGGTTATG
>NZ_JBMOGQ010000083.1:0-10099 GCF_049318325.1 Flavobacterium sp. | reverse complement strand
AACACAATCATGCTTTTTGAATCATCTCGTTGTTTTAAAGCGTAAATCTTTTTCACTGCTTCCACATTGGTAGCATCACAACCAATTCCCCAAACGGTATCAGTAGGGTAAAGGATTATGCCGCCGTTTTTTATGACTTCGAAGGCGTTGTGTACTTCAGAATTTACATCCATTGTTGTTTTTTAAAATTTATTTTTCGAAATTTATTGTAATTTCATTTATAAAATCTAACAATTTGTCTTTAAAGAGAGATAAATTTAGCATGTCATACAAAACATTTATTTTTTTTTTTAGTTTTTTTGGATGCTGGTTTTTATAAATTTCGGGATAATAATCTTTTAAATGAATATGGATATTTTTATTGCTATCATCCAAAATATCCCAGGATTCTTTTCTTATGCAGGGACTGAATATAATAAATGTCGGGATCGAAATTGCTTTTGAAATATTAGTAGCTCCACCTTCATTTCCTATTAAGGCGTCACATTGTGATAAAAACACAATGAAATCCCTCAAATTTTTTGCATAGTAAGACATATTGATTTTGGTTTGGGTTTCAGGCAAGCATAAATCATAAATTAATTTTACTTCTTTAAGTTGACTAGGAATATAATTAAAAACCAATTTTACATCTTTGTATCCTGCAATTTTATCTATTATTTCAGCCATATTTTTAGGTGGAAGGCTTTTTGTCCTTTGGCTACCTAAAACACTAATCATAAAAATGGGTTTTGATGCATCAAAATTATTTTGAATTTCCAGTTTTGCTTTTAAAATTTCTTCCTGTGTAAGATAAATTTTGGGAAAGATGATATCAATTTCTTTTTTTAATGCTTTTTGAGCTAAAAAGAGTCTGAATGAATTGGCTGCTCCGTTGACTGAATAATGTGAACGTATTTTTTCGGTGTACATAAAATGAAAATACCATTTATATCGTCCTACTCTATGCTTTGCCCCTGAAAAAAACATTGGTAAAACACTGCTCCACTTTCCGTAAGCATCTATTACAATTTCATAATTTTCTTTTTTTAGTTCATTTCCCAATTTATATAAGTTAATAAGCCCTTTATGTTGTTTTGGATTAAAGAAGATCACCTTATCAATAAAAGGATTATTCTCGACAACAGCATAAGTATTTTTTTGAATTAGATAATGAACTTCAGCGTCATGATAATTTTTTTTTAGTGTTTCACAAATTACTGTGCTCGCCAAAACATCGCCAATCATTTTAATTTGGATTACAAGTAATTTCATAAGTTAGATAAATTAAGACCTGTCAATTTTTGTAGAGATTTAATTTTTTTTTACAATCACAAAGAAACTAAATTAAAAGTTAAAAATTGTTTTTTTGAAATCCAAAAAGGATGATATATATTTAATTGAAAATCCAATTATTTCTTTAAGTTTGTGAAGTATGAAGTTGTCTATAATTATCTCGACTTACAATTCAGAAGAATGGTTGCACAAGGTGTTGCTTGGCTATACTATTCAAACTGAAAATGATTTTGAGATTATCATTGCTGATGATGGCTCGACTAATAAAACAAAAGCAGTCGTAGAATCATTTAAAGACAAATTTATATATCCGATTCTTCATGTCTGGCATGAAGATAAAGGTTTCAGAAAATGTAAAATTCTTAATCAGGCCATTCTAAAATCGAATTCCGATTATTTACTATTTACTGATGGCGATTGCATTCCGAGGAAGGATTTTGTTGCTAATCACCTTAAAGAAAAAGAAAAAGGTTATTTCCTTTCAGGCGGTTATTTTAAACTTCCGATGATGATTTCAAAAGCTATTACGGATGACGATATTCTTACTCAAAAATGTTTCGATGTTTGGTGGCTTAAAAAGCAAGGATTAAAACTCAATTTTAAAATATCTAAACTTGTTCATAATCGCTATTTTACTGCTTTTATGAATTGGGTAACACCAACAAAACGTTCTTGGAATGGCCATAATTCTTCCGGATTTAAATCGGATATTTTAGCCATAAATGGTTTTAATGAATTGTTGGATTATGGTGGTGAGGACAGGGAAATGGGCGAGAGGTTGTTCAATTTGGGATTGTTTTCAAAACAAATTCGCTACAGTGCTATTTGCCTACATTTAGATCATGCCCGAGGTTATGCTAATGACGAAAATGTAGCCAATAATCTTGAAGTTCGAAAATTCAATAAAAAGAATAAAATTACCCGAATAGAAACGGGAATAGATAAACATTAAAATAAAATGTAATTTTGTAGCATGACAGCATCCGTTATTTTTAGTACTTATAATTCAGAAGATTGGCTCGAAAAAACCATCATTGGTTTTAGCGTGCAAACGTTCAAATATTTTGAAATTATTATTGCCGATGATGGTTCACGAGAAGCTACTAAAGTATTAATTGACAGATTACGTTCCGAAATTTCCATTCCGATAATCCATGTTTGGCATGAAGATAATGGTTTTCAAAAGTCGCAAATTCTGAACAAAGCGATTATAGCTTCCAATTCTGATTATTTGATTTTTACTGATGGTGATTGTATTCCCAGAGAGGATTTTGTTGAAGTTCATTTGAAATACAGAGAAGAAGGTTATTTCCTTTCCGGCGGTTATTACAAATTGCCGATGGATATTTCAAAAGCCATTACCAAAGAAGATATTATTTATCAGCGTTGTTTTGATTTGCAATGGTTAAAATCAATAGGATTAAAAACTAGTTTTAAGAACATTAAATTTATCACTTTTGGCTTATTGAGTAAAATCCTAAATTTTATAACGCCAACTAATGCTTCTTGGAATGGTCACAATGCTTCAGGATGGAAAAAGGATTTATTTGCAATTAATGGATTTAATCAGGAAATGCAATATGGTGGTCAAGACCGAGAACTTGGGGAGCGACTATTTAATAAAGGCTTGAAGTCAAAACAAATTAGATATTCCGCTATTTGCGTGCATTTGGATCACAAACGTGGTTATGTCAACAAAGAAACCTGGGAGAAAAACAAAGCAATACGGGAAAAAACGAAAAACGAAAAGGCAGTTTGGACAAATTATGGAATTAAGCATCCATAAAATAAAAAGTAATTAACAACATCTATGACAAATAAAAATAGAATTTTAATAACAAACGCATACGCTGTCAACAACGGAGATATGGCTCTGGTAGTTGCATTGCTACAGGTTCTTGAAAATAAAGGTTACGAAGTGTCTATAGCAACTTTTCATTACAAATTCTTGAAAAGCAAATATCCACAACTTCCATTACTAAGAGAATTGTTGGATTATAAGCTTCCTGTAAATGCTACTTTTTTTAAAAGATTTTTTTTAAAACTGAATTATTTTGTAAATAATAACTATAAAAATTTTGACGTTTATATTGGAAGTCCGGGTGGCTATATGAATTCGTATTACGGATTAAAAAAATGTTTGTTACCATTAGTAGCAGCCAAAAATAGTAATAAAAAAACAGCTGTTTATTCACAATCAATAGGGCCTTTAAATCAACGTGATACCAATCTTTTATCTGAATACGGAAAAAATATTGATATGTTATTGGTTAGAGATAACTATTCCAGAATATGTGCTGAAACCGCCTTGCCAAGTTCAAAAATATTACAGACAAAAGATGCTGCTTTTCTTTTAAAACCAAGAAAATCAACAGCCAAGAATTCAAAATTAGTTGCCATCTCAGTGCGTTCATGGAAACATGACAACAGAAACATGAATCTTTATTATGAGATGATGCAGACTATTGCTGAAAAGGTATTGGAAAGAGGATTTGATGTGGAGTTTATTTCTACCTGTCAAGGTGTTGAGAATTATGTCGACGACTCAAAAACGGCTTCAATAATAAAAGAATTGATTATTAAGAAAAATGATAGTTATCAAAATAGAGTAAATGTCGATTCTCAGTTTTATACTTTTTTTGAGTTGATGGATTTGCTTAATTCGAGATATACTTTTGTTGTTGGAACCCGATTGCATATGTGTATACTTTCTCTTATTAATGGCACACCTGCATTTAATATCAGCTATGAAATCAAAGGTAAGTATTGCTACGAATATTTAGGTTATCAAGATTATACTGTCGATTTTAATGAGACAACAGAAGAAGTTGCAACTAAATTTGATACTTTTTTAAATGATTTCAGCGATTTGAGTAATTCAGTTTATGATACTATTTTACATGTACATGGGGAAAGTATCAATTCGTTAAATGTCTTTTTAGACAAAATGAGAATGAATTAAATTAAGCTACTGATTTTTTAACACAATAAAATTGCACTATGCGTATTTGTATTACCCGTTCGAGTCGGAATGCGTACTCCGAAACTTTTATTCGGGACCAAATTGCTGAATTTTCAAAACTGGCAGCAGTTTATGCCATTTATAGTGGACGGCTTCCCGAAAAAAAGGAAGATGGTAAATTATTGAATTCGAAGTTATTCTGGCTGCTACATAAAGTTTTAAAAGGATTTGTCGGAAGGAATAATTACTTTGGGAATTACAGTGTAAAAAAATACCTTATCGATAATAAAATTGATGTTGTTTTGGCAAATTACGGAATGCCGGCTTCACATCTTATGCCTGTTTGCAAAAGCCTGAACATTCCTTTACTTGTTATTTTTCATGGGCATGATGCTACAGATGTTAAACTGATAAACGAATACCGCAACGAATACAAAAAACTTTTTGACTACGCTTCCTATATTCTTCCTGTTTCTCAGGATATGAAGCAAAAATTGATAGCTTTAGGAGCAAATGAAGATAAAATACGAGTGATTCCGTGTGGTGTGAATTCTGCTAAATTTAAACCTGAAGAGAGTACTGTAGAGAGAAAGAATTTTATTGCAGTAGGTCGATTTACAGAAAAAAAAGGACCATTACATACTATAAAAGCATTTTTTAAAGTGCTGCAAAAGTTTCCGGACACAAAATTAGTGATGGTTGGTGGAAAATCAGATCTTTTTGAAAAATGTGAAAAACTAGTAGATGAATTGCATATAAATAACTCAGTAGTTTTTACCGGAATACTTAATTCGGAACAAGTTTCTAATTTAATGAAAACATCTTTAGCTTTTGTTCAGCATTCCATTACCGCTCCAAACGGTGATATGGAAGGAACTCCGGTAGGTGTTTTAGAAGCAAGTGCATCAGGGCTTCCTGTCGTTAGCACGTTACATGGAGGTATAAAACAAGCTGTCATTCATGGTGAAACAGGGTTTTTAGTTCCTGAAAAAGATGAAGATGGAATGGCGGATTTTATGATTCAACTTCTGGAAAATCCTGAAAAAGCAAAAGAAATGGGTATCAAAGGACGAAACCATATCATTGAAAATTATCTCCAGGAAAACCAAATAAAAAAAATCTATGAACTTGCTAAACAAGCAATACGTTCATAGATTTTATAATATAAAAAATTATCGGATTACACCGCTACATCATACTCTCTCAAAGCATTGTTAAGCGATGTTTTCAAATCAGTTGATGGTTTGCGTGTTCCAATGATTAAAGCACATGGCACTTGATAATTTCCTGCGGCGAAAGATTTGGTATAACTACCCGGAATGACTACAGATCGAGCTGGTACATAACCTTTATATTCTTTAGGTTCGCTTCCTGTGACGTCAATTATTTTTGTTGATGCTGTCAGACAAACATTAGCTCCAAGTACCGCTTCTTTTTCTACTCGAACACCTTCAACAACAATACAACGTGAACCTATAAAAGCACCATCTTCAATGATAACTGGTGCGGCTTGTAATGGTTCTAAAACACCACCAATTCCAACTCCACCTGAAAGATGAACATCTTTGCCAATTTGGGCACAACTTCCCACGGTTGCCCATGTATCAACCATAGTTCCCTCATCAACATAAGCACCAATATTTACATAACTTGGCATTAAAATTACCCCTTTAGAAATGTAAGCGCCATATCTAGCTGTTGCTGGAGGAACTACACGGATTCCTTTTTCGGCATATCCGGTTTTTAGCAACATTTTATCGTGATATTCAAAAATTCCGGCTTCCCAAGTTTCCATTTTCTGAATCGGGAAATACATCACAACGGCTTTCTTGACCCATTCATTTACTTGCCAACCATTGGTTGTTGGTTCAGCAACTCTTAAAGTTCCTGCATCAAGTAATGCAATTACTTCTCTAATTGTTTTTAGGGTAGTTTCGTCTTTTAATAATTCTCGGTTATCCCAAGCATTTTCAATAATGGATTGTAAGTTGTTCATGGATTTTGAATTTTAGCAAAGATAATTGCATTTTTTTTAAATTATTTATTTAAATGATTTTTAATGTAACTTTGAAATAAAAACAAATGTCAAGAATTCTCGCCATAGATTACGGAATAAAACGTACCGGAATTGCCGTTACTGACGAGTTACAAATCATTGCTTCAGGCCTGACTACTATTCCATCCGAAACCGCAATAGCTTTTTTAACTACTTATTTTTCAAAAGAAAATGTTTCAAAAGTATTAATTGGTGAACCAAAGCAAATGAATGGCGAACCATCAGAAAGTACTCCAATTATTGAAAAATTTGTTGCTGCTTTTAAAACTGCTTTTCCTGAAATGCAAATAGTAAGAGTTGATGAACGTTTTACTTCTAAAATGGCGTTTAAAACCATGATTGATAGCGGATTAAAAAAGAAGCAACGTCAAAATAAGGGATTGGTAGATGAAATTGCGGCTACCATTTTACTTCAAGATTATCTAACACGAAAAATGATTTAATTTACCTATTTTTGCAAAAAAAAATCAAAAATGATTATTCCTATTTACGGTTATGGTGAACCAGTTTTGCGACAAGTTGGAGAAGAAATTACACCCAACTATCCTAATCTTTCTGCCATTATTGACAATATGTATGATACAATGTACAATGCTTATGGAGTTGGATTAGCCGCCCCTCAAGTTGGTTTACCCATTCGTTTGTTTATAATCGATACTGAGCCTTTTAGTGATAGTAATGATTTGACAAAGGAGGAGCAATTGCAATTAAAGAATTTCAAAAAGACATTTATCAATGCAAAAATGATTCTTGAAGACGGCAAAGAATGGGGTTTTAATGAAGGATGCCTAAGTATTCCTGATGTTCGCGAAGATGTGTATCGAAACGAAAGAATAACCATTGAATATTGTGATGAAAACTTCATTAAAAAAACAGAAGTTTTCGATGGCTTAATTGCTCGTGTTATTCAGCATGAATATGATCATATCGAAGGAGTTTTGTTTACTGATAAAATATCGATGTTAAAAAAGACACTGATTAAAAAGAAGTTACAGAACATTATGGATGGCAAAGCTTTCCCAGATTATAGAATGAAATTTGCAAATAAAAAAGGAAGATAATTGACAGTTATTAACTTTACAATTAAATATATTTGTGCCCTAAATTAAATTAAAAATGAACGTAGAAAAAATATTAGCCATTGCCGGAAAACCAGGATTATTTGAATTGAAATTGCAAACCCGTTCTGGCTTTTTAGCTGAATCATTACTTGACGGAAAAAAAATTACAGTGGGATTAAGTAGTAATGTTAGCTTGCTTTCTGAAATATCAATGTATACTTATACAGAGGAAAAACCATTAGTTGAAATCATGCGAGCTATTGCTATCAAAGAAGATGAAGGACCAACATCGGTTTCACATAAAGAAGATAACACCAAATTAATTGCTTATTTTCAAGAGATTTTACCAGATTACGATGCTGACAGAGTGTATGCTTCTGATATCAAAAAGTTATTAAATTGGTACAATATTCTTCAGGCAAAAGGAATGGTTTCGAAAGAAGAGCCGAAAGTGGAGAGCGCTGATGCAATAAAAGAACAAGTGGTTGAAGAAGTAAAGGCTAAAAAACAAGCATCACCTAAAACCAAAAAATAGTTAATTACTTTCTAATAAATATAAATCCTATTGCTGAATTCAGTGATAGGTTTTTTTATTTTTACAGAAACAACTAAAAAATGAATACTCGTCAACAGCAATTGGAAGCTTTCAACAGATTACTTGACATAATGGACGATTTGCGCTCCAACTGTCCGTGGGACAAAAAGCAAACGTTCGAAAGTTTACGTCATCTTACTATTGAAGAGACTTATGAATTGGGCGACGCCATTTTAAATAACGATTTGCAAGAAATAAAAAAAGAATTAGGCGATTTGTTGCTGCATATTGTTTTTTATGCCAAAATTGGAAGTGAAACCAGCGCTTTTGATATGGCTGATGTTTGCAATGATATTTGTGACAAATTAATCCATCGTCATCCACATATTTACAGTGATGTTGTCGTAGCCGATGAAGAAGAAGTAAAACAAAACTGGGAAAAACTAAAACTCAAAGAAGGTAAAAAATCAGTGTTAGAAGGTGTTCCTAAAAGTTTACCTGCATTGGTAAAAGCCAGCCGAATTCAGGACAAAGTAAAAGGAGTTGGTTTCGATTGGGAAGAACCGCATCAGGTGTGGGACAAAGTGCAGGAAGAATTACAGGAATTGCAAGACGAAGTTGCAATAGGTAATCAAGACAAAATAGAAGCCGAATTTGGTGATGTGCTATTCTCGATGATTAATTATGCCCGATTTCTAAAAGTAAATCCCGAAGATGCTTTGGAACGTACCAATAAAAAATTCATGAAGCGATTCATGTATCTTGAAAGCAAAGCCAGTGAACTCGGAAAACCATTAATGGATATGACTTTGGCAGAGATGGATGTTTTTTGGAACGAAGCTAAAAAGTTGTAGAATTTAGATAGGAGATTCAGTTAGCAGTTTTTTTGGCTTATCCCTTATCCCTTATCCCTTTTGCCTTTAATCTATTTTACTATATTTGAAAAACTAACCAACCAATTAACCAAAGCATGTTAAAAGAAAATACTACGTCAGTTCGCCCAGAGGGCTCGGGTCACCATTTAAAGCGTTCGTTAGGATTAATAGATGCGACTAGCATCGTCGCGGGTTCCATGATAGGTTCCGGAATTTTTGTCGTAACCGTTTATATGGCACGCGATTTAGGTTCGGCCGCATGGATTTTAATAACTTGGGTAATCACAGGATTATTGACCATGTCGGCAGCATTAAGCTATGGCGAATTGGCAGGAATGATGCCAACTGCAGGTGGGCAATTTGTTTATATTCAACGCGCTTACGGAAAACTGGCTTCATTTCTGTATGGCTGGACGGTTTTTACCGTAATTCAGACTGGTGTAATTGCAGCAGTTGCCGTTACATTCGCCAATTATACTGCCGTATTCTTTCCGGTTTTGCAGGAGGAAATTTTTAAGGTAGGAGACTTTTTTGTTTTTAAAAACAGTCAAGTTTTGGCTATGCTTTGTATCGTTTTACTAACCTATATCAACACCAAAGGAATCAAAAACGGAAAAACAATTCAGTTGGTTTTTACTTCAGCCAAGTTAATTGCGCTGTTTGCATTAATTGCTTTTGGATTGTATATTGGTTTCCATACTGACATTTTTTCCAATAATTTTTCTAATACATGGGAAGCAAGCAAAACGGTTTTAGATGAAACTACAAAAACCGTAACAGTTACAAAACTTACCGGAATTGCATTGGCCGGAGCTATTGGAGCCACAATAATTAACTCATTGTTTTCTAGTGATGCTTGGAATAATGTGACTTTTATTGCCGGGGAAATCAAAGATCCAAAAAAGAATATTCCGAGAAGTTTGTTTCTAGGGTCATTGACAGTTACAGTAATTTATATTTTGGCCAATATTGCTTATTTGGCTTTATTGCCATTAAATGGAACTCTTGAAGGTTCGGTGACTGATAACGGAATTATGTTCGCCGCTCAAGATAGAGTAGGTACGGCTGCAGCCAATATGATAATGGGAAACATTGGTGTTTTTGCAATGGCCGCATTGATTATGGTTTCGACATTTGGTTGTAACAGCGGATTGATTTTATCAGGTGGAAGATTATTTTACGCTATGGCTAAAGACAGTTTGTTCTTTAAAGGTGCAGGTGAATTAAACAAACACGATGTTCCGGCTAAAGCACTTTGGTTTCAATGTATTTGGGCTTGTATTCTTTGTTCATCAGGTAAATATGGTGCGTTATTAACTTATGCTACTTTTGCAT
>NZ_JBMOGQ010000082.1:0-10156 GCF_049318325.1 Flavobacterium sp. | reverse complement strand
CCGAGAAATAATATCATGGTTTGAAGAATATGTAAAAGTTTGCATAAATGCATTTGGTCAGAAAGTAAAGAATTGGATAGTTCTCAATGAACCTTCAGTATTTACTGGTGCCGGATATTTTTTAGGGATACATGCTCCAGGTAGAAAAGGTATGAACAACTTTCTTCCGGCTATGCATCATGCATTACTTTGTCAAGCTATTGGTTTTAACACCATAAAAGAAAAATTTCCCGAAGCTTGTGTAGGCACAACATATTCATGTACTTATGTTACTCCTAAAACGTATTCTGAAAAAGATTTAAAAGCAACAGAACGAGTTGATGCACTAATTAACAGAGCTTTCATTGAACCTACACTTGGATTAGGTTATCCTATAAAAGCAATCCCTTTTTTAAAGCATATTGCTAAACATTTTTTACCTGGTGATGAGGAATTATTAAAAGTTAATTTTGATTTCATTGGTTTACAAAACTATACTCGTGAGGTAATTGCACATAATACCTATGTTCCCTACATCAATGCAAAATTAATTCCTGCCAAAAAAAGAAATGTTGATTATACATTGATGAATTGGGAAATATATCCAAAATCTATATACTATCTAATTTTAAAGTTTAGTAAATATGCTGGAGTGAAGAAAATAATTATTACCGAAAATGGCGCGTCTTTTTTTGATGAATTTAAACATAATATGTTTGATGATAAAGAACGTATTGAATATATAAAATCGTATTTGCATCAAGTTTTATTGGCTAAACAAAATGGGGGAAAAGTGGAAGGTTATTTTATATGGTCATTAACCGATAATTTTGAATGGGCAGAAGGCTACAAACAACGTTTTGGATTAGTTTACATTGATTATGAAACACAAAAAAGAACCATTAAAAACTCTGGATATTGGTACCAAGAATTTTTAAAAAAGGATTAGACATCATTTTCATTTTTATGATGCTGTTAACAAATTTTACTTTGACCAACTTCGGAAATCATTATCTATAGTTGCTTAATATTTAGTTAACATCTAATTTAACAATAGTTTACAAACACTTCGCTTTAAGAAACTATTTTTTAACCTAAAAATTATTTTTATTTAATTTCCTATTTACATCTAGTTGTTTTACTGGTTTTAAGTTTGCCATGTTTAACATTTAAAACAAATCAAACAAATGAAAAAAAATTATTTTATTGCTATTTTGGCTTTAGTAGTCAATTTCGCAATTGCTCAAATTGAGCCAACATCGTATCGTGGTGCTTTCGCAGCATCACCAACTGCTCCTTGGACAGACTCTTGGACAGAGTTTGATCCACAAAACGCAAATTACACTTCAACAAAACCTGTTGTAGTAATTTCAGCTGATATTACAGCGAACACTACTTGGAGTGCAAACAATGTTTATGAGTTAAATGGTACTATTTTCGTGAGAAATAATGCTACTTTAACTATTCCTGCAGGTACACTTATTAAAAGTAATGCAACTGCAGCTTCTTTAATTGTTACTAGAGGAGCTAAATTAAATGCTATTGGAACTGCTTCTTCTCCAATTGTATTTACTTCAAAAAATGCTGCTGGTTCAAGAAACAGAGGTGACTGGGGAGGAATTGTTCTTCTTGGAAAGGGAAGATATAACATCAATAATGGTGTAAACTATATCGAGGGAATTTCTCAAACAGTAGAAACCCAATTTGGAGGAGGTTTAACTCCAATAAATGATGACAACTCAGGAACATTAAAATATGTTAGAATTGAATATGCTGGTTACGTATTTTCTCCAAACAATGAGCTTAATGGTTTAACTATGGGAGCTTGTGGTAGTGGTACTACTATTGATTATGTTCAAGTTTCTTATTCTAATGATGACTCATTCGAATGGTTTGGTGGTTCAGTTGACTGTAAACACTTAGTAGCTTTAGCTGGATTAGATGATGATTTTGATACTGATAATGGATACAACGGTAGAGTACAATTTGGTTTATCAATCAAAGATCCAAGTGGATTTGATATTTCTACATCAGAGTGTTTTGAATCAGACAACAGTGCTGGAACAGGTGCTAATGTTGGTAATGCAACAACTGATGCTTGGAAAACAAGTGCTATTTTTACAAACTTTACTTGTTTAGGCCCAGTTTACAGAGCTACATTAACTACTCCTGCAACTTCTGTAAATAATTTACATGATAAAGCAGCAAGATTAAGAAGAGCTACTCAATTAAAAGTATTCAACTCTTTGTTTTTAGATTTTAGAAGAGGTCTTCAATTTGAAAATGATTCTGTGACTAACTTCACTACAGGTAACACAACAATATGGCAAAATAATATTATTGCTGGTAGTACACCTATCATTAGTTCTACAACTGCTATTGCAGACAAATATACTGCTGGTAGTAACTCATCTTTAGCTGGCACAACAACAACAACTGCAGCTACAGGTACTTCTTTAATTTTAGTAAACCCTTACCCAGCAAATTCAGGCAGTACTACTCCTCCTGGTTATACAGGTTTAGATTACAGACCAGGAACTGATTCTCCAGCTTTATCAGGTGCTTCTTTTACTAATGCTGCTTTCACAGGAATATTAACACAAGTTGAAACTGCTAGTCCAATCGTAACAACTCCAATCAATTATTGTAAAGGTGCAGTTGCAGCTACATTAACTGCAATTAATGCTCCTGGAACAACTTTAAGATGGTATACTGCTTTAACTGGTGGAACAGCAGCACTTGTTCCTCCTACTGTAGCAACAACAACAGTTGGTACTAAAACGTATTATGTTACTCAATTTAATGCTACTACTGGTGTTGAGAGCACTCCTCGTACTGCTATTGTGGTTAATACATTGGCTACTCCAGCTGTGGCTTTAGGAACCATTACTAATGGTACTGGAACTGCCGCTATTACTGCTATTGGTCAATATGTTGGTACTACAACTGAAGTAACTTATAGAGTACCTCTTTCAACAGAGCTTGGAGTTACAAGTTATGTTTGGACTTTGCCTTTAGGTGTAAATAGTGTTAGTCAAACTACTGATACAACACATGCTTATCTAACAGTTAATTTCAATAATGTTCCTGCTGGTGCAGAAACTTATGGAACTATTGGTGTTCAAGCAGTGAACGAAGCTGGTTGTAGAGGTGTTGTAAAAACAGTTGCTTTAACAAAAGCTTTACCTGCTGCTCCTGCCGCAATTACAATGACAAATGGTACAACTACTACAGCAATCACAACTTTTGCTCCTTATATGGGAACAAATACTGTGTTAACTTTAACTCCTACGGCTGTTCCAGTTGCAACTTCTTATGTATGGGAATTGCCAACTGGTGTTAATCCAGTTTTAGGAACTGTAGTTTCTACAACCGTTAGATTATATGCGGTTTATCCATTCTTAACTACAATTAGTTCAGCTCCAACTGCTGTTGGAAATGTATACTATAGAGTGACTGAAACTGTTTACAGTAGTGGAATAGTGACACAAACAGCTACAAGATCTGTTGTTGGTGGAACTTTAGCAAATGGTGTAGCGGTTACTGCTGTAAATAATGCACCAGTTACTAACTTAACTAATGAAGGTGCAACCATTAACCCTGCTTTCCCTATTCTTTCAACAAGTAGTACTTCATCTGCAATTCAAGTTGATTTTGCAGGAGTTACAAGCGCAAATACATTTAATTATTCAACAACTGCTGCTGTTCCAGTCTCTACTAATGTATTGCGAATAGGAGTTAAATCTAGAAATGGTGTTGGTGTTTCTACTACACCTAACACTACTCTAGTAAATCCAACAACTACTTCAACAGCAAAACTGTTAACATTAACAGCAATTGCGCCAGCAGCTCCGGCAACTGTAAAATTAACTAATCCTGCATTAACAGGTACAGCAGCTACAACTGCTATAACAATTATCAGTAAATATATTGGTACAAATACATCACTTTTGTTGTCTGCAACAGCTTCTCCTTTAGCTTCTTCTTATGAGTGGGAATTACCTACATGGGTTAATGTTGTGTCAGGAAATCCTTTAACAGATAGAGAAATAACAGTTAATTTTGCTGGAAACATAAATGCTGCAGCGCCTGCTGGAGTTACTTCATACTATTTTGGTGTAAGAGCTAAAAACGGTATTGGTTATTCAGTAACTAATAATGCAACATTGACTCCAGTAACAACTTCAACTGCTAAGTTATTAAAAGTTACTACAAGTTTACCTGCTATTGTTGCTACAGTTACAGGTCAGATAGTATCATTGTGTGGTGGACCATATTCGTATACAATGACAGCTTCACCTTTGGCTAATTCTTATTTAATCACTGCTCCAACAAATGCTGTAGTTACATCAGCGTCTAATTTGTCTAACAATTCAAATGTATTAACAACAAGTGATTTGACATTTAGTGTAACATACCCAGCTGGATTTACAGTTACTACTACCACCGCAGCTGCTGAAAAATCTTTAGTGATTACTTCAGTGAACGGTGTTGGTAATAGTTCAACAAATAAAGTATTAGCTTTAACCACTGCATTAGGTGCTGTAGGTGCTCATACTAATTCATATGTTAATCCTAATACAGGAGTTACAGGAGCTACATTATTTGGAAAATGTGCAATACAAACAATAGCAGTACCAGAGGTACCATATGCAACATCATATGTTTGGACACTTCCAAATGGAGCTACAGGGACTTCAAATACAAGAACAATTGATATTGATTTTGCTGCAGTTGCAACACCAACATTGACTACAAAAGTAACGGTTAAAGTAAAAGCATTCAATGGATGTGTATATAGTGCTGAGAAATCTATACTATTAACTTTTGATGGAATTACTTTTTGCCCAGATGTTAGAATGGCCAGTAATTCAGTGTCTTTAGATGCCTCACAAATTTATCCAAACCCAACATCGGATAACTTTAACATTGATTTGACATCAAGTATTAGTTCAGAGGTTTTAGTTACAATTTATTCTATGAACGGATCAGTTGTTAAAACAAATAAAATTGAATTAAATCAAGGATTAAATACAATCAACGAAGATATCACATCTTTAAGTTCAGGTATTTATTTTGTTAGATTGGTTAACGAATCTAATAACGAAACAATCGTTAGAAAATTAGTTAAGAGATAAGATAAGATTTCATACTATAATTTTATCTAGGAAGCTGTCATTTATGACAGCTTCCTTTTTTTATAGAACTTTAGTAAAAATAAAAAATACATTACAAGTATTAATTGTTTTTCAAATACTATCAATTTATATATTGTATTATCAGTAATGTTTAAGCAAAACTAAATAATACTTTTGGATATGATTAAAACCCAAAATCAAAAACAAAACTTAATTTGACCGCTAAGTTATCTTCAAAACGAGGCAATTGGTTTGGACCATATCTGTAAAAACTTGTCAATCCAAATCCTTTGTAAATTTGATTTAATTCAATGCCTGATTCAAAGAACCCACGATCTAGAGTTTTGTATTGAACTCCGATATGACGTTCGGGATGTTTTAGGTTTCCCCATGCCATTCGTGTTACCAAAACTAATGAAGGCTTCACTTTTTTGAACAACTCAATTCTTTTGAGCCCGTGTTTGAATTGAAGTATCACAAACTCACTCGAGAAAAACTCATTGAAATACATAGTTTCAAAGCTATTTTTCCCGGCAATGGTTATTCTTTGCAAAAGAATATCCTTGTTTAAATTATTAGGAGAAGTATTGTATAAATGGGTCAAGGGAAGCACACCAAAAACATAGCCAGCCTGAAATAAAATACTCGATTTCTGTCCGTTTAAATATTTTTTTTCATACTCAATTCGGGTATCAATTTTTCCGAAATCAAAATCATTGGCAAAGAAATTAGGCAATGACTTGGTAAACTGAAACGAAAACTTTGGGTATCTTTTTTCAAATTCAATTTTACCACCTGGCGTCTGCATATAATCACTAAAAGGATTCCATTGTATGGAAACCATAGCGGTCGACATCGCAAAATCGCGATATAAATTATTGTTGTAATTGAAAGTATAATTAAATAAAGGCTGGATTTCACTATGGGTAAATTGCCAAATAGTTTCTGTTTTTGGGATAATTTTAGTTTCTATATAACCCCGCCAGGATTTATAATTGTAAAACGTGCTTATGTTAATGGGTCTCGGGTCATAAATTTTGAAAACTCTTTTATCTGTTGCAAAACTAGTACTCGCAATCTCCCGAACATCATCAGTGAAAGAACCACCAATCCAGGTGTTGGAAAAATTTCCAATTCTGACTGCACTTCCTAAATTGTATTTAAAGTTTTCATCTTTCAATCCATATGCGGTATAACCTTCAAATCGCAGTTTTTTAGAAAAAGTATCGTTAGTAATACCACCAATTCCGATCCTAAATCCCTCAAAATTATTATAACTTAAAAGATAACGTAAATCAAAATCAATCGGCCCAAAGGGCAAATAACCATTGATAATTTTTCGGCCAAATTTGATTTTTTTCTCGATATTTTCTTTGGTTACAATACTATCCAAAACAACATAGGTTCTTTCACTTCTCAGGTCTAAACTATCAGCTCTGTTTTGATTCCAAAAAGCATCATCTCTTTTGTTAGCATTGTCTTTAACTTCAATAGCAACGGAAGATTTTTTAATTTTCAAATTGTTATTCACAACTAAATTAAAAGCTTGCATTTCGGAAGAAAGATAAGTGAAATCGGAAGCCACTTTCTTTGAATTACTGTCATCATTTTCAGCAGCAAATTCAATTCGGCCTCCCAAAATAGCTGTAGGTTCTTTGCTTTTTCCTTTAACAATTTTAAAGTTTTTTCGAATGGGAAACCAAACTTTTTCTTCTGGCAAATAAGTGAATTCGTGAATTCCGGTAATGTCTAAGACACCACGAATCCGCATCACAGCTTTAACTATTGCGTAGTTTTCTTCATCAACATAAAGCAATCCTTCCAAACCTTTGTTGCTAATTTTATTTTTGAAATAAAGTACTATTACAGCCCGCTTATCGATGGAAGTTGTATCAAGAATTTTATAGCGATATTCTTTGAGCGCTGTATTTGAAATTGGGCTTTTGTACTTGGTTTCAAAGAGTTCATATTTGTCATCATAAATAGAAAACGATTGCAGATTGAAGCCCAGAAGTTCGTAGATAGGTTCTTTAAAACCCGCCATTTTGGTACCCAAAATAGTTTCTTTGAGCATTGGTTTTTCAAACTGAAATTGAGATACTTTCTCAGTTAGAAATAAATGCTGCTTGTCGATTATTTTCTTGAATTTGTAATCAGAAGAATCAATTTTAGCAATTTTATCTCTGGTAACAGCATTCACAAAAACAGTATCAATTTTTCCAACGATTGAATCCGGATTGGCGGTCACGAGTAGTTTGCTATAGGATTTGAATTGAAAAGTTTGCAGTTTTTTTTGTGGATTGTTATGCTGTTTTTCTTGGATAACTTTGGAGATAACGGCATTGGCCGGATTTACATTTGAAATGGTTACTTCATTTAACGCATCAATTTTTGGCAAAAGATAGAGTGTAGAATAGGACTTTATTTCAAATAATGAAATGGTTTTTGATTCATAACCAATATAGGACACTGTTAATGTTTCAGATTGTGATGCTAAAACGAAATTAAATTTTCCATCAACATCGGCTATGGTAGAAAAACCAGTTTCGGATTTAATGGTTGCAAACGGAAGTGCTTTTTTTGTTTCAGAATCTTTAATAATTCCATTGACTTGAAATTGTGCTTGGAGCGACAGCGTGAAGAATAAAAATAATAGAAATAGTCGCTTCATTTGAAAGTAATTGGCAAAAAACATTTGACAAAAATAGGAATAAAAAAATCCGTCTTGATGTATCAGGACGGATTTAATGTTGAATTAACAACCTTACACTTTCATGATTTCGGCTTCTTTGGTTGCCAAATGTTCATCTACTTTTCGGATAAAACTATCTGTTAATTTTTGAATATCGTCTTCAGCTGTTTTACAAACATCTTCTGAAGTTCCTTCTTTTTCTAATTTTTTGATATCAGTATTGGCATCTTTACGCGCATTTCGTATACTGATTTTAGCATCTTCCGCTTCAGCTTTTGCCTGCTTCACCAAGTCGCGTCTTCTTTCTTCTGTTAAAGGCGGAACACTTATGATTATGTTCTCACCATTATTCATTGGGTTGAAACCTAGATTTGCCACCATAATTGCTTTTTCAATGGTTTGCAACATGCTTTTTTCATAAGGATGAATGGTGATCGTTCTGGCATCGGGAACATTCACGTTGGAAACTTGCGATAGCGGTGTTTGAGAACCATAATAGTCAACAAAAACGCTTCCCAACATTTGTGGAGATGCTTTTCCGGCGCGTATATTTAAAAATTCTTTTTCTAAATGTGCAATAGAACCAACCATCGATTCTTTTGTACTGTCTAAAATAAATTCAATTTCTTCCATTTTTTAGGTTTATGGTTTTGGGTTAATGATAAACTATAAACAACAAACTATATCTTAACTATAGTTCCAACATTTTCACCATTGCAAATTTTCAACAAATTTCCTTTTTTATTCATATCAAAAACCACAATTGGCAATGCGTTTTCCTGGCTTAAAGTAAATGCTGTTGAATCCATTACGTTTAGTCCTTTTTTGATAACATCATCGAAAGTAATGTTTTCGAATTTTACTGCATTTGGATTTTTTTCAGGATCAGCATCATAAATTCCATCAACGCGTGTTCCTTTCAATATTACATCAGCATGCACTTCAACGCCACGAAGAACTGCAGCTGTATCAGTAGTAAAATAAGGGTTTCCTGTTCCGGCACCAAAAATAACAATTCTCCCTTTTTCAAGATGGCGTACGGCTCTTCTTTTAATATATGGCTCAGCAATCGCTTCAATTTTTAAAGCTGTTTGTAAACGAGTCAACATTCCTTTGTCTTCTAATGCTCCTTGCAAAGCCATTCCGTTGATAACCGTTGCTAACATTCCCATATAATCGCCTTGAACTCTATCCATACCATTACTGGCTCCAGCAATTCCTCTAAAAATGTTTCCACCACCAATAACGATGGCTATTTCAACACCTTTATCATGAATTTCTTTAATCTCATCAGCATATTCAGCAAGACGTTTTGGATCAATTCCATACTGTCTGTCGCCCATTAAAGCTTCACCACTTAGTTTTAGAAGAATTCTTTTGTATTTCATTCCAGTTAATATTTGTTTAATTGGAGTCATGCTATCGCTTTCGCTCAAGTCATTGCTCTTTAATATTGTTTTTATCGGTACAATGCTGTCGCCCTATCGGGCTCGAGTCATTTATTCTGAATTTAGTTCTGAATATCTTTTGTGAGATTCAGTTCAGGTGCTGCAAATATAAACATATTCTCTTTTTTTATAGTATTTGACAAAAAGAATGTTGCCAAACAATTGTCATGTTTTTTATCTAAAGTGTTTTGTAACTTCGCGGTATCAAAAAGCAATTATGAAATCCATTATAGAAAATAGCCTTTTGCAAAGTCATAGTTATGTTGACTATAGAAATCATATCAAGGATTTATTGAAGGAAGGGAAATCAACCGGAAAAGAACAATCGGAAGCATTGACACATTATAGTGAACTGAACGAAGCCAGAATGAATCGTTTAGAAAAAACAGTAAATATTTCAACCGAAATTATTCAGAAATTAAATCAACTAAATGGAGATTATGTCTGGTTAGTTATTTCTGAAGGTTGGTGTGGAGATGCCGCTCAAGTACTCCCAGTGATTTATCAAATGGTAGAGGTTTCTAATAAAATAAATTTAAAAATTGTTTTTCGCGATGAAAATGAAGATTTGATGAATCTTTTTTTATCCAATGGAACTAAGTCAATTCCAAAGTTGATTATTTTGGATAAAAATACTTTAGAAGTTTTAGGCGATTTTGGGCCCAGACCCATTGGAGCAAAACAATTAATTCTTGATTACAAATCCAAACACGGAATAGTTGACGAAACCGCTAAAACGAATTTGCAATTATGGTATTTGCATGATAAAGGATTTTCGATCCAAAAGGAAATATTAGATTTGAAGTTTGGGAAATTCCTCCGAAAGGTAAGGAAGAAGTAAAGAAAGTAAAGAGTAAAGTAACTAAGAAACAAACTAAAAAGTAATTCCAAATTTATTC
>NZ_JBMOGQ010000081.1:0-10214 GCF_049318325.1 Flavobacterium sp. | reverse complement strand
TGCTTCTATTGTCTTAACTACATCTCATAAATCTACCTATAGTTTGCCTCAATGGCAAAAGATTTTCAAAAAAAGAGGTATTGATGTAAATGTTGTTGGAAAGCTTGATGACAATATCACGTTTTTGAGTCGCAAAGAAGAAATCTTGAATTGGCAAAACAAAAACAGTAACATTACTGATTATGTAATTCTTGATGATGATAAATCTTTAAATGGCTTACCAAGCAATATTAAAGAAAAACTAGTTCTTACAAGTCCTATGGTAGGTTTAACTGCTGATGATGCTTTATCTGCTATTGAAACTTTAAAGAAATCGGAATTAGTTTATGCTTAACTAAAAAAGGACACTATCCCGCAAAGTGTGTAAGTTATAAATAATGGGGTTTAACTTTAAGTAAAAAGTTAAACCCTTTTTTCAAATATAATTAAGAACTGGTTGAGGATTAATCCCCAATTATGGGGTACTAAACCATATTAGTTTATTATGACATTAAAATCTTTATTCATGATCCGCATAAGCTTTAATTAAAAATCTTGTATTTATTTTAATATTAAAAAAAAACCATGCTACATTTCTATAACACGGCTTTCAATCAACCCAAATCAAAAACTATTTCTTTGCTTTAGCTTTTACAACTCTACCGCCTTTGACATAACGATAGCCTTTTTTCAACGTTCCGTCTTTTTTCACACCCTCACGTTTGATAACGCTACTGCATAGCCTTTTTGCTGAGATTCTTTTTTTGACTTTCTTTTTTGTTTTTTTATTTACCATGGTTTTTGAATTTTTATTATTTGACTTTAAAGGATAACTTTTTCTTTTTGGGTTGGCCAACAACCTTTTTGAAATACATTGAATATTTTAAAGTAAGGTCGTTGCCCCGGTTTTTCTCCAGCGTTGCAAACCGCTCTCTAGGGTCAGGATGTGAAGAACAATGAATTACTGAAGTTGGATTGTGTGCCATTTTATTACCTCCATACATAGCACCGTTTTCTTTTACTTGGGAAATAAAGCACCAAATGACTTTTGGATAGGTTGTTCTCAGGAAGTTGAGTTGATCGGCTGTAATCTTTAAATCCGTGACGGAATCTGATATAATGACTTTGACTATTTTGCAGAAATCCTGTAATTCCTGGAAGGGCTTATCTAAATAACCTTTTATGGCTATGTAGCTTCTTCCTTTTTCGGTTGTATTTCGGTTGATACTGTCTAAAGTGTCCTTGCTCTCGATACCGCCTTGCTCATAATCTATGTATGCCACTGGTATTTCTTCTTCTCCAAAAGCATTGGCTATCTGCATGGCCAACTGGGATTTTGAACTGTGTTTATTGCCTTTTATCAGAATGAGCGCTTTGTGTGGCTGTTGCTTTTGCAAAAACTTCCCAATTTCTCCTCCCAACACAAAAACATCTTTAGCCTCAGTTGGGGCAGCTCCCGCTGTTACAAATCCAAGTTTCTGAAGTTGATTGATACTCCTATTTTGATCGACATTAATTTGTCCCTTTGATTTTACTATTGAAGCCTTTGTTCTTTTTGTTTGAATATGATTTTGAGCTTTTTGAGTTCTCTTTTTAGTCTTTGCTTTAGCACCCAATCCGGCAAATAAAGCTAATTGCTCGCCTTCTTTTATAGTTGTTTTTACCTTACTTTTCGAAGGTCTTTTTCGAGGCCTTTTAATTGCCACTTTTTTTGTTGGCTCTTCTTTCTTTTCTTCAATCTCTTCATTTTCGCCAGAAACATTTCTATTCAAAATATAATTAACTGCCTTTTGCGATTGTGCAGAAGCTTTGAGAAAAAATCGATTATCATTTTCCAATTCGTTCACTAAAACTTTATTCCATCCTTTCAGGTATTTTGCCGAGTTTTCTTTGGTTTGAAATAGGATTCCCGCTTCTGAACAAAGAAAAACTGCTCCGAGCTCTGCAATCAACTCTTCAAATGCATAACTTTTACTTCCGAAAGTTCCTGTCATATCTCGATCTAACCGCTTTTTGGCTCCTGTGGAATGTGCTAGCTCATGAAAAAACGTACAGTAGTAAGATTCCTCTTTTTTAAAGGCTTTGATGTTGGGCATATTTAGTTTATCAGTCGCCGGTTGATAGTAAGCTTTATCTCCAACAAATGTATATGTTGGTGGTTCTTTATACCCATCTATAAGTCTTTGTGCTTGCTCAATTGGATTTACTTTTTTGTTTCCAACAGCTTCCGGGAATTTTAAACCGGTACAATCATCTGCTCGAAAAACATTGTAATATTTTATAACCGGTATTTTCTGCAGGTATCTCTTCAAATCATCCTTGGTAAGTCCATTTGAACTCACAAATTCTGCAAATTTTTCACGGTCGGTGGTTTTAAACTGTAAAGTCCCGTTATCAAAACTGAAAATCATGGTATAGTAAATCACACGTCTGGCTTTACTGTCTTTTCTGAGACTAGCACCTTCATCTTTAATCTGATTGAAGGTTAAGTAATAGGGTTGTTTGAATTGAATTGGCACCAAATATCCCTTGCCTTCATCATCAAATTTGACATCAAAATTCAAAAGGAAATTAGCCCCAGTATATTCCTTTTTACTAACATAGTTTTTGGCCGCACCATCGGCACCGGAACCTACCCAATCTTTTTGCCATGGCAAATGGCCAACTTTCTCGATAGTATTGATGATCAAATCAGTGATGTAACCATAGATATCATCTTGGGCTAATCCATTTAGCCCCACGCTATCTTCCTCAGAAATATATTCTAGTGTTGGCAATATGATGCTTTGCTCTGCACCATTAAGCCCAATTGGTTCAATTAAATCGGTTAACTCTACAGTAAATAGCTTATCCCGATGTAGTCTTAATACTTGGGATATACGGTTGACAATACTTGTGTTGTTTTGCCTTTTGGCTTTGGTCAAAATCCTTCTGAGCTCTGATCTTTTTACGATTCTGCCATCAAGTTTATTAAATTCAGTTACTAGTTCCATAACTATTTGAATATTGAATATTCTTTACCCATTACACTTAAAATTGTCTCTATCTGAATATCATTGATACTTTTGATTTCTGATAGGCTTTGCCAGTTGGAAATGTTCTCCATTATGGGTATTTCTACAATTAAATCTTTCAATACAAATTTTCCTTTTGCAGGGAGTGAGATAAAAGATCTGTTTACCGTAATCGTTGCAAACTTTTTGGCTAATTTGTCTTTAAGAACAATTCTTTTTACAACTGCCATGATTCCATCCGGGTTAAAACTTTCATTAGTGGGATTATACAGTGTAACATCGAAGTTAAAGCGCATCCGCTTAAAGTTGATATCAAAATTTCGAAGTCCAGTAGGTACAGCTTTAAGTTTAGTCATGGCTTCTTTCCAACGGTTAATTTTACTGTTATACCACAAAGCACCAATACCTAAAATAGCCCCGCCGATTATAATATATTTTGCTTTTATAACCATGAGCCAGAGGTTTTACGTAAAAACAATAAAATCCTGAATCCAATGTAGATAATTGCTAATACTCCCAGAATGAGCAGTGTTTTTTCTATTTTTGATAGTGGCTTGATAACTTCAACAGGTATTTTCCTATCTCTGAAAACTAAACGTGAACTATTATTCTGAACTGCCAATTTCTCGTCTTGAGTCTGAGCAATTCTAGCATTGAATTCTAACTGTCTTTTTATCTTGTCATAAATAAGATTATAGCTATTATCCCCTGAACTTTTAGAAGTATTCAGCTTAGATAAAATTTCGTCAACTTTAGCATTTACCAAACTATCCAATGATGCATTTCCAGTTTGACTTTGAATCACAGACGTAATTAATTTATCGTTGATTTCCTTATTGACAACCGTATTTTTTATACTGTCGTTTCTATTAATTTCATTTTCTATCAGGGTATCTTCCTTAGTTAACTTTTTGGCTGAAGAGCAAGAGGTAATAACGAGTGAGAAAATGAAAAATAGGATTATTATTTGGAATACTTTATTCATTGTTCAGTCTTTTTGAATTGATATTTTAATTTTAATAGAAGGAGTTCTGATCCTTCAATAATTTGAAATAAATCGATACCGTAATAAATACTTGCGGCCAAGATTATTCTATTAAGGAATTGTCTTTTCATGATTCTTATTATTGTGACAACCGGCACACTTTTCCCGATATTCCTGAAGCTCTTCTTTCAGATTACGGATCTCAATAGTATTGGCATCAATAATTCTTTGCATTTCCTCAAACTTTTTATCAGTTACAATTGACATTTTGGTGTAAATGGAATCGATTGCCTCAAGTGCTGAAGCCTCGTTCTTTTTTAATTCTGAATTACGGGAACGCCAAGCGATATAAATTGAAATTAGTGTTGTTGATCCTAGAAAATAGTTTAGTAAAGTTTCAATTGGCATCATAGAGTTATGCTTTGTTGAGTTTATAGATTAAAATCGAACAACCGAGTAAAAGGGTTGTAGTAGCTACGATTAGTTTCACTCGGTTTGCTGACCCGTCTCGGCTTCGCTTTTTTTTTTAATACTCCAAAAATATCGAAGCTTGAATAGTAGTTAAGTTGTTTGACCCGCTCAGAAAAATTGGTAAGACCTCCATTTATTTTCTTGGTAATGGATGTGATATTGTTGTTATCTGCAATTGGATTAAGTTTAAATCTTACGCTCCAAAACCAACCTGCAATATCAATTGCAATATCTGAGCGTGACGCTAAATCGGGATTGCTAACTACATCAATACCAGAGTAGTTTTTATATGCCTGATAATTAGCTCTTCCGGTTAGCTGAATAAGTCCTCGACCACGAAATCGCCAACCATCACCAAATTGGGTATTTCCTAAATTTTTTTCCCCCCATTCACCACCATAAACAATATTGGCTATAGCTTCCTGATTGGCTTTCCGATTTACCGTCCTTCCGTATTGGTTTGCTTGTGCAGGTGAAATCTGATTCGACCCAAAAGTTTTCATCAGTCCAGCCGGAGAGTAATTCAAGTTTTCTGAAAGTTTTACAAATCCGCCTGTTTCCTCATGAAGTTGAGCCAAAAAGTGAGCAATCCTCATGGGAGTGTTAATAGCATATTTCTTAAACGCTTTCAAAAGCGGTATACTGTTTGACAATAAAAAATCCATTACAATTGCACTTTTTTAGGTTCAATTTTCGGTTCTTTAGATTCAATAGATTTACTTTTAGCTGAATCACCATTTCCCATGGAAGCAATAATCAATACTCCGACTAAGCCAAGACCAAGTAATATTCCTGTATTCGTATTCATTATTTCCAGTCTTTAAGTCTGATTTGCCTAACTCCTTTTTGGGTATAAAGGGCATTCTCTGTATTTCTGCCAAAATCTCCATCAACAGTCACTTTGAGTAACGATTGCAATACTCTTACTTCAGTTCCTTTGCTACCTTTTTTAAGTATTTTATTTAAATCACTACCTGAAGGGGCATTGATTGCAGGAGTGGTTGGCAAGATTTTGCCAATTGGGCTTATTACACTATGATCTGCAATCCAATAGATATCATTTAAAAAATTACCATCTCGTTGTACTACATATCTAAAAGTGCCATCAGGCCTTTTACCAACCCAAATGATTTTTCCGATTTTATCTCCTTTTTTAAATGTAGCCTTTCGAATGCCTTCACTAGTATAATTTCCATCCGCCATTTTTCGAGCATCATAGGTTTTCGTTCCATTGAATCCTGAAGCCATAACTTCCTGTCCAATTCTATAATTAAAAGTATCGGCTGTCCTTTCTGGTTTGGGTTGCTCAATTTTTACAGGAACAATTGGTGTTGTTGCCGCTCTTGGAATCTTAATCGGAACAGATTGACTTTTTGGTGTTGGCAGCTCACTTAAATCGGCTTCCGGTTCTTGCATCAAATCTTCGTCATTCTTCTTTTTTTGAATGAAATAGTAAATGCCTCCGCCAATAGCTAGAGCAATACCTCCGCCAATCCAAACTTTATCTTCAATAGTCATGCTTATAAATATTTTGGGTAATTCGATTTCAATAAATTATAGTCGCTCTCACTGAGTTCTTCTTTTAGCCAGGTCTTCAAAGGATGCTTTGATGGAGTTTGCCAAAAAGCAAAATAGGTGTTACCCGAAGTGGTATTGTAATACCGACTTCCAAATGCTTTGATAATCCATGAGAATTGTGCTTGACTTACTCCGGTAAGTGTTGTAAAAATGGTTTTACGTTTCTCCGTATTAGTGAAATTGGCTTCTTTCATTGCATTATATAATACCTCTGCAATTTCTTTGGCATTAAAGCTTTCGGTGCTAATTCCTTGATTTAAATAAGCATTGCCATTTTTGTCTTTTTTTGCTTGAGAAACAGCAATAACCAATATGCTTAATCCTGCTAAAGCAACCGAGATAGGTAGTAATTTTGAATTATCCATAACTAAAAGAAGTTGGAAACGATAAAGCGCAATTCCATTAATTCGTTTTGACTGAACTGATCATTAAACCATTCAATCAAGTTCATTTTCTTAGATAAAGGGTTGATTCCTTTTCTGAGTCCGAAAGCATTATGAATCCTAACAAAACCATTCGCATTGATTCCCATGAGATTTTGTTTCACCGACTTAAATCCGTTTCCCATTCCATACATTGCACTGTAAATTGCATCGGCTTTATTCTTGGCCATACCACTGGATATATTACTAGGTCGATCTCTTTTATTTTCTTTAAGTGGTGAAAAACCATTAAAAATCTTCTTGTAGGCATAGTAACCAATACCCAAAAAAAGACCAGTCTTTAAAACACCTTTTACAATTGAAAAAGTTGCATTTACACTTGCATTAGCATTTTCAAGAGTACTTGCAATTGCTTTTTGCCCTTGTGGAGTTGAAGCAGCAGCTATAATTGCCGGATTATGTAAACCTTTTATTTTCATATTACTGCTGACTGTAGTATTGCTCCCGATTTTAAGTTTGATATAAGAATTTCATTTTTAACTTTCTAAAGGGTTTACCCAATAGTTGGATAATTTTACCGTTCCTGTTTTCAACTTTACTTTCTTAAGTTGGAGCAATATCTACACCTGTATCTACATTATAAACTCCTTGATCGTTTGCCAACTTTCAGCATTGGTAACCATTGCAATGGCTTTCTTAGATTTCTTCAGTTCTACTAATTTTTCCAGAACTTCATTCTCTAAATCAGTCAATTCTTGAATAAGCTTTGCCTTTTTCTGAACTTTGAATGGGTTTAATTCTTTAGTTTTTACAGTTATTATACTCATACTAACATTTGATATTTTTGAAGTAATCCAAATAATTCTTGTGAAAAGAGGTTCGTTTCAGACTTCTCGTTGATCTTTTGATAAATGACTAAAAGCAATGAAATAGTATCATCATCAAGAGTTTTCACAATCTCTATAAATGATTTCTTGATATCAGAGGTATTTTCATCATCTAATTCATCAGGCGAGGCAATCGCTAAACCACTACTTTCATTGGGAACATTAAAACCAAACCCTTTTAAAATAAGCGGTGCTTGTTTTACAACTCCCAACAGCATATTGTTCAGACTATCATTGCTTTCTTTTGTATACTTTCGTTGTAATCGCTCTTCATTTAATTCTTCGTTTTTTGCTCGTAATTCTCGATTCATTCTTTCTGATTCCTCTAGCTTTCGTGCCAGTTCTGAACGATCATGTGCTTGAAGTTTTAAATCAAAAATTTCAGCAATTCCCAATCCCATCAGTCCGCTTTTTTTCTTCCTTTTCTTTTTTTTGACTTCTTGCATGGGTTCATTTTGATCTTCTATCAATTTCGATTCGCCAAAAGTTACTTCAAAAGGTTCTCCTTCTATTTTGAAAGCATTTATACCATTTTTTCGCTTTTCCTGAATGACTATTTTCGTGTAGCCTTCAGCATAAATCTTCTCAAAAAATTCTTCCGAGGATCCATACTCACTTTTAATCAAATCATGAGTAATATTTCGATAGATTGTTTTAGAACTGCTCTTATCGATGATCGTAACAGCACAAAATTTATCGCTATTGAGCTTTTCTATTAAATCATCAAATCGTTTCATTTTTACATTAGTTTCTTGTAAATGAGTAGTATTTTATTCACCAACCTATCGTCAACTTTTGTAGCTTTAGGTATATAGGAAACTTCTAATTGAACTCTAGAAAATGTCCCATCTGGAACAATCAAAATCTGCTTTTGAGTGGGGTAAATTTTAATCCCATTGATAATTGCAATACTATTGCCATTATTCAAAACTGAAAGTGATGTGACATTTTCTAGAATTGGAATTTGTTCCTCTCTGAATTCTCTTGTAATAAATGAAGACTCTACGAACATGCTACATTTTTTCTACATTATTGTTGTAAAGAAAAACGACATGGAATTTCAAAGGGATATCACCTTGAAGTTTCTCATCTAGTGAAAAAATCAATGAATAATCCTTATTGCCTGTATCGAAATTCATCGGCTTGAAACTTTTTTCATACTCACCACCATTTGACTGCCTCCAATTATCAATGTGAACCGAGGGAGCAATTGCAATACTATTGTCATCTTTCATTTCAATGGTCGCCATTGCATTTGTATTTTTCTCAACTCCATTGGTGTAAAGGGCAGCGCCTGTTGTAAAGCCACTAGGTAGTTTAAAATTTACCGATGTGTTTAACTCACCAGGATTGATAACTGCCTTTACCACATATTGAATTTGTCTCATACTTTCAATTTAAAGATGAAATTATTTTTTAGCTTCTGTAATTCTGAATTCAAGTCTCAAGAATAAAGGTTTACCAGCTGGAACAGTAACACCTTTTGGAAACTCTAATTCGAGTTTGAATTCTTCCTTAGCTCTCAAAAGCGGGGTGGTTGCAATTGGTCGGTAATCGTCTTGTTTGAAATTCTGTACATCAGTCAGGGGCAAATCAATTAACATGTCATTGGTTTGAATCAGTCGCAATTCTGCATTTTGAAGCTCCGCCGGTAACGTGTCTCTGCTTTGCCAATCTGCATTTTCGATCTTTTCACCTCTTGTAGTGTATTGCACTCGGATAGCATCAATTACTACATCTCGACCAGAGTTTAATTGATTACCATCTAAATTGGTAATCCCAACCACTTTTTTTGTGTTGGCGTCAACAAGTTCATTGATCCCGCTCATCCCATCAACTCGAACATTCAAGTAGAACGTTTTGTCGACCAATTTTGTAGCATGAGGTCTAACCACGTTTGTGATTTGTCGTTGTCTTGCACCTAAAACTTTAATAGCTCTTTGCAACTGAGGATTTCTATTTTCCATTTTTCTTAAATTTTAATTTTGTTTTTATTAGAGAATGTAGTTTCCGTTTTCATCCATGTAGGCACCAAGTCCATCATCTTCATATGCACCCAATCCGTCATTTTCTGATCCTGCTAAGCCTTCTTCTGAACCTCCTAGACCATTTTCAATATAGTTGCCATTTGCATCAATATAGCCCGCAAGACCTTCCTCATCATAACCATGTAAACCATTTTCTATATAGTTTCCATTGATATCGATATATCCACCTAAACCATCCTCATGATAGTTTCCATAAGCATCGATATAACCATTTAAGGCATTTACAGCTCCTGAGAGACCGGCTGCTTTTTGTAGAAATCTACCCATTGTAGCTTCAGGATTTAGTTTAGCAGCAATTTTTTCGGATGAAAAAATGTTTTTCACCAATTCTAATCCATGCGCTATTGAAACCCCAATTGCTGAACCTCTCATTAGCGAACTCTTGGTATCGTTACCATTGACTTTTATGGCTAGAAATCCAGCACCAACGGCAACAACACCGTTCACAACACCTTTGACAGTGTTTGATGATTTTTCAGTCATTGTTCCTGTAAGTCCTCTGGAGAGTGCACCTACAACAACCGCTGAACTGATTGTTATTAATTCTTGTTTCATGTCTGTTTTTATTAATTACTTTTTTGAACTTGTTACTAAGAGAATTGCTCCAACGGCCCCAACACCGATAACAATTGGAATGGTGTAATTTGGTTTTTCAGATGATCCGTTTTCATTTTTATTTACTTCTCGTTGCACTGAAGCTTCCTCTTTTAAATTATCCACTGGGATGTCTTTAACATTAGCGAGCGTTTCTAACTGTGAATCATTTGGAACTCCTTCGCCAGTTGGTGTGCCTGTAGTTAAGGATTCCGCCGGAACTCCTTTAGTTTGCGCAATTGTCTCTAATTGGGCTGGTGTCGGAGTTGCATTTG
>NZ_JBMOGQ010000080.1:0-10464 GCF_049318325.1 Flavobacterium sp. | reverse complement strand
TTTCAATAGGAAGTTGGAGAATAAGACAATTTATTAGACCAACACTTGTTATAGGAAATAATAGAGCACAAATTATAAAAGATAGAATTACCATTTCTGATGGAAACGGAATTTCAGGTTTTGATAATCCATTAATTAATGGAACCAAAAAACTTTTTACCTCTTTTCAAACGCAAACTTATTTGCCAGAAAATTGGCATGGATTCCATTTTAGTCCGTTCTTCAATATGACTTTTGGGTTACTAGGAGATGAAACTAATAGGATACTTAATGATAAAGTATATTCCATTTTTAGTTTGGGGGCTTTAATAAATAATGACTATTTGGTATTTAATAGTTTCCAAATTTCATTCTCTTTTTATCCTTCAATTCCATTTCAGGGAACTGATATTTTTAAAACTAATACATTTAAAAACAACGATTTATCTTTGCCTGATTTCCAAATTGGCGAGCCGACCATAGTCCCTTACAACTAATTAATTTTGTAAGTATATTTAGTGTAAAAACTAAAAATAGTGTATTTAATCGATTAATTTCGGTTTTTTGTCTACAACTTGTTAAGTTTATTCCACCAAACCAAAAACTTAATTTCATGGAAACAAATTACTTACCTAATGGAATGGTGAAAAAAAATTATCATTGTTCCCTACTTGGCCATCGCTTTGTTGAAACCAGAAAAATCAATAATCATTTTAGCGAATTTGAATGTAAAACTTGTAAAATGCAGGTTACAAATGATATAAGAGGTCAAAAAATTAGATTGACATCTAAACTTAAAGACATAAATGAAACGCTTTTTTATTTGAATTTAAAGAAACAATTTCTAACTAAGTTTTACTTTCGAAAAGACTAGTAACAAATTAAGGTTATATTTGTCCAATCGAAAACCTTAAAAAACTAGTCTTGGAATCTACCATACTTTCTATTAAAAATCTTCATAAACGTTATGGCAAAATTCACGCTGTAAATAACGTTTCTCTCGAAATACATAAAGGCAATGTTTATGGAATCCTTGGTCCAAATGGTTCGGGAAAATCTACAACATTGGGAATTGTTTTGAATGTTGTTAATAAAACTTCCGGAGAATACAGTTGGTTTGACGGAACAATGCAAACCCATGAAGCACTAAAAAAAGTAGGTGCCATCATTGAACGTCCCAATTTTTACCCTTACATGTCAGCGAAAGAGAACTTAGAATTGGTTTGCAAAATAAAAAACATTGATTATTCCAAAATAAATGAAAAGCTAGAAATTGTGGGGCTTATCGATAGAAAGGACAGCAAATACAAAACCTTTTCTTTGGGTATGAAACAACGATTGGCTATTGCTTCTGCACTTTTAAATGATCCTGAAATTTTAATTCTAGATGAACCAACTAATGGTTTAGACCCACAAGGTATTCATCAAATTCGAGATATTATCCGTTTGATTGCTTCACAAGGAACAACAATTCTATTGGCTTCCCATCTATTAGACGAAGTGGAAAAAGTATGCAGCCATGTTTTGGTTTTGAGGTTTGGCAAAATCCTTTATAGTGGAACTGTTGATGGTATTAGTAATAAAAGTGGTTTTTTTGAATTGCAAGCCGAAAATAATTCCAACCTTATAGAAAAGTTGAAAAACCATCCCGAAGTTGAAAAAATTTCAGAAACGGACGGAAAAGTAATAGTATATTTTAAAAGCCAATTAGATGCTTCACTTTTGAATCGTTATTTAGTAGAAAATGGGATTTACCTTAACCATTTGGTATTTAAAAAAATGAGTTTAGAAGAACAGTTTCTTGAATTAACCAAAAACTAATATGAAAAGATTACTCGCCATAGAACTACAAAAAATCTGGAAAAACCGTGCCAGTAGAATATTAACAATAAGTTATTTTCTTATATTATCGTTTATTGCATTGATTGCTTCCATTAATATCAAGATTGGAAGTTTTCAATTGCATTTTGCTGAAATGGGAATTTTCAATTTTCCTTTTATTTGGCATTTCAACACCTACATTGCTGCCATTCTTAAATTCTTTTTAGCCATTGTCATTGTTTCAATGATGGCTAATGAATACAGTTATGGTACATTAAAACAAAACCTAATTGACGGAATGAGCAAAAAAGAATTTGTACTTTCTAAATTCTTAACCGTTGTTCTTTTTGCTTTTGTTTCTACTTTTTTTGTTTTTATAATGTCATTGATTTTAGGCTATAGTTTTTCATCATATACCGAATTAAGTATTGTCTTTTCTGATATGGACTACTTACTTGCCTACTTTGTAAAGTTGGTTGGATTTTTCTCTCTCTGTTTGTTTTTAGGAGTTTTGGTAAAACGTTCCGCTTTTGCTATTGGATTCCTTTTTGTTTGGAATATTATTGAAGGAATAGCCAATGGAATTTTATCGTTTAAAGTTTTTCCTAAAAGTAATACCGCTTCTCAAATCACACAATTCTTCCCGTTAGAATCTATGAGTAATTTAATTGTTGAACCGATTACAAGATTAAGTGTGATAAAAAATATTCAAACTGCAGTTGGCGATACAAATGTAAAAGACTACAGTGTACATTTCTCGACCATTTTTATAGTTTTGGTTTGGACAACTTTATTTATTTTTCTATCTTATAAAATAATCAAAAAAAGAGATTTATAGTTGAAATATTCATCATTTCTAAAAGAAAACATAAATAGAGTTAGTTCTTTTTATGTTTTCTTATTTATTTGCTAATTTTATCGAATGAAAAAAATAACTTTCTATATACTTTTTGTTTTGCTTTTTTCGTTGAATTGTTTCTCCCAATTTAGTAAAACTCATTATATACCGCCACTTTCTGGTGCATCTAGTGTAACATCTGAAGAACAATTTCTTTATATTTCAACCCCAAATGTTAATCCTGTAAATTTCAGAATTATTGAACTTGGCGGAAATACCATCATCGGAACCGTTTCAAGAAACGTCCCATTTGTATACAATGTAGGCTTTGGTAACGATACGCAACTTCATGTTGATCAATCGTTGGCTAGTGCTGTTTTAAACAATAAAGGTTATATAGTTGAAGCCGATGATTTAGTTTATGTTTCTGCCAGAGTAACTGCTGGTAATGGAAATCAAGCCGGGCAAGTAGTTTCAAAAGGATTAGCTGCACTTGGTTTACGATTTAGAGTTGGTGCTTTTACGAATACTTTAGTTAACAATTATGTTGATATTCATTACACTTTTGTTTCCGTTTTAGCAACTGAAAATAACACAACGGTCACGTTTAGTGGGATGAAAACCGGAGTGCAATTAGTTAATAGTGCAACAGGAGATTCCCCATTCAACGTTGTACTGAATAGAGGAGAAAGTTATGTCATGGCAGTTCAAGGACCTACTAATGAAAATAGAGATGGATTAATTGGTTCTTTAGTTTTAGCCGATAAACCTATTGCTGTTAACTGCGGTTCGTTTGGAGGTTCTAATGCAGTCGCTAATCTTGATTTAGGTTTTGATCAAATAGTTCCAGTAGAGAGAATAACAAGTAGCGATTATATTTTCATAAAAAGTACGGGAGTTGATGAAGTGGAAAAAGTTATTATAGTTGCAGATGAAGACAATACTGAAATATTTTTAAATGGTACTACAATTCCAAGTTACACATTAAATTCCGGCGAATATGCTTCATTGCTAGGATCAGACTTTAGTGCAAATGGAAATTTATATGTAACATCTTCAAAAAAAGTTTTTGCCTATCAAAGTATTGGCGATGATGGTGCTATAGATCAAAGAAATCAAGAACTTTTTTTTGTGCCTCCATTAAGTTGTCAAACACCCAGAGTTATAGACAATATTCCTTTCATTGATCTTATTGGTACGCGTCAATTTAGTGGAAGAGTTACCATAGTTACAAGAACAGGTGCAACACTAAATTTTATCATTGATGGAACTAACTATTCTTTAGCAAGTTTAGCCGGAATTGGAGTAAACGTAGTTGGACCTATTGCAGTAATTGGAAATACAAATTATGAAACTTATGTTCTGACCGGAGTAACTGGAAATGTTTCCGTTTATTCGACAGGCGAATTGTATTTGGCTGCTTATGGTTCTGAGCAAGCTGCAACTTTTGGAGGGTATTATTCCGGTTTCACTTTTAAGCCCGAAATTTCCTTTAATGAGGTTGACATAACACAGTTGGGTTGCATCCCAAATTCTATTTTAAGTGTAAATTCACTTAGTCCTTTTGATGTATTTCAATGGTATTTTAACGGAAGTCTAATTCCAGGTGCAATAAATAATACGTATCAACCTTTGAATTCCCCGGCTGGTCTTGGCCCAGGATATTATTATGTTTCGGCGACTATTGCCGGTTGTACAAGCCCAAAGGATTCAGACAATATTCCGGTGAGTTCTTGTCCAAACGACAATGATAATGATAATGTAAATGATAATGTTGATCTGGATAATGACAATGATGGTATTCCCAATTGTGCCGAATCTTACGGAAATCAAGTGTTTAATTTATTCAATACGTCATCTGGATCAATATCAATCAACACTTACAGTAATTCATATACTGGGGCAATTACTTTCTCAGGAACTGGGACACCTTCCGTAACACCATTTTTTGGAGATGCTGGTGGCAATTTTGTAACAGAAGCGGCACAAGGAAAAAATAATTCTGTTAGTTATACTCTTTCTAATTTTACTTCACCTATTAGTCTTTCTGTTTCCTATGCCGATATTGCAGCAGCAAATGATTTATTTACTTCTTCAACAGAAATCAGAATAACGTGTCCCGTAAATAAAACATTAACTATTTTAAACCCAACAAACCAATTACTAATTGACACCAATTATGATGGGATTTTTGAAAGTGGAATTACACAATATTCTTCTTTTGAAATTCGTTTTCGATTAAATAATAGTATTGCATTACCTGCCGGTACCGGCACATTTTCTATAAATGGAAATCTAATTAATTCAATTGTAATTACCAACATCAACCTTTCAGACACAACCACCAGTAGAGTGGCTTTAAATTTATTTGCCACCTGTGTACCAAAAGATTCTGATGGTGATGGTATTGCTGACCAAAACGATCTGGATAGTGATAATGATTCTATTCTTGATTTATTTGAAGCGCAAGGTCCAACTTTCTTAGCTTTATCTAATGTAGATTTAAATCAAGACGGAATTGATGATGTTTTTGGAGCAGGTATTTATCCACCTGATGTTCCTAATGCAGATGTTGATGGTGACGAAGTTCCAAATTATTTAGATTTAGATTCAGACAATGACGGAATTTACGATATAGATGAAACCGGGTTTACTATTACAGATGCTGATAACAATGGAATAATTGATGGCGCAAATTTTGGAGCCAACGGATTATTTAATCCTATAGAAACAGCCACTGATAGTGGAATTATAAACTCTATTTATGTGCTTGCCGATACAGATGCGGATGGAATTTACAATGCTGTAGAATTGGACAACGATAATGATCTTTGCAATGATGTAATTGAAGCGGGTTATTTAGACAGTAATCTCGACGGAATATTAGGCGGAATAACGCCACCAACAGTCAATAATAACGGACTTGTAACAAGTGGAATTGGTTATGGAAATCCAAACCCAAATTATATAACAGCAGCACCAATAATAATAAACACTCAACCACAAAATAGTACTACCTGCGAGCTCCAAAACGTCACTTTTACAATCAGTACGAATGCAATAAACACTTATCAATGGCAATTATCTACCGATAGCGGAGTTACTTGGTCTATTATTTCAAACAATACCACTTATTCCGGTGCTAGTACTAATACATTGACAGTCTCTAATGTGACTCCATCAATGGTTGGCTATCAGTATCGTTGCTTCTTAAATAAAAACGGAAATGCTTGCGGGCTAAATTCATCGGCAGCCATACTTACAACATATCCTTTACCTGTAGTTACAACGCCAATTTCATTAAAACAATGTGACGATGATACAGATGGCATTTCCATTTTCAATTTAACTCAAAAGAATGATGTTATTTCTACAAATTATTTGAATGAAACATTTACTTACTATACAACACTTGCGGCAGCAAATACTCAAAACAACACCTTTTTAATTACTAATCCGATAACTTATACTTCTGGAACTAGTAGTGTTTATGCCCGAGTTGAAAATAGCAATGGTTGTTTTAGAGTTGCACAAATTGATTTATTAGTCTCGGTAACACAAATTCCTTCAAGTTATGTTGTTCCAAATCAATATTTATGTGATGATTATTTGGATGCCGTTAATAATGACAGAGACGGAATTTCAGGGCCTTATGACTTTACAAGCATTACCAATAATTTACTTGGTTTTCTGCCTGGACCAACTGCTAATTACAGTATAAAATATTATAAAACCGAAGCTGATTTCCTTGCTGAAACTGACGCTCTAGGAAATTCATTGGAAATAACCAATACTACAACTTATCGAAACATTGGTTTCCCTAATACGCAAACGATTTGGGTTCGAGTTGAAAGTACTTTAGACAATTCTTGTTATGGATTTAAAACATTTGATGTTGTAGTAGAAACTTTGCCAATTGCCAATCCAATTAATGCAATAAATCTTATCCGTCAATGTGATGACGATCAAGATGGTATTTATGGTTTCGATACCTCAACTATTCAAGCTACAGTTTTGAACGGACAAACTGGAGTCAATGTAAAATATTTCAGAGCTAATGGCACGCAACTTTCAACACCATTGCCAAGTCCATTTTTTGTAACTGGAACAGAAACGATTACTATAAGAGTTTCAAATAATTCAACCCAAACTGGTGGTCAACCTTGTTATGATGAAGAAACATTGGACTTTATAGTAGATGATTTGCCCGAAGCATTTGCCATTTCATCAAATTTAATAGCAATTTGTGATGAAGAAATTAATCCAGTTGACCAAAATGGATTGTATGATTTTGATACTTCAACATTTCAATCCACCCTACTTGGAGGTCAAACAGGAGTAAATGTGTATTATTTTGACCAAAATAATAATCCGTTACCAAGTCCACTAGCAAATCCTTATACAACAGGAACACAAAATGTAAGAGTGGTTGTTGAAAATCCAATCAATACAGCTTGTAAGGCACAATTAAACATTCCATTTTTTGTACATCCAACTCCAAAAATAGATTTAGAAGAAAACATTATTATCTGTTTGCCAACTACTCAAGCTCTCATTGACAGCGGAATACTTGATGGCACTCCTGCTTCAGATTATTCGTTTCAATGGTATACTAACAATATTTTGATGCCTGGTATAACAACTCCATCACTAACTGTAAATACTCCGGGAACTTATAGTGTTGATGTTACCAATGCTTTTGGTTGTACAAAAACCAGAGTAATTACTGTCACAGGTTCTGAAATTGCAACAATTCAATCTATTGATATAGTTGATTTAGCAGATGTAAATTCTATAACAGTAAATGTAACAGGTTTAGGCGATTATGAATTTGCACTTGATGATGTCAACGGACCTTATCGCGATAGCAATTTCTTTGAAAATGTTCCTATGGGCCTTCATGATATTTATGTTCGTGACAAAAATGGTTGTGGTTCGCTAGGTCCAATTACAGTTGCTGTACTCGGAATTCCACAATATTTCACACCAAATGGAGATGGCTATAACGACCATTGGAATGTAAAAGGTGTAAGTACACAATTCAATTATCTTTCTACTATATACATATTTGACCGTTTTGGAAAATTATTAAAACAAATAGGAACTACAGGCTTAGGTTGGGATGGAACTTTTAATGGGCATCCAATGCCTGCAGATGATTATTGGTATAACATCAAGTTTGAAGACGGAAGAAGTGCTAAAGGGCATTTCACTTTAAAACGTTAATCACTATGAAAATTAGTTTAGTATTCACACTACTTTTTTCTAGTTTAATTTATTGCCAGATGCCTAAAGTGACTAGTGGCAAAATAGAACATTTTGATAATTTCAAATCAAGTTTTGTAGATGCACGAAATATTGATGTTTGGCTACCCGATGGCTATTCTGAAGAAGAAAAATATGCTGTAATTTATATGCATGATGGGCAGATGCTATTCGATGCTGAAACGACTTGGAACAAACAAGCATGGGAAGTGGACGAAACTGCAGCTAAGTTGAATGAAGAAGGCAAAACCAAAAAATTCATTGTGGTTGGCATTTGGAATAATGGACAAAAACGTCATTTTGAGTATTTCCCTCAAAAAGCTTTCAGAAAACTTTCTGCCGAAGAAAAAGAGTTTGTTTCCAACAGTTTAAAATTAAAAGGAAGAATAAATGACACTTTTAATCCCATTTCAGATAACTATCTCAAATTTATTGTTACTGAATTAAAGCCATTTATTGACCTTCATTTTTCAACACTAAAGAATAAAGACAATACGTTTATTTCCGGTTCTAGCATGGGTGGTTTGATTACAATGTATGCTATTTGTGAATATCCCGATGTTTTTGGAGCTGCCGCTTGTCTTTCGACACATTGGACTGGGATTTTTCAACTAGAAGACAATCCGGTTCCAGCTGCTTTTTTTGATTATATGAGAACCTATCTACCTGACCCAAAAACACATAGAATTTATTTTGATTATGGCGACCAGACTCTGGATCAACTCTACTTTTCTTTGCAGTTAAGCGCAAATGATATTATGAGAGAAAAAGGATTTAACAATGCCAATTGGAAAACCTTATTATTTCCTGGAAAAGATCATTCAGAGAAATCCTGGGCAGAACGTTTGTCTATTCCGTTAGAGTTCCTGCTGAAGCTATAGCCCTAGCCCGGATGGTAACGGCATCCTTTTTTGTTTTATAAAAGCCCTTCGACTGCGCTCAGGGTGACAAAACAAAAAAGATAGAGTGGACAGCCAGAGCAGCTTCAAAAACAAAAAACCCATTCTGTTACGAATGGGTTATATTACATAAGATTTCTCCTTTGTCGGAATGACAAGCTTATTATATTTTATTACGTTTTCTATCGTTTTCTGTCAAATAGATTTTACGCAAACGAATAGATTTTGGTGTAACCTCAACATATTCATCTTTTTGAATATACTCCAATGCTTCTTCTAATGAGAAAATAATCGGAGGAATAATCCTTGCTTTTTCATCATTACCTGAAGAACGAACGTTAGATTGTTTTTTTGCTTTGGTTACGTTAATACTCATATCATCGCTACGAGAGTTTTCTCCAATAACCTGACCTTCATATATTTCATCATTTGGATTGACAAAGAATTTACCACGGTCTTGTAATTTATCGATAGAATAAGGAATTGCTTTTCCGTTTTCCATAGAAATTAAAGAACCGTTGTTTCTTCCAGGTATTTCACCTTTGTAAGGTTCGTATCCAATATAACGGTGTGACATAATCGCTTCTCCTGCAGTGGCTGTAAGCAAAAGATTTCTCAAACCAATAATTCCACGAGACGGAATGTTAAATTTCACAATCATACGTTCTCCTTTAGCTTCCATACTTAACATTTCACCTTTACGGATAGAAACGAATTCAACTGCTCTTCCGGATAAATGTTCTGGTAAGTCGATTGTTAATTCTTCAATTGGCTCGCATTTTTTACCGTCAATTTCCTTGATAATAACTTGCGGTTGTCCAATTTGCAATTCATAACCTTCTCTTCTCATCGTTTCAATAAGAACTGATAAGTGTAATACACCACGGCCAAAAACCATGAATTTATCAGCTGAATCAGTCTCGCCAAGTTTCATCGCTAGGTTTTTCTCGAGCTCTTTAGTCAAACGATCTCTAATATGACGAGAAGTCACAAATTTTCCTTCTTTACCAAAGAAAGGCGAATCGTTAATAGTAAACAACATGCTCATTGTTGGCTCGTCGATTGCTATAGTTTGCAATGCTTCTGGGTTTTCAAAATCGGCAATGGTATCACCAATTTCAAAGCCTTCGATTCCAACAATGGCACAAATATCTCCGGCAATTACACTTTCTACTTTTTTACGTCCAAGACCTTCAAATGTGTGCAATTCTTTAATTCTTGATTTTATGATTTTACCATCTCTTTTAACTAAAGAAATAGGCATACTTTCTTTTAATTCACCTCTTTCCAATCGACCAATTGCGATACGACCGGTGAATGAAGAGAAATCTAAAGAGGTAATCAACATTTGTGGCGTTCCTGTAGAAACTTTTGGTGCCGGAACATGTTCAACAACCATATCCAAAAGAGGTTCTATGTTTGTAGTGATATTTCTAAAATCATCAGACATCCAGTTGTTTTTAGCAGAACCATATACTGTTGGGAAATCCAACTGCCACTCTTCAGCGCCTAATTCATACATTAAATCAAAAACTTTTTCGTGCACTTCTTCCGGAGTACAGTTTTCTTTGTCTACTTTATTGATGACAACGCAAGGTTTTAATCCTAAGTCGATTGCTTTTTGCAATACGAAACGTGTTTGCGGCATTGGTCCTTCGAAAG
>NZ_JBMOGQ010000079.1:0-10499 GCF_049318325.1 Flavobacterium sp. | reverse complement strand
GTATATATGCATTACATCAAATTACCCACTTTTTCTTTTCTCCTGCATCTTTTCTCTATTTTCTATTTTCTTTTCACTATAAACTTCCGATATAATTTCTATTTTTGTTGAAACTAAAACTACACAACTACATATGCTAATTATTGGAATTGCTGGTGGTACCGGAAGTGGAAAAACAACGGTTGTACAACAAATTATTAATGAATTACCTAAGACCGAAGTCGGCGTAATCTCACAAGACTCATACTATAGAGAAAACCATAACTTAGGTTTTGAAGAGAGAGCACTCATTAATTTTGATCATCCCCGAGCTATTGACTTTGAATTATTGGTAAATCATCTTAAGGCTTTGAAAAAAGGAGATACTATTGAGCAACCTGTGTATTCATTCGTAACACATAACCGAACAGACGATAGCATAATCACGCATCCTAGAAAAGTAATGATAGTTGAGGGGATTTTGATTTTAGCAAACCCTGATCTACGCGAAATGTTTGATGTTAAAATATTTGTCCACGCAGATTCAGACGAAAGATTAATTCGCCGATTAAAACGTGATATTGCTGAACGTGGTCGAGACATGGAAGAAGTATTAAACCGCTACCAAACAACATTGAAGCCTATGCACCAACAATTCATAGAACCAACCAAAGCATTTGCAGACATTATTATACCAAATGATAAATACAATACAGTGGCTATCGATGTGGTAAGAGCTGTTATTAATCAAAGAATTACCTAAAATGAGTTACTTTAAAAATCTAACCAATGCCTATCCTATCCTGAAAATCCTCGGGAATAGATATGTTATTGTTTTGGTTTTTTTTACCATTTGGATGCTTTTCCTGGATAATACTTCTTATCTGGAACACCGCATTTTAAACAAGCAACTCAACGAACTCGAAGACAATAAAAAATACTATCAAGACGAAATCAGAAAGGATAGAGAAAATATCAAACAACTCAAGAATCCAGACCAAATAGAAAAATACGCGCGCGAAAAGTATTATATGAAACGCGATAGCGAAGACATCTATATCATCGAATTTGAAGACGATTCCATCAAGGACGAAAAAACAGATTCAAAATCTTTATAAATATGGCTGAAAATTTATTTGATGCTTTTGAACCCGTTTCCTCCAAACAATGGAAACAACAAATTCAGTACGAACTAAAAGGTGCCGATTATAATGACACTTTGGTATGGGAAAGTCTGGAAGGAATCAAGGTAAGACCATTTTATCACGAAGATGAAACAGAAATAAAGTTCACTTTAAAAGAAAGAACCAAGCCTTTTGATATTATGCAAAACATCCACGTACATGATGTAGCCATATCAAATAAAAGAGCTTTAGACACGTTAAATCGTGGCGCTGAAAGTATTCGTTTTACTATTGAAAATGAAAATGTTAACCTAGTTAACTTAATGCAGAATCTTCCTCTAAAAAACACAACTTGTTTTTTTTATTTACCGTTTCTATCAATCGATTTCGTTAACAAAATAAATGACTTTGCTGCTAATAACAATGCAAAGTTTTGTATCCAACTTGATCCAATCGGTCAACTTACAAAAGACGGAAACTGGTTTGAAAACGGCGAAAAAGACTTCGAAAAGCTAATCACAATTAGTAGTAAATCTGCTGTTCCATTTATTACTATTCAATCTGGACTATACCAAAACGCTGGAGCTAATATGGTTCAGCAACTCGCCTTCACCCTAGCCCACGTCAACGAATATTTCAACCGGATCAAAAATAGTAATCAACCGATAATGATTGAAGTTTCGGTAGGCACAAATTACTTTTTTGAAATTGCAAAATTGAGAGCGTTACGTTTATTATTCAACACTTTGGCAGCTGAATACAATCACACTTTCGATTGCCATATCATCGCTACACCAACAAAACGCAACAAAACTTTGTACGATTACAATGTGAACATGCTACGCACTACAACTGAATGCATGAGTGCTGTTTTAGGTGGAGCCGATAACATAGCAAATCTTACTTACGATAGTTTGTATCACAAAGACAACGAATTTGGTGACCGAATTGCACGTAACCAATTATTGATTTTAAAACACGAAAGCTATTTTGATAAAGTTAGTAACCCGGCTGACGGAGCTTATTATATAGAAACCTTAACCGAACAATTAGCCGAGAAAGCTTTATTATTATTTAAAGAAATTGAAGAAAAAGGCGGTTTTATTACCCAACTAATAGAAGGTAAAATCCAAAAGAAAATTAGCGAAAGTGCTGCTAAAGAACAAGAACTGTTTGATACCGGTAAAGAAGTCTTATTGGGAACGAACAAATACCCGAACAAGAACGATAAAATGAAACACGATTTAGAGTTGTTTCCATTTGTAAAAAAAAATCCACGTAAAACCCTAATCGTACCAATTATTGAAAAACGATTGGCTGAGAAAATGGAACAAGAACGTTTATCTCAAGAACAATAAGCTATGAGAAAAAACATCCAACATATTAAATTAGAGATTAGAGATAAGGGAGAAGGGAAAAGTTTAAAAACCGACAACCAACAACCAATAACCGACAACTTCCAAACCGCAGAAGGTATCGAAATCAAGCCATTTTACGAAGAAACCGACATTGAGAACATCGAACACATCGGTTTCGGCTCGGGCTTTGCCCCCAACCTTCGTGGTCCTTATGCTACAATGTATGTACGACGTCCTTGGACAATTCGTCAATATGCCGGTTTCTCTACTGCCGAGGAAAGTAATGCTTTCTATCGCCGTAATCTGGCGGCGGGACAAAAAGGGTTATCCGTTGCATTTGATTTGGCTACACATAGGGGTTACGATTCTGATCACGAACGCGTAGTGGGTGATGTCGGAAAAGCCGGAGTAGCTATCGATTCTGTTGAAGATATGAAAGTCTTATTCGACCAGATTCCGTTAGATGAAATGTCGGTTTCCATGACTATGAACGGTGCGGTATTGCCAATTATGGCATTCTATATAGTCGCTGCCGAAGAACAAGGCGTAACTCCCGAATTGCTTTCTGGAACCATTCAAAACGATATCCTAAAGGAATTCATGGTACGTAATACGTATATCTATCCGCCAACGCCTTCGATGAAAATCATTGCCGATATCTTTGAATATACTAGCAAAAAAATGCCGAAATTCAACTCGATTTCAATTTCGGGCTACCACATGCAGGAAGCAGGCGCCACTGCTGATATCGAATTGGCTTACACCTTGGCTGATGGTCTCGAATATATCCGAACCGGTTTAGCAGCAGGCATGAAAATAGATGAGTTCGCTCCACGTCTATCGTTCTTTTGGGCCATAGGTATGAACCATTTTATGGAAATTGCTAAGATGCGCGCAGGCAGAATGTTATGGGCCAAACTATTAAAACAGTTCAATCCACAAGACGAAAAATCATTAGCGCTTCGTACGCATTGCCAAACATCGGGTTGGAGTTTAACCGAGCAAGACCCATTTAATAATGTGGCTCGAACTGCAATTGAAGCGGCAGCCGCAGCCTTTGGCGGAACGCAGTCTTTACATACCAACGCCTTAGACGAAGCGATTGCCTTACCAACAGATTTCTCGGCACGTATTGCCCGTAATACTCAAATATTTCTACAAGAAGAAACGAAAATCTGCAAAACCGTCGATCCTTGGGCAGGCAGTTATTATGTAGAAAGTCTTACGTCAGAAATTGCCGAAAAAGCATGGGCATTAATACAGGAAGTTGAAGAATTAGGTGGTATGACAAAAGCCATCGAAGCAGGAATTCCGAAACTCCGTATCGAAGAAGCGGCAGCACGTAAACAGGCACGTATAGACAGTTCACAGGATATTATTGTAGGCGTTAATAAATACCGTCTCGACAAAGAAGACCCATTACACATTTTGGATGTGGATAACCAAATGGTGCGCAAGCAACAAATTGAACAGTTACAGCGCATCAAAGCCACACGAGACAACAATAAGGTTAAAGCCTGTCTGGAAAAATTAACCGAAAGCGCTAGGTTGTGGGCAGAAAATTCAAAAGATTCCCATTTGGATGGGAATGACAATAATTTGTTATCTTTAGCCGTGGAAGCAGCCCGAAACAGAGCTACACTAGGTGAAATCAGTGATGCACTAGAATTGGTTTTCGGGAGATATAAAGCACAAATCAGATCATTTAGTGGCGTGTACAGCAAAGAAATAAAAAACGACAAAAGCTTTGAAAGAGCCAAACAATTAGCTGACGATTTCGCTAAGAGAGAAGGACGTCGTCCGCGTATTATGATTGCCAAAATGGGACAAGACGGTCACGACCGTGGTGCTAAGGTTGTCGCTACTGGCTATGCCGATGTTGGCTTTGATGTCGATATTGGTCCCCTATTCCAAACCCCGAAAGAAGCTGCGAAACAAGCGGTTGAAAATGACGTCCACATACTTGGCGTTTCCTCTCTGGCAGCCGGACACAAAACCCTAGTTCCTCAGGTAATAGAAGAACTTAAGAAATATGGTCGTGAAGATATTATGGTCATCGTTGGTGGCGTAATACCATCACAGGACTACCAATACTTATTTGATTCCGGAGCCGTTGCAGTATTTGGACCGGGTACCAAAATAAGCGAAGCTGCTATTAGTATTTTGGAAGTATTGTTAGAAGACTAAATCAACCAGATTCAAATAAGTACACAAAAAGTGTAACACCCTTTAAAATTTCATTCCTATTTTAGCTATACCTGTCAGGTATAGAAATCCCATAGGTTTGATATTTTATTAAATATACAATCATACAATTTTATAAGCCATATAGATTATATCATCCCAAAGGGATTTCTTCTATTACCATCACTATGCTACCTATATTGATTCACTAACGGCATTAATCATTTCCTATTTTACAACAACAAACACTCACTTTAAAATGGGTGTTTTTATTTTACAACACCACCAAAATAAAATTCATAATCCTAGCTTTTCAAATTAAAAAATTGTAACTTTAGTTAACAAAAATTGGCCATCTGTTTGCTCCGAAGACTAATTTAATAATCTTTAAAATCAAACAATATGAAAGCAAAAAGAAAAGTTGGTATCTGGTTAGACCATACGACAGCGCGTGTAATAGAATACAATACTGAGGAACTCAAAGCAACAACAATTAAATCAGACCTACAAGGATTAGACAACCAAGATAGTTTGCAACACAGTGAGAGTTTGTTACACCACAAAGAAAACCAAAAACTAAAAGCCTTTTACAAAGCCATTATAGCAATTGTAGAAAACTATGACGAAATTCTTCTCTTTGGTCCAACCACCGCAAAAACCGAGTTATTTAACCTCATCCGTAAAGAACACAAATACGACCATTTGAAAATAGAAAACAAGTCTGCCGAAAAAATGACTCCGCCCGAGGAACATGATTTTGTGGTTAACCATTTCAAAACGTTACTTAATTACGAAAGTCCGTTTGCGAAATAAAAGTGACTAGTCGTAAATAACCATACAAATTATTTACGACTAGTTAGTATACATCTTCTTTCTCATTTCCTGAATCTTCTCATCATCAAGATATTCATCAAAAGTCATATACCTATCTATAACACCGTTCGGCGTAATTTCTAATACTCTGTTGGCAACCGTTTGGGCAAACTCATGGTCATGTGTAGTAAATAACACCGAACCTTTGAAGTTTTTAAGTGAATTGTTAAACGCCGTAATCGATTCCAAATCTAAGTGATTGGTAGGTTCATCCAACATCAATACATTGGCACGTATCATCATCATTCTCGATAACATACAACGTACTTTTTCTCCTCCAGATAAAACGGTACATTTTTTCAATGCTTCTTCTCCCGAGAAAATCATTTTCCCTAAGAAACCACGCACATAAACCTCATCGCGCTCTTCTTCGGTTTTCACAAACTGACGTAACCAATCCACCAGATTCAGACTTCCGTCCGTAAAAAAGGCGCTGTTATCATTTGGCAAATACGATTGTGTCGTTGTAATTCCCCAATCAAATGTTCCGGCATCCGCTTTTAAGTTTCCATTTAGAATTTCGTAAAAAGCTGTTGTAGCACGTGAGTCTTTTGAGAAAACAACTACCTTATCGCCTTTGGCCATATTCAAATCAACATTCTTAAACAATATTTCACCATCAGCAGAGGCAGCTAAGCCTTGCACGTGTAAAATTTGATCTCCGGCTTCTCTTTCTACATCAAAAATAATCGCAGGATACCTTCTGCTTGAAGGTTTGATTTCGTCTAAGTTCAGTTTCTCAATCATCTTTTTACGCGAAGTAGCCTGCTTCGATTTGGCTACGTTGGCACTAAAACGACGGATGAATTCTTCCAACTCGGCTTTCTTTTCTTCTGCCTTTTTGTTTTGTTGTGCTTTTTGACGCGCCGCTAACTGACTTGACTCGTACCAAAACGTATAGTTCCCTGAGTAATGATTGATTTTTGAAAAGTCAATGTCGGAAATATGAGTACAAACCGCATCCAAAAAGTGACGGTCGTGAGAAACCACAATAACAGTATTTTCATAATTAGCAAGGAAATTCTCTAACCAAGAAATCGTTTCAAAATCCAGGTCATTCGTAGGCTCATCCATTACCAACACATCTGGATTTCCAAACAGCGCCTGCGCCAAAAGAACACGAACTTTCAGTTTACCTTCCATTTCACTCATCAATGTATAATGCATATCGGATGAAATACCAAGATTAGAAAGCATCGCACCGGCATCGGACTCGGCATTCCAACCATTCATTTCTTCAAACTGCACCTGCAACTCGCCTATTCTATCTGCATTGGCATCATCATAATCGGCATACAAAGCATCCATTTCTGATTTTACTTTAAACAAAACCTTGTTCCCCATCATCACGGTTTCCAAAACGGTATGCTCATCGAACATATTGTGATTTTGGTTCAGCACCGACATACGTTTCCCGGGCTCAAGAAAAACTCTTCCCGATGTTGGGTCAATATCTCCGGAAAGTATTTTAAGAAAAGTAGATTTTCCTGCACCATTGGCACCAATCACACCATAGCAATTGCCTTGTGTGAAAGTGGTATTAACTTCGTCAAACAATATTCTTTTACCAAACTGGACTGATAAATTATTTACAGTTAACATGAAATATATTTTATAAAAATTTTTGCAAAAGTAGTTAAAAGTGTTCAGTGTTCAGTGTTCAGTGTATAGTTTTCAGTTTTTTATGTTAGTTTATTTAACTAATACTTAACAATATAATCCATTATATAGAAATATTTTTGTTAGATAGTGTCATATGAATGCATACGTTTAAAAAAATAAAATACATACTTCTTTTCTTGCCTCTAATAATTCTTTTAAGTTCGTGTAAGAGCGAATTTAAAGGTTGTGAATATGTCGCTTATTTTGGTGGCGAAGTCGTAAATCCGAATAATTCTTATGTGCTTTTCTGTAAAGACAATGAAGTCATTGACACCTTAAAACTTGACGAAAACAATCGCTTCTTTACGCAATTTGATTCACTAGCTCCAGGATTATATACTTTCAAACACGAACCTGAATATCAATACGTATATTTTGACAAGAACGATAGTATAATGGTTCGATTGAATTCAAAAGACTTTGACGAGTCGATTGTTTTTTGTGGTCGTGGTGAAGAAAAAAATAATTTCTTAATGGAAATTTATTTGAAAAATGAAAAAGACAAATACAAAATGTTTGACTATTTCGATGATAATTTTGATAACTTTTCCAAAGAAATAGATTCGAAATTTGCCAAGGAAACTACTCTTTACAACACAAAAAAGCAAGAGTTTAAATGGAATGATGATTTTGATGTTTTTGCCAAAGCTGCTTTAGATTTTAATTATTATTCCAAAAAGGAATTATATCCCATAGTTCACAAAATCAGAACAGGTGAAGATTTGATTGATAAATTGCCGGCTAATTATTATGACTACAGAAAGACTATTGATTTTAACAATGAAGAACTTTCAAATTATGCGCCTTATGTTATGTATTTGTCACACATGCTTAACAATATGGGTACAATAAATTATCATAATCATTTTAGTGAAAAGGACTTGGCATTAAAAACCAATATCAATAAAATGACTATTGCTGACACTTTGATTAAAAATCAAAAGGTGAAAAACAACATTCTAAATAATATTGCTTTTACCTATTTACTCGAAGATCAGAATATGAGCAATAACAATACTTTTTTGACTTCTTATAAAAAACTTTCTACAGATAAGAGCAAAAAGAATGAAATAATAACACTATGCAATGCTATTCAGATGCTAAAAGTTGGTGGTACATTACCCGAAGTGCCTTTAATAGATACAAAAGGTAATTCTGTTTCTTTGTCAACTTTGACAAAACCAAACACAGTGTTCTTCTTTTGGACAAAAAACGCAAAGTCTCATTTAGAAGCAGTACACTTAAAAATAATGACACTAAAATCCAAGTTTCCACAATATAATTTTGTGGCTGTAAATGTTAATGACAGTGAAGAAGACTGGAAATCAACTTTGGAAAAATATAAGTTCAAAGGCATTACAGAAGTGCATTGTTCCAATTTTGAAATTATAAAAAACAAATGGGCAATCAACAAAATTCATCGTACTATAATCCTTGATGACAAAGGTGTAATCAAAAATGCATTTGCTGATATATTTGATTCTCAGTTTGAAGAGAATTTAAAATAGGCATTAGGCAAAAATGAAAAAACCCGACTCAGATATTGAATCGGGTTTTTTATACAAAAGCTTTTTCTTATTTATTTCCTTTTGCATAATCTGCTAGGAACTGCGCTAAACCAATATCCGTTAAAGGGTGTTTTAACAATCCTAAAATTGAAGATAATGGTCCTGTCATTACATCAGCACCAATTTTGGCACAATTCACAACGTGCATAGTGTGACGAATAGAAGCTGCTAAAATTTGGGTTTCAAAAGCATAATTATCATAGATATCGCGGATTTCCTGAATCAAAGCTAAACCATCTGTAGAACAATCGTCTAATCTTCCTAAGAACGGAGAAACATATGTTGCTCCTGCTTTAGCCGCTAACAAAGCCTGACCAGCAGAGAAAACCAAAGTTACATTGGTTTTAATTCCTTTATCTGAAAAATATTTACACGCTTTCACTCCTTCTTTGGTCATTGGCAGTTTTACCACAATTTGATCGTGTAAATCAGCCAACTCCTCGCCTTCTTTAATCATACCTTCATAGTCAACCGCAATAACTTCTGCACTTACATCACCATCAACAATATTGCAAATGTCAACATAGTGTTTCAAAATATTGTTTTTACCGGTAATTCCTTCTTTAGCCATCAACGAAGGGTTTGTTGTAACTCCATCTAGTACACCAAGTGCTTGTGCTTCTCTGATGTCTTTTAAATTGGCTGTGTCAATAAAAAATTTCATAGTGTATTGTTTAAATATAAAAAGTTGTGTTTTTTGTTTCGCAAAATTACGTTTTTTTAATTTGCTGAGTTACTGAGTTCCTAAGTTTCTGAGTTTTTTTTTATTGAAATACTTAGCCTCTCAGCTACAAAGTCTCTCAAAGCTTATAATGATTCATCAACATACTTTCATAAATTCGGTCAGGTAAAATTCGTTTTAAAACAATGGAAAACTTTTGCATAAAAGCCCCAATTTTATAATGAAGGTTTGGATTTTTGTTTTGTATAATACTGTATACTTCTTTGGCAAAATCATTTGGATCTTCACCACTATGCATATGCGAGTTCATCATACCTAATGTATTCTCATAAGCCGGTTTGTATGCCGAATTTTCAAGTATTGGCGCATGATAACGATGCGCTGCAATTTCAGTTGCAAATTCTCCTGGAGCAATATTAACTATATTTATTCCGAAAGGTTTTACTTCAATGCTTATTGCTTCCGAAACCAATTCGAGCGCTCCTTTTGAAGCCGAATAAATGCCTCGGTAAGGCAAACCCATATAACCAGCAATGGAAGTAATATTTATAATCAAACCTGATTTTTGTTCGCGCATTTGTGGCAAAACCGCTTTAATAACTTCTATTGGTCCAAAGAAATTGGTTTCAAAATTATTCCGCATTTCATCGGTTGGCGTTTCTTCTATTGGTCCCGTAATTCCAACTCCAGCATTGTTAATGACTACATCTATTCGTTTGGAAATAGAAATTACTTTCTCCACTGCATTCTTGATACTTTCTACACTTCTAACATCCAACGTAATCAAGGGAAATATGGAATTAATAACTTTCTCCGGATTACGACTCGTTCCGTAAACCGTGAATCCTTTATGAAATAAAAACTCGCCTATGGCTTTCCCAATTCCTGAGGAACCGCCTGTGATTAAAACTACTTTGCTCATTTTTTTTTAAGATAAGAGATGAGAGACCGATAGATGAAAGACAATAATTATAAACGAGAAGAACTATTATCCATTCGTTTATTATCTATCCTTCTAAATTTCGGTTAAAGATAATTAGTTTAATTTGATACCCAAACCGTAATCTTC
>NZ_JBMOGQ010000078.1:0-10530 GCF_049318325.1 Flavobacterium sp. | reverse complement strand
TGTAATTGGATATCGTTTGGCAAACTTGACAATATACTTTCAAATGCTTTTAAATCGCAAAAAGGAACTTGATTGAGATACTCGAGATGTTTAATCTTTCGTTTATTTTGTATGGTATGAAAAGTGGTTTTATATTCACTTTCAATAGCTTTTACAAAAGGCAAAAATTGTTTAAAAAACTGATTCGGTGCAAGTTGAAAATGCTTAGTAAGAATACCAAATGTGTCATAAGCACGATGTTCATCAATATGCCAATGATGACTTGGTTTGTATTTTCGGAGAAATGCTTTTACTCTTTTCGAAACAATCATACCACCAAACGTAATCAGAATATTTGGTTGCAGTTCGAGAAATTCAGATGTAGAAAAAGGCGTGATTAACGTATCAATGTTATTGACAAAACTTGGATGATGCAAATTAGACGTTGTCTCAGTCATTACAACTATTGAAGTAATAACAGCTAATTGGTCTAGCCATTTTTGTTCTATCGAATTCGGAGCACATTCTCCAACCAGAATTAAAATCTTATTACTTTGATTCCATAATGTTGAAAAAGAAATGATTTCATTTACATCAATTAGCCTATTTGGAATAACCAAATCCGTTACGTTAAATTTTACAGAAAGTTTAACAGTAGTTTCATATAAAGGTTCCTCAAACGGAACGTTAATGTGTACCGGACCTCTTCGAGAAATAGCAACATTGATGGCTTCATTAATAAACAAATCATTTTGTTCGGAAGCGTCTTGAGTTAGATTAGCATTGTATAACGAATGATTTATAAAAACATTTTCCTGACGAATAGTTTGTCCATCGCCAATATCAATTTTATCAAAAGGTCTATCAGCCGAAATAACAATAAAGGGAATCTGACTGTAAAAAGCTTCGGCTAAAGCCGGATAATAATTCAACAATGCCGAACCAGAAGTACAAACCACAGCCACCGGTTTTTTGGTTTGTTGTGCAATACCCAGAGCAAAAAAAGCTGCACAACGTTCATCTGCAATACTATAACAAGTAAATTTTGGATTGTTAGTAAACCCTATTGTGAGCGGTGCATTTCTTGAACCAGGGGAAATAACAATATCTTGGACTCCTTTTGCATGGCATATTTCAATAACACTCTGTGCTAAAGGTATTTTAGGGTAAATCATTGTTGTTTTTTAATCGTAACAAAGATACAAAGTTGTGAAGCTTTTTCAATACTGTGATTTGTTTTCTTACATTTACCACTGCATATTATTTCTTATGGAAATCAAAATCAGACCTTATCAAACTCAAGATGCTGAAACTATTGTTTCCATTCTCAATTATTATATTGCCAACTCAACGGCCTTGTATGATTATGAATTGCGCACATTAGAAAAACAACAAGCGATTTTTGAAGAAAAACTAGCCAAAGGATTTCCGGTAATTGTTGCCACCATTGATGACCGTGCAGTTGGTTTTGGGTATTATAGCGAGTTTCGTTTTCGGGAAGCCTATAAATTTACTGTAGAGCATTCTGTTTATGTAATGCCAAACGAACATGGAAAAGGGATTGGTAAAGCGATACTAAAATACTTAATTAATTTAGCTAAAAAACAAAAATTGCATACCATGATTGCAGTAATTGATTTTGAGAACCAAAGTAGTGTTACTTTTCATGAACAGTTTGGGTTTACTACTGTCGGTATAATCAAAGAGAGTGGCTATAAGTTTGAACGTTGGTTGCATAGTGTGATTATGCAGCTGATACTTAAATAAACTAAATTATATCAATACCATTTTCTTCTAGAATTGCTAATAGATAACTACTTTGTCTTGGGTTATATTTTTCAATGCCACTTTGGTACCATTTAGAAATAACATCTATTTGAAATGCTGTATAATCGTTATCATTTATACTAATACCTAGCATTCCAGCCAATAAAAAATCTTCTAATACTTTATTAGTTACAATTAGTTTAGGTATGCCATGGATAATTTTACCATTCATTCTTTCGTAATCTAAACGTCCTTGATTGAAACCAAAAATATAGGCTTCCGTTTGGTTCTCTTCAACTTTTAAATATGGATTTTGTCCATTAGAAAAACCTTTTAAATAATCTTCTCTGTTTACTGGGCTAAATATGTTCTTCATAAATAGAAGTATTGTGGTATTAAAATTCTATTCAAACTTATTAAGAATACTATAGCAATAAAATAAAAATCGTTCAAAGGAATAAAAACTCTTTAAATCACAACAGCAGTGTAGTTAATCGAGAAAATAAATGCAAAAAGTCTGATGAAATTCACCAAGCTTTTTGTTGTAGAATATATGTTATTTACTATTTTCCAATAATCCAATCTACAATTTCCGAATCTGTAGGTAATACTCTTGGTGATAAAACTTTTATCAATTTGCCTTCCTCGTTAATTAAGTATTTTTGGAAATTCCACTCTACCTGACTGTCTTGTAGACCATTTTTATCTTTTTGAGTCAGGAATTTATATACTTCATGAATATCTTTCCCTTTTACAGATATTTTGCTCATCATTGGGAATGTTACACCATAATTCATTTGACAAAATTTAGCAATTTGTTCATTGCTACCTGGTTCTTGAGACCCAAAATTATTGGCAGGGAAACCAACTATGACAAAATTATGATCTTTATATTTTTTGTAAATAGCTTCCAAATCTTTGTATTGTGGGGTTAATCCACATTCTGAAGCAGTATTAACAATTAGTATCTTCTTTCCTTTAAGTGTGGAAAAGTCAAATTCTTTACCATATAAATCGGTTACTTTAAATTGATAAATGGTTTGTAATTGAACAGGTTTTTGCGTTTCCATAGCTTTAGTATTGTTTTGTGCCTGATTTTGACAACTAGATAAGATTAAGATTGTAATAAATAATAATATCTTTTTCATAAAACATTTTTGCTAAAATTAAACATAATTTGAGGAGGGACTATTGTACATTTCATAAAGTTTTTTTATTTCAAAAAGGTTTTCTTAGATCTTACCTCTATTTTCTTTTATAATACTTTCTATATTTCGGATAAGCCAAAGCTCCTATTACAGACATTCCTCCCAAAGTCATCCATATCCAACTTAATGATTTTGCTTCGCCACTTGCATACGAATGCAACCCAACCAAATGGAAATTTACGCCATAGTATGTAAATAGAATAGAAACAAAAGCATACATTGCCATTAAGTTAAAAATCCATTTATTTCGCAACGAAGGGACAAAACGAGCATGAATGACAAAAGCATAAACCATAATACTAATCAAAGCCCAAGTCTCTTTTGGATCCCAACCCCAATACCTACCCCAACTTTCATTCGCCCATTGACCACCGAGAAAGTTGCCAATGGTAAGCATTACTAATCCGACAGTCAGCGCCATTTCGTTAATAATGGTTATTTCTTTAATGTTCAATTCCATTTTGGATTTGTTTCTTTCGGTAGTGAAAAGCATTAATAATAAGGATACAAGACCTAATATCATGCCTAAAGCAAACGGTCCGTAACTCGCTACAATAACCGCTACGTGGATCATTAACCAATAGGAATTCAATACTGGTTGCAGATTCGCAATTTCAGGATCAATCCAATTGGCATAGGCAGCTGTTAATATCATTGCTGATACAAAAGCACAAGAAGCAACAGTTAATTTAGAAGTACTCTTGTAGTATATTCCAAAAAATAAAGAACCTATGAACTTAATTGAAAATGCAGGTTTGAGTTTCCATCCAAATGCTAATCCGAAGAACATGGTTGACCAAGCTACATAAACAATGGCTTCATAAGCATTACTCCATGGTGCATGACCTGAAATATACCAGCGAAATAGTAAAGCTATTGTATGAAAAGTAAATAGCAAACCTATAATAATGTGCAAACCATTAACTACAAGGGTCACTCCTTTTCTTTCTTTAAAAATACCAATAATGATAAACAAAAACATCAAAGCAGCTGCCGTCAAATACCAATAAGGTAATTTTTGCAAAACATCGTATTTGTTATACAGTATCTCATAATCTATTTTTTTATCCGATGGACGAACAGCATTTCCAAATTTCTTTTGATACGATTCGATACCATTCAAAATAGTGTTTGCCATGGTATAGTCTTTGGTTTTAGTGCCTATCATTAAAGACTCTAAGTAATAAGGTAACGCTGTTTTTATTGTATCTAAAGCAGTTCCTGTTGGAGCACTTAACTCAAGATTTGAAAGCCATTTATTATTCTTTTCATTGGGAATAGGATAAATCTTTAATATACTACCAAACAACGCGCTGTTCATAAGATTCACTTTCTTGTCTGTTTCAACAAAGTCTTTCTCAAACTGATTAGGGTTGGCTGTTTTATAGGCTGCTTCCAGATAAGGCGCTAGTTTATAATTGCCTTTGTCATCAAAGAATTTCTTAAATGCAATTAATTTTTCATTGCTATCTGCTCCCAAAATTTTACGGATACTATCATTACCTGATTTAATATAAATTAGAGGAATCTCAATCCATGCAAAAGGAAATTGCTTTATCGAAATAAAAACTTGGTCTGGATTCATTCCATTGAAATCGTTTTTATGACTCACTTTTCGCAATAATTCAGATGAAAAAGTGTTGATGGGTTTCATTCTTCCACCTTCGTCTTGAACAACTAATCGACCAAACTGCGCGGCTTGTTTTTCGGGAACTTTATAATACAAAATAGAATCAAGATAATTGATTTTACCATTCGTGTGAGGATCATGCTGTGCAAATCCATTAAAAGAAAATAGTAAAACAAACAATGTCAATAATTTTTCTTTCTTTCTTTTGACAACATCTAGTTTACGTTTTAAATCAGAAAAACGAGTGTTTTTGGTAAATAAAATTGCCATCATACAAAAGAACAAAATGAAATATCCGATGTAGGTAATTGTGGTCCCCAAAAAATCATGATTCACAGAAAGAACTGTACCTTTTTCATCAGGATCAAAAGATGCCTGAAAGAAACGATATCCTTTATGATCCAAAATGTGATTCATATATATTCGGGCATCAAATTTATTGGGAGAATCCTGGACCGTAACTTTGCTTTCAAACGAAGAGTAACTTTTCTCGGTTCCTGGATATTTCTCTGCAATAAAATCATTTAGTTTTATACTAAAAGGTAAGTTATACACTTTGCTTCCATAACTTAAAGTAAACTCCAAATTCCCAAGTTTGATAATCTTTGGCTCACCTTGCTTTCCTTTTGAACCAACTAGCGTAACTTCTTGTGCTACGCCATCTGTTTTAATAAGTAATGTAATGGCATCATCGCCATTCTTGGCTTTGAAATCACCACTTGCTTTATAAGTTTTAATTCCTTTTTTAGGCTGATCAGGAATTACAAATTGAGCACCACCAACGTTATATAAAGAACGATACATCAAAGGCTGAACAGAATCTTTGACAACTTTACCTTGTAACTTATCCGCCATTCTCATAAATTGTCCTTCGAACGGAGAAGAAATAGTATTAGTTTGTGTATCGATATTAATTGCGCCTTTTGTTGGTTTATTGACTGAAAACAAGATGTTGTGAATATCTTGAATTTCGCCAGCTTTCAACATATGTTCATGACGTGTTCCTCCACTCGATTCTACTAACTTCAAATAGACATCACCAGTTGCTGATTCTTTGATGGTTTCTTTGGCATCGAGGACAAAGTTTTTGTATTCGATTTCAAAAGGAGTTTTATCAAACTTGTCATCAATACAAAAATGATTGTTGGTAACCGGAGAAAGAAGCAATGGTTTTTCAAAAACCCTGCGCATCATTTTTCCTTCGTAAATACCATCTACAAAAACCGTTAAATAATTTTTATCTGAAAAAAACTGATTGGAGGCTGCACCTTCTCGAATTGGCATCATTCCTTCGTAACTAACATAGCGCGTAATAAATGCTCCTGAAATGATGAAAATCCATGAAAGATGTAACAACAATGTGGCCCATTTCTCTTTTTTATACAATTGGTAACGCTTAATATTTCCAATGAAATTAATCACAAAAAACAGCATAATTCCTTCAAACCACCAAGAATTATAGACTAAAATTCTTGCTGTATCGGTGTTGTATTTACTTTCGATGAATGTTCCGACAGCCATCGCGACAGCAAAACCAAGGAACAAAATAGCCATTAAACGAGAAGAGGATAAAATAGAATATATTTTCTTTTCCATAAGTTGGAATAAATTTTAAAATTTCCGAAGTTTCGGGAGCACAAAAATAATGTAAATAAATAGATATCTACTTCATTTATTTGTGGTTTTAATTCTTTTTTAAGAGTTGTGCATTTCTTTTGTTTAAACTAAAAAATGAAATTTATTTTCAATAATTTAGCCACATGATTCGAGTTTCAATTATCGGTTCCGGAAATGTTGCCCAACATCTTATTGTAGCTTTCAGTAAAACTACTGATATTGAATTAGTTCAAGTATTTGCAAGAAACGGTGCAGGTGTTGCTCACTTAATAAATCCTGATAAAATATACACTAATTTTAACGATATTATAGCAGCTGATTTATTCATAGTTGCAGTAACTGACGATGCTATTCCTGAAGTTTCTGCAGCAATTCCGTTTAGTAACGAGTTGGTGGTTCATACATCGGGAAGTGTTTCTATATCAGCTATTGATAACAAAAATCGTCAGGGTGTATTTTATCCGTTGCAAACACTTTCCAAATCAAAGGAAGTCGATTTTAAAACCATTCCTATTTGCATCGAAACAATAAATGAAAAAGACTTTCAGATTCTTGAAAAAGTTGCTAAATCTATTTCAAATACAGTATATAAAATTAATTCAGAACAACGAAAAGCTTTACACATAGCAGCAGTTTTTGTGTGTAATTTTGTCAACCATTTGTATCAGATTGGCAACGATATTTGCATTGAAAACGATTTGCCATTTGATATTTTAAAACCATTAATTCTGGAAACGGCCAATAAAATTTTGACGCTTCAACCAAATCAAGCGCAAACCGGACCGGCAAAAAGAAAGGATATACAAACCATAAATGCACATCTGAGTTTTTTATCAGATGAAAACCAAAAAGAAATTTATAAAATGCTAACAAAATCTATTATCGATAATGGAAAAAAGTTATAAAGAATTACTAAACAACATCACTACTTTCATTTTTGATGTAGACGGGGTTTTAACGGATAGTTCGGTTCATGTTACTCCTACTGGTGAAATGTTGAGAATCATGAACATTCGTGATGGTTTTGCTATGAAAGCTGCTATCGAAAGTGGTTATTCTATTTGCATTATTTCAGGAGGAGACAATGAAGGTGTTCGCATTCGATTAAAAAATTTGGGCATTACTGATATCCATTTGGCTTCGCCTGATAAATTGGCAACTTTTAAAAAATATACTGAATTGCATAACATCAATCCGGAACATGTTTTATATATGGGCGATGATATTCCCGATTATCATGTGATGCAGTTGGTTGGTTTGCCTACATGTCCGCAAGATGCTAGCCCTGAAATTAAGGCTATTTGCAAGTATATTTCACATAAAAAAGGAGGAAAAGGCGCCGTACGGGAAATTATAGAACAAGTTATGAAAGTGCAAGGAAAATGGCATATGTACTATAATGGAAAACATGATTAAAAAATTAAGAATTACGAATAATTTAATAAATATGAAATACCTAAAACTAATACGTTACCAAAACCTTCTGCTGCTTGCATTTATGCAGCTTATTTTTCGTTATGGCTTTTTGAAATTTCAAAACATATTTTTATCGTTAAATGATTGGCAATATGGATTATTGGTTTTAGCAACCGTTTTAATTGCGGCTGCTGGTTATGTTATCAATGATATTTTAGATCAGGAAACCGATTATGACAATGATAAAGCAAATGTAATTGTTGGTAAACTAATTTCTGAAAAAGCTGCTTACAATCTGTATTTTATTTTAAATATAAGTGGTGTTGGTATTGGGTATTATTTGGCCAATGTGATTCACAAGCCAAGTTTTGCCGGAGCCTTTATAATCATTTCGGCTACCTTATACATGTATGCTACAAGTTTAAAACAAATGCTTTTGGTAGGCAACATTGTTGTTGCCTTGATCCTATCGTTTAGTGTAATTATTATTGGGCTTTTTGATTTATTACCTGCTACTTATGAAGGCAATCAAACAGAAATGGGTGTTATGTTTTCGATATTAATTGACTATGCCATTTTTGCTTTTATCATTAATTTAATTCGTGAAATAGTTAAAGACATGGAAGACGTTGAGGGTGATTACAATAACGGAATGAGCACATTACCAATTGCAATTGGACTTGGAAAAACTTCAAAAACAGTGGGAGTATTGGGAATTATTGCCACATTAATCTTGCTTTGGTATATCAATAGTAATTTGATGTCGTCTAAGCTATATTATGCTGTTATATATGGGTTGATTTTTGTGGTGGCGCCAATGATTTTCTTTGTGGTTAAAGTTTGGAATGCTAAAACAAAAGAGGAATTTCGTTTTCTTAGTACCGTTTTGAAATGGATAATATTTTTTGGGATACTTTCCATTTTAGCTGTCAATTTAAACATAATGCAAAATGTTAAGGGATAAACTTAAAGGATATAAAATAATCTTGGCATCGGGTTCGCCCAGAAGACAACAATTTTTCAATGATTTAGACCTTGATTTCGAAATACGATTAAAAGACATAGAAGAAATTTATCCGAATGAGTTGCAAGGTATAGAAATTACTAACTATCTAGCCCAACTTAAATCCAATGCTTTTGAAGGAGAAATAGCTGCTAATGAGATTTTGATAACGAGTGATACCATTGTTTGGCTTAATAGCAAGGCTTTAGGAAAACCCAAAGATTATGATGATGCCTTTGCTATTTTGAAATCATTATCTAATGAAACACATGAAGTTATTACTTCGGTTTGTTTTAAAACCATTAATAAAACGGAAACTATCTTTGATGTAACCAAAGTAACTTTTAATCAACTTTCGGACGAAGCTATTCATTATTATCTTGAGTATTATAAACCATTTGACCAGGCCGGAGCATATGGAATTCAAGAATGGATTGGTTTAGTTGGTATTACCAAAATTGATGGGTCATACACCAATGTTGTTGGATTGCCAACAGAAAAAGTATACCTTTATTTAAGTCATTTCAATGCAATGAATAAAGATTAATTAACTTTAAAATATCATGTCTGAAACAGCAAAACACCCTTTTTTTATAAGACTTGCAGCCATACTTCTATGTCTGATTGGGCTATTTGTGATTTTGTACTTTGGAGGAGATATTATTTTTCCAATACTGCTTTCGTTACTGTTTGCCATTATTTTGCGTCCAATAGTTACTTTCTTAATAAAAAGATTGCGTTTCCCATATTTTATTGCTGTCGTTTTTGCTATTGTTTTTTTTATAGTAATTTTTCTTGGAGTATTTTATTTTATTTCGCTTCAGATTACTGATATGGTTAATGATTGGGGGAAAATTAAAAGTAATTTTTACTTTCATTTAGAATATTTTCAACAATTGATTAAAGATAACTTACATTTAAGCAATATTGAACAAAAAGAAATAATTGGCAATGCTGCAAAAAATAGCCTAAAATCTGGTAATCAAATTGTTGGCATTACCATAAATTCTTTCAGCGATATAGTTTTAAATCTTATATTAATTCCGATTTACACATTTCTGTTTTTGTTGTATCAAAATCATTTTATTGCATTTTTAACCAAATTATACAAACCTCAAAATCATAAAAAACTGCGAGAAATTTTATTTGAAATGAAAACTGCTGTTCAAAGTTATGTGGTTGGATTAATTTTTGAAATGATTGCCGTTTCCTTTCTAACGTCAATTGGTTTATATTTAATAGGTGTTGAATATTTCATTTTACTGGGAATCATAACCGGAATTTTAAACTTGATACCATATATAGGAATACTATTCGCCGGAGTACTAAGTATTGTTGTTTCGCTTTCTGGCTCTACAGATTTATCTATAGCACTAGGTGTAATAGTTGTTAACCTAATTGTTCAAGTTATAGACAATAACATTTTAATTCCGATGCTTGTTAATTCAAAAGTTCAAATTAATGCATTTGCGTCCATCATAGGTATTATCATAGGCAATGTATTAGGCGGTATTACAGGAATGTTTCTTGCAATTCCTATCATTGCCATTATTAAAGTAATTTTTGACCGAATAGATCATCTCGAACCATGGGGTTATTTGTTGGGTGATGATGTGCCTAAAACATATGAATGGCACAATATAAAATTGCCACATTATAATTACCAAACCACATCAACAACAATAGATTTCGATACTGATTTTACGCCACCTATTCAATCCGAAGACAGTGCTAAAAATGAGGAAAATAGTTCGAAAGAAACTTTTGATAAATAGTTTTTATTAAAGTATTATTAAACAAAAAAATCATGACATTTTTTTATAGTTTCACCAAAGAAGTTATTGCTACCGGAGCTATTATTGCAGTTGCTTTATTTCTAAGAATAGTAACTGCAAAATTTATTCGTCGTT
>NZ_JBMOGQ010000077.1:0-10570 GCF_049318325.1 Flavobacterium sp. | reverse complement strand
TTTATGAACCAATTTAGTTGAAACTCGAACTGTTTTTGCCACATAGTCATAGAGCAAACTTTCATTGGCTGCTATTTCTGGAGAAACTTGAAGTTGGAGTTCGCTTGGCATTGTTTAATATTTTGGTAAAAGTAAGAATTTGAAAATTTGAAAATGTGTCAATTTGAAAATTGTTTACTAAAACAATTTTATAACAAAATCAGTATGTAACTTTGCTTGCTATTGAATTAATATGAGACAAATAAAACTAATCTGGGATTTTCGTGGAGAAGCTTCAGCCAAGACAGCAGAGCATCATGAAATTCATTTAAAAGAATACATTACAATCGAAAAACTTCCGCTGAACATTACAGGCTTTGAAATTATAAACGAAATGCACGCTATTGCTTTTATGGTCGTTACTGATGAAAACATGATCTCTGTAAGAGATGCTTTAAAGCCACATCGTGGGGAGATTTACTCAGTCTAATGTCATAAAGTCCAAAGTCATAAAGCAAAAAAATCAAGAGCCATCAGCTCTACTCTTTTGGACATTAAACTTCTAGAATTTCAACTAATTAGCAACTTCACTTATGAATTTTATTCGCATTAATCGTAACTCTTCGATATCGTAATCGCCATCAAATTCCTTAAGTGCATCTTCTATTTTATCCGATTCAGATTCCATAAAATAGTCGTGAATTTCTTCTTGCTGGTCTTCATCTAGTATGTCATTTACCCAGTAACTGATATTTAATTTGGTACCTGAATAGACGATTTGTTCCATTTCTTTAAGTAAATCATCCATTTTCATCCCTTTAGCTTTGGCTATATCTTCAAGCGATAATTTTCGGTCAATATTTTGAATAATGTAAAGTTTATTAGCTGAATTTGCTCCGGTAGATTTTACCACTAAATCGTCAGGTCTAATGATATCATTATCATCGACATAACGTGAAATAAGTTCAATAAATTCATTTCCATATTTTTTAGCTTTACCTTCACCAACACCATGAACATTACTCAGTTCATCACTTGTTATTGGATACTTTAAAGCCATATCTTCTAAAGATGGATCTTGAAAAACCACAAAAGGTGGAACTCCTAATTTCTTAGCTACTTTTTTACGTAAATCACGAAGCATACTCATTAGCACTTCGTCAGCTGTTCCGGAAGATTTTGCTGCTGTTACGATAGCATCATCCTCAACTTCATTATATTCGTGGTCTTCCGACATCATAAATGACGTTGGATTATTAATGAATTCATGACCTTTGTCTGAAACCTTCAAAATTCCGTAAGTTTCAATATCTTTAGTTAAAAGCCCGTCAACTAAAACCTGCCGAATCAATGCCATCCAATAACGCTCTTCAAATTTTTTGCCGGCTCCGAAAAACGTTTGTGAATCTGTTCTATAAGCCTTTATCATTGCATTAACTCTTCCAATGAGCGTAAAACAAATTTCTTTTGATTTATACAAATGTTTGGTATCTCTAACAATTTCTAAAAGCAGTTTGACTTGATCTTTTGCTTCAATTTTTGTTTTCGGATTTCGAACATTGTCATCCATATCGGCTCCTTCACCGGTTTCGCTGTCAAATTCTTCACCAAAATAATGCAATAAGAATTTACGACGCGACATCGAAGTTTCAGCATAAGCAACAACTTCTTGCAGCAACGCATATCCAATTTCTTGTTCAGCTATCGGTTTGCCAGACATGAATTTTTCTAGTTTTTCTACATCTTTATAGGAGTAATAAGCCAAGCAATGCCCTTCACCTCCATCTCGACCGCCACGTCCTGTTTCTTGGTAATAACTTTCTAATGATTTTGGAATATCATGGTGTATTACAAAACGAACATCGGGTTTGTCTATACCCATTCCGAAAGCAATTGTGGCTACCACCACGTCAACATCTTCCATGAGAAACATGTCCTGATGTTTGGCTCTGGTTTTAGCATCTAAACCTGCATGATAAGGTACAGCAGAAATTCCGTTAACTTGTAAAACTTCTGCAATTTCCTCAACCTTTTTTCGACTCAAACAATATATAATTCCGGATTTCCCCTTATTCTGTTTTATAAAACGGATGATATCAGATTCTATATTTTTGGTTTTAGTACGTACCTCATAAAATAAATTTGGGCGATTGAAAGAAGCTTTAAAAGTGACAGCATCTGACATATCCAGATTTTTAAGTATGTCTTCCTGTACTTTTGGTGTTGCTGTTGCAGTCAAACCAATTACAGGAACATCGCCAATAAGTTTAATGATAGCTTTTAAATTTCGGTATTCGGGTCTGAAATCGTGTCCCCATTCTGAAATACAATGGGCTTCATCAATTGCAACAAAAGAAATTTTTACTTTTTGAAGAAACTCAACGTATTCTTCTTTAGTTAATGATTCAGGCGCAACATATAATAATTTAGTAATACCTGAAGTTATATCTTTTTTAACTTGATTTATCTCTGTTTTGGTAAGAGAAGAATTCAATACATGTGCTATTCCGTTTTCAGAAGACAAACTTCGAATAGCATCTACTTGATTTTTCATTAAAGCAATAAGAGGTGAAACAACAATAGCTGTTCCTTCTTGAATTAATGCGGGTAGCTGATAACACAACGATTTTCCACCACCTGTAGGCATAATAACAAAAGTATTTTTTTGATCTATAATACTTTTTATTACTTGTTCTTGTAATCCTTTAAATTGGTTGAACCCAAAATATTTTTTTAATGCTGCGTGAATGTCAATTTCGTTTAAATTCATTCTCTGTTAATGGTATTTTTACATAAATTTGCAGAGTTAAAGATACTACTTTCTTTATTACATGCAAATTTTATATTGATACAATTTTGATAAAAAAAGATAACATTCTTGCTTCAGCCAAAAAGACAATTTTGTCTGAAAGCGAATCTATTGCTAAGCTAACCCAATTTTTAGATGATAATTTTGTAAATGCTGTCGAAATAATCTACAAATCAAAAGGTCGTTTAGTTGTAACAGGAATTGGCAAAAGTGCCATCATAGCCCAAAAAATTGTGGCGACATTAAACTCAACCGGAACGCCTTCTCTTTTTCTTCATGCTTCTGAAGCTATTCATGGCGATTTAGGTATGTTGCAACCGAGTGACGTTGTAATTTGTATTTCAAAAAGCGGGAACAGTCCTGAAATTAAGGTTTTAGTTCCATTGTTAAAACGATTCGGAAATAAGTTGATTGCCATTACCGGAAACACTACTTCTTTTTTAGGAAAAGAAGCCGACTTTGTATTGAATACTTATGTTGATTCTGAAGCTTGCCCGATTAATTTGGCACCTACCAATAGTACCACAGCACAATTAGTTATGGGCGATGCCATTGCAGTTTGTTTGATGGAAATGAAAAATTTTACTGCTGAAGACTTTGCCAAATACCATCCTGGTGGTGCTTTGGGTAAAAAATTATTGCTTCGTGTTTCGGATATGCTTGATACAACGCAAAAACCAATTGTGGCTTCGGATTCGACGATAAAAAATGTAATCATTGAAATATCTGAAAAACGATTAGGAGTAACTGCCGTTATTGAAAATGAAAAGGTTATCGGAATTATAACAGATGGAGACATTAGAAGAATGCTGAATAAAACGGAAAATATTTCAGGATTAACAGCGCAGGAGATAATGACCAAAAATCCAAAAACCATAAAATCAACAGATATGGTTAGCGATGCCTTGAATATTCTTGAAGACTTCTCTATTACGCAATTAGTAGTTGTTGACAATGGAGAATATAAAGGAGTAATTCATTTGCATGATATTTTAAAAGAAGGCATCATCTAATGGCAAAAAAAGCACTCAATGAAATGTCATTCTTAGATCATCTTGAAGAGTTGAGATGGTTGTTGGTTAGAAGTTCAGCGGCCGTTGTCATTATGGGAATTGTCTCTTATTTTTTTGCAGATTTTATTTTTTCGGATTTGATTTTTGGCCCAACTGACCCAAGTTTTATCACCTATCGCTTTTTTTGTGAAGCTTCGCATTACCTTGGTTTTGCAGACAGCATTTGTATTACCGAACTAAATTTCATAATTCAGAATACTCAAATGGAGGGCCAGGTGAATATTTTTGTCTGGGTTTGTATAACCACTGGTTTTATATTGGCTTTCCCTTATATTCTATGGGAATTATGGAAATTTATTAGTCCGGCTTTGTATGAAAAAGAGAGAAAAAACGCAAAACTCTTCATTTTTGTAGCTTCCATTTTATTTTTCTTCGGGGTGCTTTTTGGTTATTTCGTAATCGTTCCAATGTCCGTAAATTTTTTGGCAACATTCTCCATAAGCAGCGTTGTAAAAAATCAATTTAGTATAGATTCTTATGTTAGCATGGTTAAAACAGCGGTTATTGCTTGTGGATTATATTTCGAATTGCCAATCATTATTTACTTCCTGACCAAATTAGGATTAGTAGGCCCAAATTTCTTAAGAAAATATAGAAAATATGCTGTTGTAATTATATTAATTATTGCAGCAATCGTAACGCCTCCAGACGTAGTAAGTCAAATTACCGTTGCCATACCCATGCTGATAATTTATGAAGGATGCATTTGGATTTCGGTATTTGTAGAAAAAAATAAAAAGTTAGATGAGCAAGCTAGTTGAAGAATTTAATGACTATCGTTCCAAAATGAACGAAAAATTATTGGCAGACAATAATAAAATTATAAAGCGAATTTTCAATCTGGATACCAATGCTTATGCTGAAGGTGCGCTTGATGTGAAAACAAAAGAACTACTTGGACTTGTTGCATCCACTGTATTACGATGTGATGATTGCATCAAATACCATTTGGAAACAAGTTATAAAGAAGGAATTACCAAAGAAGAAATGATGGAAGCTATGGGAATTGCTACTTTGGTTGGAGGAACCATAGTAATTCCACATTTGAGAAGAGCTTATGAGTTTTGGGAAGCACTAGAAGATTTGAAAATTTGAAAATCAATCAATTTGAAATTATCTTCCGAACGATTTGTTAACAGCAATTGTCAATCGTCTATTTTTTCTTAATTTTCCAAAATATTAATTTATATAAAAAATCTGATTTGGCATTTTCAAATTTCCAAATTATCAAATCTTCAAATTAATGAAATTAAGAGCCGAAAATTTAGTCAAAACCTATAAAGGCAGAAGTGTAGTTAAAGGCATTTCTGTGGAAGTAAATCAGGGTGAAATCGTAGGGCTTCTGGGTCCAAATGGAGCCGGAAAAACAACTTCATTTTATATGATTGTTGGATTGGTAAAACCAAATTCAGGCAATATCTATTTGGATGACATGGATATTACAGAATTTCCTATGTATAAACGTGCTCAAAATGGCATAGGTTATTTGGCTCAAGAAGCTTCTGTATTTAGAAAATTAAGTATTGAAGATAATATCTTGAGTGTACTTCAATTAACAAAACTATCCAAAGAAGACCAAATCGCTAAAATGGAAAGCCTAATTGCTGAATTTAGCTTGGAACATATTAGAACCAACCGTGGTGATTTACTTTCAGGAGGCGAACGTCGTAGAACTGAAATCGCTCGTGCATTAGCTACTGATCCGAAATTTATTCTACTCGACGAACCTTTTGCTGGTGTTGACCCAGTTGCTGTTGAAGATATCCAACGTATTGTAGCACAATTGAAAAACAAAAATATCGGAATCTTAATTACCGACCATAACGTTCAGGAAACATTGGCAATAACCGACAAAACCTATTTAATGTTTGAAGGTGGTATTCTAAAAGCTGGTGTTCCGGAAGAATTAGCTGCCGACGAAATGGTTAGAAAAGTGTATCTAGGGCAAAATTTTGAATTACGTAAAAAGAAATTACATTTTTAAAAATAAAAAAGCTTCCTAAACGGAGGCTTTTTTATTGACCATATTACTGATAACCGACAGTAAAACGTAGATTATAATTATCAGCGGAACCGCCAATATTTGAAGGAAAATCAACATCACAAAAGAAACTACTAAAAAAGAAATCTGCAGTTTGTATTTGGCAAAACTAAAATCCTTAATCTTTAGTGAAAATAATGGAATTTCGGCGTTCATGATATAAGCACTTAGAAAACACAATCCAATCATAACCCAATTATTATAAATTACTCCATTAAAGTTGTCGTCAAAAAAAAAAGCATTTATTAAAGGTAAGCTTGTAAAAAACAATGCGTTTGCTGGAGTTGGCAATCCAATAAAAGAATCTGATTGTCTTTCATCAATATTAAATTTGGCTAAACGATAGCAAGCGCCAAGAGTAATTATAAATCCTAAATAAGGCATATAACTTTCAGTACCAAAAGCAGCAGAATCTTCCATCAATTTAAACATTACAAATCCGGGAACTACACCACTGGTAACCATATCTGCCAACGAATCCAACTGAACTCCCAATGGCCCAGCTACTCCAAATTTTCGGGCAAAGAAACCATCAAAAAAGTCAAAGAAGATACCTAGGCACACAAAATAAAATGCCATTTCAAACTTTAAATCAATTGCCATTATCAAAGCCACGCAACCACAAAAAAGATTTAACATCGTGAATAAGTTGGGAATCTGCGCTTTGATATTCATCTTTAATCGTTTAGTATTTTTTATAGAATTACAAATTTAATACAATAAGTTAATCCTTTCTACGTTTTGTATTAAAGTTTTTTATTTGATATTTGTAAAAAGAAAAATTGCCTTGAAAAAAAAGATTGTTATTCTACTACTTTTTGTTTGCCTAATAACTCACGCACAAACCATTAGAAAATATTCCAATGAGTTTATGAATATTGGGGTTGATGCGGCTGCTTTGGGGATGTCTAATGCAGTAACAGCTTTCACAAGTGATGTAAATTCAGGCTACTGGAATCCGGCAGGTTTATTAAAAATTGAAGACAGTCAGGCTTCACTAATGCATGCAAGTTATTTTGCCAATATTGCCCAATATGATTATGCGGCTTACGCTAAAAAGATAGATAACCGAAGTGCATGGGGAATTTCAATAATTCGTTTCGGAGTAGATGACATTTTAAATACGACACAACTTATTGACAACGAAGGAAATATAGACTACAATCGTATAAGTCTTTTCTCAACCGCCGATTATGGCTTAACATTTTCCTATGCCAGACGCCCTACATTAATTGAAGGTTTACAATACGGTATAAATGCAAAAGTTATACGTAGAGTTATTGGTGAATTTGCCAGTTCGTGGGGATTTGGTTTTGATTTCGGATTGCAGTATGAAAGTAATGATTGGCATTATGGAATAATGCTTCGCGATATTACGACAACTTACAATATTTGGGCAATCGATGAAGATAAATATAATGAAATAAAAGATGCCGTAACTGGACAAAATCAAGAGCCACCTGAAAGTACTGAAATAACTCTTCCAAAAGCTCAATTGGGCATTTCTAAAAAATATGATTTTCATTCTGATTATACCTTACTTACAGCAGTTAATTTGAACATGCAATTTGCCCAAACAAATGATATAATTTCCAATAATGACTTTAGTATTGATCCAGCATTGGGGTTTGAATTTGGTTATACAGATTTAGTTTTTCTTAGAGCAGGTGTTGGAAATTTTCAAAATGTAGAGCAAATTGATGGAAGTAGAAAAGTCAACTTTCAACCTAATATTGGTCTGGGCTTTAAATACAAAGGCATTCAAGTAGATTATGCTTTGACAGATTTAGGCGACCAAAGTGCTGCTTTATACTCTAATATATTTTCAGTTAAAGTTGACTTAAGCATTTTTAGATAAAAATTATGTTCAAAAAAATTCTTTGTTGTACTATACTCCTATTCAGTTTCATTGCGTTTGCGCAAAGTCCGCCACTTTCTCAAGAAACTCAGGTCAGTATTTTTACCTGTGACCGAGGCGAAGAATTATATTCCACTTTTGGACACACAGCGCTTAGAATAAAAGACGAGAATAATGCACTTGATGTTGTCTATAATTATGGTTACTTTGATTTCAGGACAGAAAATTTCTACTTCAAATTTGTAAAAGGCGATTTGCAGTATTTTATGAATGTAACTTCTTATGATGATTTTGTTTTTGAATATAAATTAGATAGAAGAGAAGTTATTGAACAAACATTGAATTTACCATTAGAAAAAAAACAAGAATTGTTTAATGCCCTAAATAAATCTTTACTATCAGACGAAAAAAGCTATACCTATAAATTTATTGACAGAAACTGCACCTCAATGGTTGTCGATAAATTAAATGGTTTGTTTGACACTAAAAAAATTCAAAAGGTAGATGATAAAACAATTACTTACCGAACACTTTTATATCCTTATTTCGAAAATTATTTTTGGTACAAATTGGGAATTAATATTGTTTTTGGTGCAAAAACCGACCAAAATGCCGAAAAATTATTTCTTCCAATAGAATTCATGCATAGTTTGGATAAAGCAACTATTAAAGGAAAACCATTGGTTTCAAAGAAGGAAATTGTAGTGCAGGGTGTAAAGGTTCAACCTGAATTTTCGTTTTTCAACAGTATTTACTTAATCTTTCTAGTGCTTGTGATTTTAATTATCATCAACAAACGAATTCTATTTAAAGGTTATCTTTTTGTATGTGGAATTTTGGGTCTTTTTCTATGCCTAGTCGGTTTATATTCTCAGCATGAAGAATTGCTTTGGAATTATAATGCATTGCTTTTTAATCCATTATTTCTTTTGATTCCGTTTGTAAAGGAAAACTTTTTGAAAAAACTAAACATTACTATATTGGTTTTGATATTGATTTACAGCATAGTTATAATGACAAAACCACACCTAATGATTATGCTTCCATTTATTATTACCAATCTTTATATTTTAATTAAATTAAATGGGAGAAACCCTTTAAAACTATTGACCTCGATAAAGTAAAACAGTACTTAGTGTTTTAAAAATGATGTTAACGTCAAGAAAAATGCTACGGTGTTTAATATAGTATAAATCATATTGAAGCTTTATTAAACTATCGTCAATAGTTGCACCATATGAATAATTCACTTGTGCCCAACCTGTTAATCCAGGTTTTATAACATGACGGGTTTCATAAAAAGGCATTACCTCGGCAATTTCGTTTACAAAAATAGGGCGCTCTGGCCTTGGACCAATTACAGCCATTTCGCCTTTAAGAATATTTATAAACTGTGGTATTTCGTCCATTCTGGACTTTCTCATTATTTTTCCAAATGGTGTTACACGACTATCATTTATTGTGGCAAAAACAGCACCCTCCACCTCAGCATTTTTAACCATTGTCCTATATTTAATAATATTAAAAATTTTACCATTCTTGCCTACTCTTTCCTGAGTATAAAATAATTTTCCCCTGTTTCCGAATAGATTTCCAATTAAGATTAATGGAAAAATAATCAACCCAAATAATAATCCCGTTATAGATATTATTATCTCAAAAAGACGCACCATAATCAAATAAAAATGGTTTTGATTGTTTCTACTAAATGGAAAATAACGGTAGAAATCTCTAGAAACATATTGAACCGGAATTCGTTGAGTAATATTTTCATAAACCTGTGTATATTCACTGACGATATAACCGTTTTCTAATAAATGAATCAATTGATTATAAAGACTGACTGTTATTCCATCTGTTTTTTGAGACGCAACAACAACTTCGGAAATGGAATTTTTCTTAGCAAATACTTCGAGGTTATTAATGTCAATATTCTTTATTTTAATATCGTCATCAGTTTTAGTATCTGCACTATCCGAATTTACAAACCCCAAAATACGATAATGAGGATCGGCACTTTGAAGTGCATTAACCAGTTCTTTGAGTTGTTCCTTATCACAAATAAGGATAACTTTTTTTGAAAATCTATTTGAGGCAAAAAACCGCACATAAATCATTCTCCATAAAAATAATGCAATGAAAATAGCAATAAAAAAAATGAATATTTGAAGGCGATTATTAGGCAGAACCGGTGTGTAAAAAGGCGTTAATAAATAGAACAAAACCGTAATTGAGGAAGTTAGAATTATACTCTTTATAACTTGAAATTGATTGCTGGCAACTTGCAGATTATACATTTCAAAAACAGATCCGATAAAATTCAGGTAAACTCCTAAAACAATTGTCCAATAAAAATTGGTTTCTGAAATATTGAAATAATTGAATTTAAATAAAACACCCACTAAATACAAAGAAAGTAGCACAGAAATAACATCAAAAATCCGCAAAAGAATTTTTCTTTCTGAAACTTCAAAATGTATGTCCTTGAATTTCTTCATTTTATTTGTAAAAGAATTTTAAAATCATAAGTTACTAAAATTACCATTCACTCAAGTAATTCAATCCATTGCTTTTTAACTACTTCCCAATCAAAGCTTTCAACAGATTCTTTTCCTTTTTTTGATAAATTATGTGCCAGATTTGGTTCTGAGAAAAGGCGTTTAATTTGATTTGTCATTCCATCAATATCATCATCATCCACTAATAGTGCATTTACATTGTGCTCTAACAGATAAGGAATTCCCCCAACATTTGTCGACACTACCGGCAATCCCAAAGCCATTGCTTCAATTACACTTATAGGAGTATTA
>NZ_JBMOGQ010000076.1:0-10749 GCF_049318325.1 Flavobacterium sp. | reverse complement strand
AACAATAATCTTTATCCATTACATTTTGAATAGCGTTTTCAAGCATTTCTGGCGAGGTGTTTTTAGTAAAGTAACCATTCGCACCCATCTCCATTACTTGATGCACTGCTTCTTTAGAAGTGAGTTGTGATAGTATTATAATCTTAAGAGAAGGATCAATTAATTTTGCCTGTTGGCACACATCAAAACCATGCATTATTGGCATTTCTAAATCCAACAATAATACATCAATGTCATATTCCTCCAAGTATTTTAAAAAAGCCAAACCATCATGCGTATCATAGACTACCGAAACACCTTCAAAAGAATCCAATAAAAGCGATAAACTTTTTCTAAACAGCTGATGGTCGTCAACTAAAGCAACTTTTGTCATAATTAATCAGATAAAGAAATAATGTAATGATTACCCTGTTCAATATTTTTTTGCTCCAGTTGAGCAGCTATGCTTTGCAAGCGTGATTGTATATTTTTAAGCCCCGTTCCTTTAGCGTGTCTATAAGCTGTCAAAAAATCAAAAGGAATACCATCATCTATAAGCTCAAAACAAACACCCTTTTGGGTATTACTCAAACGAGCAACGCAATAAGTAATCGAACCATGTTTTAGCATATTCGAAGTCAGTTCCTGAACCACACGAAACAACTCATAGGAAATCTTATCAGAAACCAAATTATCCTCCAGATGTAAATCAATCTTAAAATCTTTCCCTGTCGAAGCACTCAACTGCTCAAAATAATCTCGCAAAGCCAAATTAAATCCAGATGTTTCAAGCAAAGGAGGCATCAATTGATAAGAAATCAAACGCGTATTCTCAATAGCTTGTTCCAAAGAGGTCTTTATGGCTTCCAATAACTCCGGAGTATCTGTAGTTCGATTTTTTTTAGAAAATAAAAGAACATAATTTCTAATAGCATTCAAATCACTCTGTATGGCATCATGCAAATCTTTAGCAATTCGTTTTCGTTCCTTCTTCTCACTTTTCAAGGCAGTTTTCAATAACAACTCAGCTTCTTGCTTCTTAATTTTAGCCAAATGCCGTTGGTAAAACAAAACCATAAATAGTAAACATAATGCCAAAAAAAGCATCAAAAATGTTCCAATAAAAAATATCGATTTTACTTCGTTCGTGCCATCCATAAACCAACAAGCAATAATGTTCGCAAAACAAAATTCAATAGTATGTTCAACAACCAATACGATTGAAATGTACTAGAATCTAATTTATATAAATGATTACTGAGTAAAAATAAAAATAAGGTGCCACAATAGTATAAAACAAAACCCGAAATAAAATAAAAGGCACTATCATCCAAGAGGTTTTCTATATAGGCATCAATTATTAATTTTCTAAACCATATAATTGTAAAGAAAAGAATAAACATGGTAATAAATATATCTATATAAGAAGTGATAATTAAAACATCATCAATTCTAAACTGCATATATAAAAAAACACAGAACGCAAAAAAGGCAACTAAGAATAGTTGGAACAAATTTGAAAATTGTTTTTGTAGAATTTCAAAGTAAAAATAATAGATACATAAAAAGGCTAAGACTTCGAAAAAAACAAACCAATAAGAAACATTCCATCCAAAAATAAGTGTACCAAAAAATTCATACAAGCTTGATACAAACGTCAAGGTAATAAATGGAATTATAGGTTTTAGTTCTCTAGCATTTTTGCTCCTAGCAATAAAATAATAGAATAAAGGAGTGATACCAAAGATAATTACAAAATATAATAAAAACATAAAGAATATATAATATAAAACCTATCTGTAATAACAGATAGGTTTTATTCAAAATTAACTAAAATTTTTTAAACTAAACCAATTTTAGGTTTAGGACAAAACGGTGGACATGTAGCCATTCTATCATAAATAATACCATATTCTAAAATATCTTGTTCCTCTTTATCAACACCTACCAAAACCAAACTTATTTTTTGGGCTTCTTCATCATAGCCATTATAAATACGAATACCTATGCATCCTTCTTGCTCCAATATTTTTTTTACATTATCACTTCCTATAAAAGACGATACTGTTTGTTTAGGAAATTTTTCGGCAAATAGGGTAATAATTTTCTTTGCCTCTTCTTCAGAAATAATACTACCTGTGGTTGGGTCTAAATTCATAATTGAATGTGATTTTAAAAATTAATAAAACAAAAATAAGTGGTGCTTCCGTGTATAAAAATACGTGTTTATACGTATATAAAATTATAATTAATAAAAGCGTAAAACAAATGAATAGGAGTAATAACAAGTATAATTATACGTATAAATACGGATTGTAATTACAAAGCATTTGAGACAACTTTGTCATTATGTAAATTATAATTACGAAGTGAAAAAATACTACCTACATAACGGTCAAGAAAACAGTGGTCCTTTCGATAAGGAAGAACTCAGAGTACAAAAAATAAACAAAGACACTCTAGTTTGGTCTGAAGATTGGAACGAATGGAAAAAAGCTGGTGAAATAGACGAATTAAAAATTATTCTATTAAGTATTCCTCCTCCTCCAAATTATAATCTCAACGATACTCAAATTTTTTCCAAAAAATTCAATTTTATCAAATATGTGGTTATAGCAATAAGTCTATTGGCATTTTTAACCATCGCAGGCAAAGTCATTTCAGAATACAACTCCAGTCCTGACAACCCAGATCTTGAAAGCTATACTCTCAAAATGCAAACTAGAAATAACATAACCAACCTAATTAAAGTAACTACTAACCAATTTTCAGTTGACACATTTGGTGGTATTTCAAATTTAGATGTAATTGTTACAAACAATACAGACTATACTATTGATGCGGTAATAGTAGCAATCGACTATATCAAACAGAATGATGGTATTTACAAAACAGAATACCTAACCTTCAACAACATCCCTTCTAATCAAAATAAATCACTAGCAGCATCAGACAGCAATAGAGGATTGTCTATAAAACTCACCAAAACATACATAAAAGCATCAGAATTAAATCTATGCTACGATAGGAATATAACACCAATCATAGGTGACCCCGACCCGTTCAGATGCAATTAAAAAAAAACGATTATTAAAACAGACCGTATGAATCCAATTTTACCAGATTTTTTATTCCCAGCAGTTGGCTATTTTGAAAATGATTCAACAAATATGCCTACAATATTTACAATTCTAGAATACAGAAATCAAGCAGAAACTTTATACACTGCATGGTTTCATGAAAACAATAAAAGGTCAATTACTGTGTTCAAGAAAAAAAATATGTGGTTTGAAAAAGAAACAAATATGGAAACTTTTAATTCAAAAGTAATTGGGCAAGCAATAGAAATATATAACCCCTACCCACTCAAATTCAAATAAAAACCAATAAATGATTAAAAAAACAATCCAAATCATTGCAATTCTAATCCTAACCACAATAGGAACCACGGTCTACTATACCGCTGGCAGAAAATGCACTGGTTCAAAAAACTGCAACGCCTGTAAAAATTGCAAATACTGCAAACACTGCGCTAAAAATGGTGGAACTTGTGGAGTGTGTAAGTAAAAAAGATATATACTAGTTATTCAACACTCTCACATCCTATCGCACTATTCCCATTGCGTGGCAACTAAACAAATAAAAATAAAAAAATAAAAATAAACAAATAAAAAACACATGAAAACCAAAGCAATCAAACCAGGACCAAAAAGAATAGCAACATCAACAGGAAAACCCGACCAACGCCAACGCGATAACAAAGGAACGCCTGGCAATACACCATCGTTAAAACCATCTAAATCAACGCCAAAAAAATAAAATCAAACATTATTACCATCATTTAAAAGCTATTTAAAATTGATAAATATATAAACGAGTTAAAAGCAAGCCGTTAATCTCTTATGAAAGAAACCAATCTCAAAATTTGTTATTGTTGTTTTTCACTTTATAAATTTAATGAAGCTGAAATATTTAATTGTCCAGTTTGTTTTGAAGAACAAAATCAAAGTCAGTATATTGATTATTTATATACTTCTCGAAAAATAGTTAGATATGGTTATCAATATCGTGACCATTACGAAAAAGATTTTGAAATAAATCCGGAATTTAGTTGGCGATATCATCTAGTCGAACTCAATGAAATTTATAATTTTATTGCTTTAGCTATTTCTAATACTATTGTTGGGAACATTGCTTGGGAAGGAGTAAAAACATTAATTAAAAAAATAAAAAATGATCCGCTTATTATAGAAATACAAGATGACGAATTTAAAAAATTTCTTGAAGACGAGAAGGAACAAGAAAAATTCGTAAAGTATATTCATGAATTTAGAAATGAGAAAATGAATACTCATCCAAAAGTTTTAGAAGCAATAGTTGATGAAATTGAAACGCATGAAAAATCAGAAAGGCTTATGCAAACACCTCAAATAAAAGAAATAATTGCTAGGCTTGAAAAAATGGAAAAATTACCAAAACTTAAATCAGACAAGCCAAAAAAGGGAAAGAAAAAATAATACATTCGGCCAGCTTATCCCCGATCTCAAAAGTCTAACTAATTCATTACTAATTTTAAATCAATTACTAAATCACAATTATTATGAAACATTATTATGTTAACAAAATTAAACAATCAAATGGTGACCACGAAGTACACGAATTAAGTTGTATTTATTTGCCAAGTGTTGAAAACAGAGAATATTTAGGTTTATTCAATGATTGTAAAGAAGCTGTAAAAAAAGCAAAAGAAAAATATACTCAATCTAATGGATGCTATTTTTGTTCGAATTCATGTCATAAATCATAAACCTTATCCCAAAATTTCGAAAGACTCATATCTCATAGAAACCAAACTAAAAACTAACATTAATTATATTAAATAATTGTGAGTAAATTTAATATATATAGTTACAAAAAACTTAATAATAGCGATATGCAAGAATACATTTTTAAAATGACAAATAACATGGAAATTTTTATCATAAAATTTTCACATTATGAACGTAAATGTTATTTACCAATTATTGTCAATTTTTCAGACATACCAAAGCGGATAGAAGAAAATAAAATTCTTAAAAACCTAGTCGAAAATTTGAAAAAGGCAAACGGAATTTCTCAGGTAACATTTATTAGTGGTGGTATTGACACTTTTGAGGAGTTATCAAAAGTCTTTGACACAATTATGGGTGGGGTGGACAACCATAAAATTAAATATTTAAATTTTTATGAAAGAACTGTATCAGACTCATCTTTGATAAATTACGATAAGTTCAATTACCAACAAATTAAATATAAGCAAGTACTATCAATTCCAGTTAAAGTTTTGGAAGATAATTCAGTTGTAGAAGAATTCGGAAGTTATCCTTTACCAATAATATTGATTGAATAAAAATCTACTTCCGCTTCTTCGCGATTCCCATCGCGTGGCAACCAAACAAAAAGTATAACCAAATAAAAAAACCAGTTCTCATAAGCCTCCCAACTTTTGGACTGAATTAAAACCCAACGCTACCGAATAATTCCCATCGTGTGTTATTCACTAGCCAAACTCTACAAAACCAAATCAAATCACAATAAAACTAGTTAACATAATTGATTTATGAAAGAAATCAAGATTAAATACAAACAAGACTATCTCAATGAAAAGTATCCCTTTGGAGAAGCACCAAAAGTAACAGAAAAAAAACGATGCATCCATTGTGATGAAATAATAATTGTGGGAGATTTTAAAGTGTTTGCAGATGATGAAGAATTCGAATACATCTGTTGTCCCAATGCCCCTGATTGTGATGGAACAGTTATAGATTGGATAGAACCTTAGACAATTCAGTAATGGTTTTCCTTATCCCCAACTCAAAACTGATAACCAATAACTGATAACCGACAACTCACAACTCCCTTGAATCCAAAATACAACATACTATTAAACAAACTCAATGAACAACTAAACTTCATTGATTTAGAAATAGACGACCAAATCAAGAAGTGCGAGCAAGCCATTACTATTATATTAAAATCCATAAACGAACTCAAAAAAGCAACATACAAAACCAACTTCAAAACAGAAACAGAAGAAATACAATTCTTCAAAGAAATAAAACCCCAATTCACCTCAAAACTAATCTACTTCAATAGAGTCTATAAAATAGAAATGAAAAAGCCAAATGGAGGCAATCGAGTACTCAAAAAGTATTACAACAACGAGCTTCTTAAACTAAAAGCTTTTTTTGACAACGAATTAGAGTTCTACCAATACTACCGTTCATGTAGCACCTACCTAGATTTTAAATACTTTCTAAGAGGAAAATTCGATATCAAACTAGCTCTCGACTCTTATTATTTCGAAACAGACACCTCTTTTGCAACATCACACGATTACAAAGTGTCAACAATCCTAGCAAACGACCTTATTGAGTTATACATTGAAAACCAATTAATTATGTTGGAAAACAAAGAAAATACAGAAAAATCACAACGCAAACCCAACGTAAAAATGACATGGACAGGCTCAAAAGTAGCCTTAGTAGAAATGATGTATGCACTCCACACCGAAGGAGTATTCAATAATGGAGCCGCAGATCTAAAAGAAATAGCCGAATATTTTGAACATATTTTTGAAATTGATTTAGGACAATACCGCCGTGTATTCCTTGAAATCAGGGCAAGAAAGAGTGATAAAACAAAATTTGTTACCACCTTAAATGACCAACTTTTGAAACGAATGGAAGACTCAGATGAGGTAATTTAAATAAAAATCGTTCACAACGCGACCTCCGTTGTGAAAGAAAAACTTTCAAACACTTCAAATTTGTACCATAACAATTTAAAATATACGTTATGGCAATCGAAGTTATCACTCGTGAAGACTTACATGAATTCAGAAGTCTTCTTCTCAATGATTTAAAAGAAATCATTCAATCCAAACCACAACAAGTTAAGCAATGGCTGAAGTCTAATGAAGTACGAAAGTTGCTTAACATTTCTCCTGGAACACTTCAAAATCTCCGAATTAATGGTACTTTGACTTTCACAAAGATTGGGGGTATAATGTATTACAACTATTCAGATATTGAAAAAGTTTTGAATGGTAATACAAGAAAAAATACAATATCAATTTCAAAGTAATGTAATTATGAATTACATTAAACACCTCACGGGTTTCTTCAATTGTATTGTCAATGAACAAACCATTTACCCGACCCACATTAGCCTTTATTTAGCATTATTTCAACGTTGGAATGTCAATCGTTTTAAGAATCCAATTGCAATTTCAAGGGATGAGATCATGAGATCTAGTAGGATTGCTTCAAAAGCTACCTATCATAAGTGTATAAAAGAATTGCAATTGCTTGGATTTATCGAGTATCTGCCATCCTACAATCCTTATTCGGGAACCGAAATTGTAATGCACAATCTATCGGACGGCAATATCCAAAAAGGCAGTTCAATCATTGAACGAACCAGTTTATTAATTAACCCGCCTAATAGGCAGGCTAGAGAACAAGTTAATGAACCGCATATATATAATAATAAACAAACATTTAAAAACAATAAAAACATATCTATTGAAAGCAATTTTGAAGATTCAATTCAAGAAGAATTTTTAAAAACTGGTGAGAAAGAAAAAAAAAGTTCCGCGAAAAAAAAAGAAAGTCCAAGTTTGGAATTGGTCATGGAATATTTCAAAAATCAGGAATACTCAGAGATTGAAGCAGAACGATTTTTTAATTATTACACAAGTACAGGTTGGCTTGTTGGAGGGAAAACCAATATGAAAGATTGGAATGCAGCTGCACGAAACTGGATGCTTACAACTTCTAAATTCAGTATCAATTTACCATCAACAAAAAAAGAAACAAGAGCCAATAATTTACAAACCAATGAAGACAAGGATTATGCAGAACCATTATAAAATAACCAACAATGAATTTACAGTACAATTATCCGGAAATTCTAGCTTGGTTGGAACAGAAAGGCAAACAAGACTTTGGAGAAAAATTTCATTTTAAAGAACAGGACACACTCAACATCACAAAGCTTGTAGCTTATTTTCTGAATGATGAAGCAAAAACGAATCAGTTCGGTATCGATTTGACCAAAGGGATTTTATTATCAGGACCGGTAGGCTGTGGTAAAACAACTTTAATGACGTTGATGAAATATGTTACCAAACCAAACAATAGATTTTATTTAAAGACTTGTAGGGATATAAGCTTTGAATTTATTAAAGAAGGCTATGAAATAATTCATCGTTACAGTCGTGGCAGTTATTCCCAAACCGAGTATAAAATTTTTTGCTTTGATGATTTAGGGGTTGAACAAAACTTGAAGTACTTCGGAAATGAATGCAATGTAATGGCTGAAATCATCCTTTCGAGATATGATCTACTCATTGCGAGAAAAGTGCAAACGCATTTAACAACTAACCTTTCTGCTTCGGAAATAGAAACAGCTTACGGAAATCGCATCAGGTCAAGACTTAGAGGAATGCTGAACCTCATTTCATTTGATAAGAACACAGCAGATAAACGCTAATTAAAAATACTAAAATGAAAATAACCTTAAAGAAAATTAAGAAAATAGACATTGAGATAATACAATCTGAATTGCTAAAATTCATCCGTTATAAGGTTGACAATATTGCCCATTGCAAGGATTATGAAAGGTATTGCAATGATATTGTAGTGATTGACACATTGCAAAGCATGTTCTATTTGTTTAGGAAAAAAATTGAAAGTAATAGGAGTATCTCCAATATTTCATTAAGTCCTACACAATCGGTCATTTTACTTTATTGCTGCCAATGGAAAAGGATCGAAAGAAACCGAGAACAGCGAATTACTATGCAATTAATCTCAGATTCCATACACCAAAAATTAACCAATATTAACTAATGATGAAACTAAAAAACCGCTTCAAAATAATATATCTTAACTTATTTGCTCTTCTAATTTGCTTCAAAATAATGATAACTGCACCATTGCAATTCTTTGATTTTATCCTTTTTGGCAAAAACCGAATATTGAAATATTTGGAAGACAAAATCTTCAAAATACTGTTTATGATCAATGACTTGAGAAAAAATGTTTAATCTTAAATAGCCTATAAATGAGTAAGGCAAATAAAAAACCTCTTCCGCATTCAGTAACCAAATCGGAGCTTATTGAAATGTATTGCAACCAATTCAGTGAAGCCAAAATAAGGAATCAAATCAATGAAATTCTAAAGGAAAAGAACATTTCAAAAGACACTAAGATAATCCCACATATAGAATTTATGGAGTTCGTCGAAACTTACGGATTACCCAAAGGGTATCATTATGAGGACGATGTTTGATGCAATAAAATTGCAATGTTACCTGACAATACTTTACAATACCTAAGAAATCATTACAATACCTTTCAATACCTCTCAATACTTCAAGGCGAGTTTTTTTTATTTCCAATATTTGCTCATGAATGCTAGGAAATGAAAATGACCAAAGATGAAATCAACCTAATTCTAAAACGAAGTATAAAAAAAGGAGACGAGTTCGACCATTTGATTGAAAAGCCAAATGGGCAAAAAGTAAAACTGAAATCTGGTAATACTTTTTACTCAGTCAAGATGATGAAAATATGGGTAGAGACTTTCTATAAGCAGGTTGCTAAATTGTCACTTTTACTAAAAGGCAAAACAATAAAAGAAACCTGTGATAAAATTCATTATTTCCTGTATTACGACATCCAATATCAGGCCGATGGTGTAACTCAGAATTTAAGGAGTCCAGCCAATAGTTGGTTTAATCGCAGGGAAGGAATTGACTGTAAAAGCTATTCGATTTTTGCCAGTTCGGTTTTGATGAATTTAGGGATTAAACATTATATCCGTCAAATCAAACAGCCAAAGTTTAACCCCAAGCAGTTTACTCATGTTTATGTAGTTGTCCCAGAGAATCAAGCAAGTGAAAACTTAGATGAAGGGCATTTTATCATTGATGGCACAATACAAAGCAACAAAGAGCCAAGTTATACCGAGAAAAAAGATGTTTTTATGGATCAGAAACTACCCCATATCGGACTGAATTGTCCAATGCCAAAAAAAAGGAACTGGTATGTTACAAAGAAACCTTCTTCAAAAACATATGAGTTATATGACTTTGCTAGGAATGCTGAACAAGCGAAAAACATGTTGGCTTCACTAGAAAATCAAGCAGTTGCCCATAAGTCAACTAGTCAAGGCGGAGCCTATAACATTTATGTAAAAAGTAATAGTGTATTCGGAAGCAAAAGAGGCTTGAAAGGCGCAGCTAAAACAGGGCAAAAAGCAAAAAAAAAATTTCCATTTTAAAAACGAAACCATGATAATATTAGAAGAACAAACCGGATTAAATGCAGGCTTAAATCGAGGTTTAAAGATTGGCAAGTTCCTTAAAAAGAATGTGCGTCTAAGAAATGTCTCCATTAAAAATGCTATTAAAGTTGGGAAAGCAGTGGCTCCTATTGCATCAGCAGCAATGACATTCGTTCCCGGCGGTGGCGTAGCCAGTAAATTGATGAACAGCAAAGTGGGTAAGATATTCACTAAAGTAAAAAACGGGAAAGTAGTAAAATTTGCTACCAAAGTTGCCAATAGTAAAGTTGGAAAGTTTGCATTAGATAATGTAGTTAAACCAACTGTCAATAATGCTTTTGCCAATAATCAAATGGAAAATTCTGAGCCAGTTGAACTGATGCCAAATGCAACTCCGACACCAGCCCAATTAGAGACAATTGCGCAAACTAAAGGAGT
>NZ_JBMOGQ010000075.1:0-10911 GCF_049318325.1 Flavobacterium sp. | reverse complement strand
AACAAAAGAAAAGTTAAACGCGGATAGGCAGTGAAGCAAAAAATTGAATAACTATATAGGTTGAAAATAAATCAACTCTTTTATTAAAATTTAACTTATTCGGGTTAATGAAACCATAAATCATAACAAAAAAAAGTATTATGCCTACTAGGAACCAAATGAATAAAGACATTATAAAATCTTCAATATAACATCCCCAAGCAATTGAATTTCCTCTTTCCATCCGACCACCAATTCCATAGAATATTCCAGCCATAAAAGGAAATACTATTGTTATTATAAAAATAGTTCTATAAATTTTTAATTTGGATGTTATTTTACTAAACAAAAAACCTTTTGAAAACTTATTTGAAATAATTAAAAAACCAATTAAGTAGGTCAAACTCCAAAGAAATATAGATGATAATACCGCAAAATGTCTTCCTTCCATGATAATATTTATTTTAGTAACAATTCCATGATTTTCCTGATAAATAACCTGATGTATAATATATAAATAACAAATAAATTAATATCATTATAAAATTATAAGATTGTAATAAAATATATGAAAATATTATATCTAGTCTTTTTTTAAACCCAAAAAATGATGGTTTGACTAGAGTTATAATCATTATAAAAAACATTATCAAACTAACCAGTTTCCAAATAAAAAAAGTTTTATAAAAATCCTCTATAAAACAACCCCAATATATCAATCTATTTCCCTGTAAAAACCCTCCAATTCTATAAACTGTTGCAGCCAAAAAAGGTAAAATAAAAGTTATTAGAAAAAGAATTTTATAAAAACTAACTTTATGGACAATTGTCTTTAATTTTAAAATACATGAAAATCTACTTAGAATCAAAATAATAGAAATTAAGTAAGTTAAACCCCAAAGAAAAATTGCAGACATTACTGCGATATATCCAATTTTCATTTTTGTTCATTTATTTTTTTATGAAATGCTTTAATCTTTTCAGGCATAATTTCCTCTTTGTAATCATAAAGATAAAAGCCTAATTCTTTCAGATGGTTTAAAAGCACATAACGAATTTTATAGAACTCAGTTTGCTTAAATTGACCCAGCGAATAGTAAGGGTCTTCTTCAATTTTAGAGGTGTATCCTTCCAAAAACATTAGGCTAATTTGAGCCATTAATTCTTCAATTGTAGCTCCGTTTGTATCTAAACCAATTTTTTCAAACTCTTTTTTGATAACAGAATAAGGAGAAAATCGACAAACCAATTCCTGTTCAGAATTGATATAATATATTTCTTCGTAAAAAATTGGTTTTCTTTGAGGTCGAGAAAATAGCATTTTAAGTTCTTTATTAATTGACTTAGAATTTCTTTAGTTAATAGAAAATATTATTAATTAATACTATCAAATTCTATTTGATTTTCAGATTCAACTGAATTGAATTTAAAAGAATCAACTATTTTCTTTATGATTTCTTCTTTAGAAACTGAATTTTCAGGATAACTCAAAGAAATAGAATAATAGTTAGGTGAAGAAATCACGAAATAGCTTTTCATTATCATACTTATGTTGTTGCCAGATAATTCAGTTGAGGAGTGAGTTACTAAAAATGATTCTATATTACCTAGCATGTCAAAATTATAATCAATTAATTGAAAATCATTGAAATTTTTCTTTTGTTCATTATTTGCATCTAAAGCAAATTCACGTGTATTGTTACTAATTAGAGAGCGAATAGTTTTGGTTTCATTTCCATCAGGTAAAATTGAATGTGAAATTGTAATTCCAATATTATTATCTTCATCAACAAAAACCTGTTGATTTTCATTTGATAGGTTTTCAAACAATTTCATGCTTTCAGGAATACTGTAGCTAAAATTTTGATATTTCTTTTCAATCCAAAATTCTGATTTTTCAGGAATACTTACAGTAGTGTCTATTGAAGTTGTATCAACTTCAAATTCATTGTTATCAATATTTGTGTCTTGACCATTGTTATCAATGTTTGATATTATACAAATAAAAATGATTATTAATGAGATTACACCTAGTATTAAAAATTTATTGCTCCCTTTTGAATTGTTATTTGGGCTATTCTTCTTTAGTTCATTATAAGTTGGTTTTTTCAAGGTATCAATTCCTAATGCATAATTATAGCTTTTCACTGAAGTGCAATCTGAATATATTTGATTAATACTAAAAGAATCTAATCCTCTTGGTTTACTATCATTCAAAGATGCATAAACAGTAATTGAATATGAATTAATTATTATTTGATTACCCAAAATTGGGTCATTCCCAAGAACAATAAATTTACTAACCAAACACTCATAGGAATTATTCTCGTTATAAAGGTCAGATTCTTCAACAGTTAACGCAAATTGATAAGTCGGACTATCTCTAAAAAAGAAACTAACACTTCCTAAAGTTCTTTGTTTAACTATAGCTACCGTTAAACATCTTTTTTTAGTTGTTAAATTTTTTATCGTTCTAATACCTTGAAAAACAGAGCTTTCAAAATTTACAAATGAAAACTCTAAAGTTACTTCATTTGGATTGTTCAAAAATTTTTTTAATTCGTGTATAACGTTAACATTCATAAGGTATTTTATTATATTTTATTTCCCAACTATCCTTAGTTATTTTTTAAAAATTATTTTAGTTTTTATGAAATTTAAAATCAAATAATTTACCAAAGCTTTCTAACTAAAACTACTGCAAAAATTAAAAGTGTATAAACAAAAAATTCTGATTTATCATAGTCAGGAAATAATCCACGATAACGAGTTTTTAAATAATAACCTTCACTATGGAAATAAGAAGGATTTTCCTTTTCAATAAATTTAGTAAAAGGGTAAAAATGTTCTGAACTTCTTAAATCATATAAATCGTAATTATCAGAATAGCTATTATCGTTCAGCATTTTATTTTCTTTTGCATCAGTAAATAAAAACACTTCATCTGTTTTTGGATATTCCCCAATATCAAAACTTGGCGATAGACGAAAGTGATTAACAAAAAATGCAAATAAGTTAATTGTCATAAGTACAATTATTAATCTTTTTTCTATTTTATTTAATTTGAAATTCATAGTTTTTATTTTTAAAATTATCATTTACTAAATTTATAATAACCCCCACAAGCCTGAGAATTTCTTAAATTATATACTTTTTAGAAATCTTCACAAGATATTATTTTATCTATTATATTATATTCAGTTGCAGAATTAAACAAAATATTTGAGATATACAAGTAAGATTTTCTCTATAGTCAATTTAACTGATATTGTAAAGAGGGTATTTAGGGGTAAATTATAACTAGAATCTAAAATTAAAAAATTGTTTAATATACTTATCCCGAAAATTATATAAAAATGGCTGGATGCATCTCTCAATGAAGTACGCCTCTTTTGGGTGTTTTTTTGGATACCCCCCACTCTCCTATATATAGTTCAATCTTTAATCAGTTTTGGAGGGGTTAATCTTTTATGAATTTTTATAAATCAGGCATATCATCAACTGAAAGCTGTTTAACTCCTAGACCTCTCAAATAAGTTAAAGAAACATTAATGCTACTATGTCCCATAACTTGCTGTAATTTGTTTAAGCTTCCAGTTTTTTCATAAACGTTAATTGCTCCAGTATGTCTAAAACTATATAAAGTATTATCGGGTTCTATTAACTTAGATTTCTTCTTATATCTACTCCAAAGCGTTTTGAAATAGTCTTCATTGAATGGATATTCATTATTTGAAAAAATGTTATCCTCTGAATTACCTTTTTTCAAATATTTTTGTACAAACTGTGGAATTGGTACAATTCTATTTTTTTTACCTTTATTTCTATTTCCAGCTAAGCTAATTTGAGTACAATCCTCATTAAAATCATCCCATTTTAAATTTCTAATTTCTCTATGTGGTCTCAATAGACAGCCATAAGCTAAAAGACAACATAAATGTAGATTTTTATTTTCTACATAAAGCTCATCAAAAACTGACTTTATATCTTTTATTGGTTTATGTAAAATTTCTTCAGTTTTTACTAGTCTAACAAATTGGAATGGATTTGTCATTTTGAACTTAATAAACATCTCAGACAATAAAGCTGAAAATGTTCTTTTATAATTTAATTGAACACGTTTTGAATTGCTTATATAATTTATTAAATCCCTCGCTATCAAGGAATCAAATTCGCTAAGCATTAAATTACAATAATTATTAGTCTCAATAAATCTAATTATTTTGCTGTTTGCCGTTTTTAAATCCTTTTTATAATAAACACTATAATCCAACTTAATTTTTTGGTTATAAGAAATAACACAAGCATCAATAAATCTAATATCTATTGGCTTCACTAATTTATTCTTTTTTTCTTTTAATGGTCTCCAGCCTTTTTCTAAACTTTTTGAAAAAGAATTTAACATTAAGTCTAATTGCTTTTTCTTTTCTTCATCTTTACAAAGATTTGGATTGAAGTTTTCATTAATTGCTTTAGAATTAAAAAAACGGTACCTTCTATTATTGTAATAAAAAGATACACCAACCCTTTCATCATTTAATTTGAATGATTTTAAATTTCTAAATTCGTAACTCATTTTGACACTTTTGTGCCACTTTTAATTAATGCACCCAATTTCCCCTTATGGCGAGGTAGCTCAGTTGGTTAGAGCGCAGGATTCATAACCCTGAGGTCGGGAGTTCAAATCTCCCTCTCGCTACTATACAAACCCTTAGTATTCAATGCATTAAGGGTTTTTTTATGCATTTTAACATAAAGATTGAAAATTTGCTCAAGTGAGGAAGTAGAGATCATTAGTAGCTTTAAGCCTTGCCATCACTACAAAAAAGGAGTATTTTTTCAAGTGAGGAAATATTAATATAGCTGCCCATCAAACTAATACAAGTATTAGAATATTGTAGATCCCATTTTATAAAAGCTTATTAATTTTTCTTGTAATTACTTCAATATCATAAGTATCATCAGTATTTCGATATTTCTCTGGGTTTCTTTCTGCAAGAAATTCGTTAATAAAATATCTGTTTTTTTCTTTATGAATCTTAGCTTCAAAAATGGTATATCCCGTCCATGAACGCTGAAAAAAAAGTATATCGTTTTCAAACTTGATGCGCCATCTGTTCTCCATTTCTTTGGGAGATAATCCAAGTATGAGTTTTTGGTATTCCTCCTCATTGAACGATAAATCAATAGCTATTCTATGAGGCACATCAATAGGAAAATTTTTTCTTTGGTGTTTTTTGGTTATCATTTAAAATTTTATAAAAACTCTTTTATTTCGATCTTAGATTGTCTTTTTAAAAGGCTTCGTTTCGCTCTTTTTGCCATTGATAAAAAGCTTCAGACATTTGGTCAGGAGTTTGACCAAGCTTTACTTTTAGACCAGCTTCTTGCATAGATTTAACACTTTTTCGATAATCTTTAACCAATGGTTTCATTTGATTAGTTAACTTATTAAGTTCATCCGTAGAATGAGCCATTTCTTTCAACGTGCTTTGATATTCCTCCGAATTTAAAATCTTATTTGCTTCTTTTCCAAATTTAGGTTTAAGTACCGCTCCTATAATTTTTCCTAATATACTCATGGTTTACTTTTTAATATCATTTACAATATTCATAAATCTATTTTATGGAATGTATTATTTTATCTCTAAAATTGAAACAAATTCTATCCACATCCCAACCTGTTAACCCTATGCTTTTAGCTACGTTTAAAAATAGTACTTCTTTTTCTGAATCCGAATACTTTTCTGCTTGTGTTCCTTTTAAAATGGAATTTAATCTTGAATCAATTTTTATTGAATTAACAAAATGGATATTTTGTTCATCCATACATAGATTTTTTGAATATTGAGGCCCAACACCTTCAAATCTCATCCAAAACTTTTTAAGCTCCTTTTTTGAATTACATGATTTATACAATTCAATTTCCTTAACTGGATCAAAACTTTCAAAAAAATTAGCAAAATTCTTCCCTGATTTTTTGGAGAATCTGAAATTTTTTCTAGCGTTTAACCATTTTTCAAATCTTTTTGATAATTCTTCACTAGACTCGTTATTCAATGGTTTTATTTCTAACCAAGCCTTTTGAAAATCGTTAACGGTATATGGCAAAATTAGATTGCTATTTTTTGCACCATAAGTTAAATAAACAGAACATGCTAATCTTAAGGGGATATAGTATTCTGGAGCTTCTTTTTTTAACTGTTTGAATGTGTTAGCAATTTTATCTTGTTGAAGTTTTATATTTTCCCATTTTGACTTGTTTTCAGAATCAGATAATAAATTCTTAATTGCATAAGCTAATTTCTTTTCCATGTTTTCCTCCATAAAATTGATTAAATCTACTTAATACTTCTAACTGGTCTAATAAAATTTTTGTAATTATTTGATCTAGGGCCATGATTTTGAAATCCATCACTAAATCGTTGTCCCCATGCACTTCCAATTGCTATATCATCCGCATTGGTGGAGCTCCAATAAAATCCTTCAGTAAATTGACCAATAGTTATTCTATTTTCAAATAATTGATTTAATTCTTCTTTTGAAGGAACTCTCCAACCGCCTCCAATTTTTGCACATTCTAACATTGCGTCATTAAAGCTAAACTGACCAATATCCTTTTGGAAAACCTCAAGGTTTCCAAGTTTAATTCCAGAAGCTAATTCATCGCTATCTTTTAAACATCTAACTGAACTTCCTTGCCTTTTTTGACTATATGAAAGAATAACATTCTTAAGGCTGTTGTTTATTCTTCTTTCTTTTCCTAACTCTGGATTGTATTCTGATACGGACCAATACGCACCTGTCTTTCCTATATAATCAAAATTATCTTCTTCCCAGCGAATACCACCTGGAAGTGCTGTAAACCCACTTTGATTATTAGCTTTTTCATTAGGGCTATTCCAATGCGTGGTTCCTTTCTCTTTCATTTTACCTCCTGCACCATAATCTCCACCTAAATTGGCAATTAATGTATCCCATTCTTCATTTGAAGGAATATGATACCCTTCTGGTGCTATTCCTCTTGGGTCAGTTACGGCATACCAATTATATAATTTACCATAGATGGATCCATTCTCAGCATTGTTTTCATAATAACACCATGCACCAGTAGTTAACTTTTTCCATTCTTTTTTATCTTGAACTTGGGGTATTTCATCCCCGTTTCTATATTTAGAAACATTTAGGTTTTCGGTTAGCCAAAATTGATTTTCAATTTGGATTCCATTATAAGAATTACCGTCAATATCAGTAACAACGTTATTATTAATTTTAGTCATATTTAATTATTTAATATTATACTTATTCAAAATATCTTTGTGCTTGTCTCTAGTTTTATTCAATATTTCTTCAGTTGAACTAGCCATAGTAACATCAATTCCTTCGCTTTGCATTTGTTTTATTAACTTTTCATGTTCATCAATTTTTATTTTTATTTGTTCAGTATTTTTTTTCAATTCTTCGCTAGAAACTCTAATTTGCTCTTGAGCCTCTTGAGCTTCTAATAAATCGGCTTGGTATTCTTTAGAATTTATTAGCTTTTTTATTCTAAATTTGAATATTGGAACTAAAAAGAATGAAAATAACCTGACTAAAAAACTTTCATTTGACTTTGGTTTTCGTTCATTTAATTCCCTTTTAATTCTAAAAATATTAGTAAATAATAGTATTCCAAATACCAACATTAATATGACTCTCAGGTTTTTAAATTTTAATAACCCAAAATTGTATATGATTATTTGATGTGCAATCAAAATAACAATGCACGATATAATCCAATTTAATCTAATAATTTTTTTCATAAAGTAATCTGATAGTATAATTTTAAATTTTATTTTTATCTTAAGATTTTTTAGTATTTATTGTCTCCATTTCTAATTCTGCAATTGTCGAACGTAAGTTTTTCATAGCTAATTCTGTACTATAATTGTTAGATTTAATAAATGCTTTTGTACCCTCTTCAGCTAATTTATCCAATTCTTTATCATTTTGATGTAAGACTTCCATCTCGGCTTCCAATTTCTTTATTTTCTCTTGGTTTTTAATCCAATCAGGATTTTTACTTAATCTCCAAGCTTTGTAGGGTATGTAGATAAAGTAAATTAATGCGCCAATTATAATTCCACCTAATATCATTTATTTGATTTTTTATTTTTTGGTTTAAGAGATTGCAATACTTTATTTATCCTGTCATCTGTCAATTTCATACTAATTTCCATAGATTTTTCATATGCAGTTGTCCCTTTTTTAGCTAACTTATCCCATTCTTCATCTTTTTGATGTAAGACTTCCATCTCAGCTTCCAATTTCTTTATTTTTTGTTGTACTTTTTGGTATTCTTCAGTATTACTAAGTTTATTTGCCTTATTTCTTAAATAAGGACCTAATAGAATATTAACTAAAGATTGAATAAAGAACCCCATAAATTTATTTTATAAAAATTTGTTAAATTTACAAAAAATCCTGTAAAAATGAAAAATGCATTACGAAATGAGAGGTTGATATTTAAGTTAATAGCATTAAATATCATAATAATCTATCTGCACTCATTTAACTGTTTTAAACCCTATTATCTGTATTTCGACCTAATAGATGTTGGTTTAACTCTTTTTTTTACAATTGAAATTGGTTATTCAATATTTGTAATACATTCCAGTTTTAAATCTTATTTTAAAAATAATTGGAATAAACTTGACTTAATTTCAATACTACTATCACTCCCTAGTATTCTAATACTTTTTAGTCCAAACTTTGAAATATTAACTGGCTTCATTGCGCTAAGGTCACTTAGAATTTTTAAAACACTTCGTATTATAGAATACATACCTAACGGGAAGAAAATAAGTAAAAAGCTCTTTAAAGCTTTTAAGGGTGTTACCTTTATACTTTTTGCATTTATAGTATTTACAACTGTAATATCTTTAATATCAGTTAGTTTATTTAAAAATGTTGCTCCAAATTATTTTCAAAATGCCTTCGATAGTTTTTATACTATTTTCAAAATATTCTCTGGAGATGGTTTTTCTGATGTTGTTTCTGAAATACAATATAATTCATCACCAATGATAACAGGGTTTTCAAAATTTTACTTTGTGATTATTGTGTTCTCTGGAAGTATACTAGGTTTGTCATTAATAAATAGTGTTTTTATTAATGAAATGAGCTCTATAGCAGATGATGTTGAAGAGAATGATAAATCAATTGATGCATTAAAAAAACAATTAGATATTGTTGAGAATCAGCAAAATGAAATTTTAAAAAAGTTGGAAGAACTATACAACAATACTAAATCCTAAATATGTCAAAACTATTCAAAACCATAAAACCAATCTCTTCCAAACTTAACCTTTGGTCAACGTTGGATATCCCAGTTGGAACCATACTCCAACAAATACCTGACACCAAAAACCTACTTCCTCTCATCAAGGGCATAGTAGTGGAATATAACAATCAAAACATAGGTATACCTTATGAATTTCTATCGCCAAATTATGAATTCAAAACCACCATATTGTTATTGCATGGCTTTAATAGTGCCCCTGGCAACAAAGAAAATAGCATTATAAAATGGCTAAATGATAATGGATTGTCGAATGAAATTAAGATCGTTGCACCTCAACTCAATTATAATCCCAACGAAGCCATAAAACAAATAGGCAAATTGATTCAAGAACATTATGGCAACCTTTTTGTGATTGGCACATCGCTAGGAGGATTTTATGCCAACTATGTTAGAGCAATGAATCCATCGGATGCTATTAAAGTGCAATCCATCAACCCAAGTTGGTCGCCAAGTATTTCCTTGAAAAAAGAGATTAATCAACATAAAAAAAATCTCAAAACAGAGGAACATTGGATTTTTACCGTGGCATATCTTAATTATTTAGCCAGTTTTGAGAAGAAATGTAAAGAAGAATTAAAACACTATAAAGGGAATCATTTTACCTTTCACCTTGCTAATTATGATGAATTGCTGGGCTTTGATGAAATGCTTGAATACTTAAAAGAAAATAATGTCCCAAACAAGCTCTATTATTATAATACAATTCATAGATTTGAAAAAGTAGAAGAAATGCTAGAGAATATTAAAAGTGAATTAATCTCAATGTAATTATTTAAAATTACCATCTAACTTTAAGTTCAATAACCAACCTATTACCTTCGCTATTAACACATAAATCTACAGATGCTCCAAGTGAGGAATTCAAGTGAGGAAATGACAGATTTTTTAGTTAGAGATTTTTAAAACCCTATATTTTAAAGGGGTTTACGGCTCGTAAAAATATATAAGATATTTTCATAACCCTGAGGTCGGGAGTTCAAATCTCCCTCTCGCTACAAAAAAAACCTAACAATAAAATGTTAGGTTTTTTTTATGAAAATATTCCAAAACTATTTTTTTCTGAAAAAAAAGCGTGTAATAAAAATACCGGTACCATCCCCTTTACCCGAATCACTCTCTACACCACTAACGATGTTGAACAAATCCCATCCGTCTTTACTGTATTTATCTAACATCGATGTAATCATAGCATCATTAGAAGCAATATTCTGAAAATTAATCCCAACGAAACTATAAAAATTAACCAAAGTAGATTCTTTTAAATTGTCAATTTTAACATCACTTCTGTCCTTTTCGGTCTTTTCTTTTCCGTCTTTAGTTCTGACAGTTGTAAACTGAGTATAATCTACCTCTGTACCATTTTCAATAATTCTTGACCTACCACCACCTCCAGGAACAATAGATTCAATACTTGTTACAATTCTGTACTTAAATGTTTGCGATTTAGCTCCTATACTCAAAAACAAGAAGCCACATAAAATAACTTTTTTCATAATTTCTATATTTAATTTTTATTTAACAAAAATAACCAAAATTATCAAACCTATCCTTTTGATTTTAAAAGAACAGAAAATAAGTAACATTATTAT
>NZ_JBMOGQ010000074.1:0-11003 GCF_049318325.1 Flavobacterium sp. | reverse complement strand
ACTCCTTTAGTTTGCGCAATTGTCTCTAATTGGGCTGGTGTCGGAGTTGCATTTGACATCACTTCAACTGGCTCGGAAGTTTCAATTTGATTATTTGATAAAGCATTATTCATTGTTGGTTTAACTACATTATTTAATGCAAACTTTCCAACTTTGCTATTGGCAATCTTTGTTGCAAATTTTACTGCTTTACCATTTTTAACCTTTGTTAATACCTTACCCAAATTACTGTTCATCAGCTTACTAGCTATACCCCCACCTGGAACAAAAGTCATGGCTACTGATGCAATGGGAGCAACTTCTTTACCCACTTTAACAGCATTTTTGATAGAAACATTCTTAAGCCGCACGTTCCTTTTTAGGAATTTGCCAATTTTTAGACCTCTATTTAAGCCTGCGTTTAATCCAGTTTGTTCTTCTAATATTAACATGGTTTCTTATTTAAAATGGAAATCTCTTTTTTGTATTATTTACTTTCTTTACAGCTCCCCTTAATCCTCTTTTGCTTCCAAAAACACTATTAATTTTTACATAGATAGTATAAGCTCCTCCCTGGCTGATAGATTTATGAGCAACAGCTTGATTTTCAAGCGAAATCAACATGTTCTTTGCTTGCTGCGCATTTCTTGCGAAATCATATAATTCATAAATCTTTTGCGATGGCTTTTTTGTAACATACCAAGCTCTTTTTTTCAGTGCTGGACAATTAAGCCCAACATGTGGTAGTTTCTGGTTCATAAAAACATCTTTTTTTTCTGTGTAACTAGGCTCTTTATTACTTTGTATTGTACCGTCAATAATGCAATAACCATCGTCTAAGGTTCCGCTAGTTTGATTAAGAGGTGCAGCTACATAAACATGGGTAAATTGTTTAGGGTTGAACTTCGGTTGTTTGATCTGCCTGATGTAATGCTTAATACCTAAATTCATCAAAACCGAACTGGCAAAAATTGAATAGCTTTTACAATCAATTCCTTCACGGCGGTTAAACCAACTATTTGCAGGACTTCTCAAATTCTGTGTTACTCCATCTGCTTGATACTGGATATCATAGTAAAGGAAATAATGAATCTTTTCACATGTCTCCTGAATCGTTTTTCCTTTTAGTATTTGAGATAATTTAGTAACCTGCTTGTAGAAAGTTTCTACCCACACTTTCATCATCGAAACAGAATAAAAAGTATCGCCTTTTTTGAGTTTTACTTTTTGTCCTTTTGGTTTTTCAATTAGGTGACTAAACTCATCTCCATTATTTATCCTTCGCTTTAGAATTAGGTTGATCTCATCTTTTGTCATTTTCATTTCCTAACATTCATGAGCAAATGTTGGAAATAAAAAAACCTCGCCTTGAAGTAGGGCGAGGTATTGTGAGGTATTGAAAAGATTTCTTCGTTTTTGTAAAGTATTCTCTGGTAACATTTTAATTTGCAATCAATCATAGTTCTCATAATGATAACCTTTTGGCAAACCGTATGTTTCTACAAATTCAATAAACTCTAAATGAGGTATTATCTTGGTGTCTTTTGATATATTCCTCTCATTCAGGATTTCATTAATCTGCTTTCTGATTTTAGCTTCGCTAAACTGATCGCAATACATCTGAATCAATTCCGATTTCGTAGCTGAATATGGAAGAGGCTTTTTGTTGTTTTTGTTCATCAATCGTTTCTTTGAGGTTAAATATCCTTTCTCAAATCATTTATCCTGAATAAAATTTTAAAAACTCTATCCAATAAATATTTTAAAATTTGGTTTTTACCCTTAAAAATAAAGTCAAAGAATTGCAATGGAGCTGTACAAATGATTGCTAAGCATATCGTTATTGCCAATACATTCAGATAAATTATTTTAAAGTGGTTTTTTATTTTCATTGCTGGCGGTTTAAATATTGACTAGCTTTTCATGAATTATATCAGAAATAGTTTGCATTACAAATCCCCGTTCTTGTGTTCTCTGATCTCTATCCCATTGACAGCAAAAAAGAAGAATGACTGATTGCGTTGGAGTAAGAATAATGTTGTACACCTGTTTTTTACTTTCAATTTTCTTTCTAAAAACATAAAACATACTTTGAAGTGTGTCAATTATGATGATATCATTGCAATAACATTCATAATCCTTGCAATGGGATATATTATCTACTTTGTTTCGGATAAATTTTAGCACTTCAGATTGCAATACCTCAATGTCTGCTATCTTTATTTTTTTTAGAACTATTTTCATTTTGTTATTTTAGTTAGCGTTTATCAGGCGTAATTTTATCGAATGCTATAAGGTTTAGCATTCCTCTTAATCTTGACCTTATTCGATTCCCGTAAGCTGTTTCTATTTCAGAAGCAGAAAGGTTTGTAGTTAAATGTGTTTGCACTTTTTTTGAAATGAATAAATCATATCTCGAAAGGATAATTTCTGCCATTACATTACACTCATTGCCATAATATTTTAAGTTTTGCTCAACTCCTAAATCATCAAAACAATAATTTTTACATTCGGTTTGAGAATAACTACCACGACTGTAACGATGTATAATTTCATAACCCTCTTTGATAAATTCAAAGCTTATGTCCCGACAAGTTTTTAGATAAAATCTGTTGTTTGGTTTAGTGACATATTTCATCAAAGAAATTAAAGTTGTTTTGCCACAGCCTACGGGTCCAGATAACAAAATACCCTTGGTTAAGTCAATTCCATATTGATTTGTTTTCATTTGATCATTCAAAAAATAGGCCACAAGTTTTGTGATGTTGAGCGTGTCCTGTTCTCTAAAATGAAATTTTTCTCCATAGTCCTGTTTGCCTTTCTGTTCCAACCAAGCTAGAATTTCTGGGTAGTTGTACTGTAAATTCATAGTTGATTATTTTACAAGGGTTCTGCATAGTCTTTGTCTTCTTGGGTGTGTAAATTATTGGCTGTTGGTTGTACTTTGGTTGAAGGTAAATTGATGGCAAATTTGGAAGTTGTAAGCATCCAATTTCTAGCAGCTGCATGCCAATCTTTCATCTTGTTTTTCCCTCCTACAAGCCAACCTGTACTTGTGTAATAATTAAAAAAGCGTTCTGCTTCAATCTCTGGGTATTCCTGAAGTTTAAAATATTCCTTAACCAATTCTAAACTTGGGTTTTCTTTTTTTTTGGCGGAACTTTTTTTTTCTTTCTCATCATTTTCTAAAAATTCATTTTCATTTGAACTTTCAAAATTGCTTTCAATAGATATGTTTTTATTGTTTTTAAATGTTTGTTTATTATTATATATATGCGGTTCATTAACTTGTTCTCTAGCCTGCCTATTAGGCGGGTTAATTAATAAACTCGTGCGTTCAATCAATGAACTGCCTTTCTGGATATTGCCGTCCGATAGATTGTACATTACAATTTCGGTACCTAAATATGGATTATAGGATGGTTTATACTCAATAAAACCAAGTAATTCCAATTCCTTAATGCACTTGTGATAGGTTGCCTTTGAAGCAATTCTACTGGCTTTCATCATTTCTTCCCTCGAAATTGTAATCGGGTTCTTAAACCTGTTTACATTCCAACTTTGAAACAAAGCCAAATACAAGCCGATATGAGTAGGATAAAGGATTTCTTCACTTGAAATGCAATTGAAAAAACCTGTCAGATGCTTAATGTAATTCATTGAAATGGATTAACATTATCTAATAACTTCAGCATTGTTTTGCTGTTTATTGCCATTCAAAACTTTTTCAATGTCAGAATAGCTATAATACATAATACCGCCTATTTTGGTAAAGGAGAGCGTTCGATTAATGCGGAGATTTTGTAAAGTGCCGGGAGAAATATTAAGCAATTTTCGGACTTCATTTGATTTAAGCCATTGCTTAACCTGTTGCGGTTTGGCCTGAATGATTTCTTTTAAATCATTGAGAAGAAGACTTCTGAATTCGTTTAAGTCTTCGATGGTAATAATTTGTACTGCCATAACTTGTGTTTTAAATTGTTATGGTACAAATTTGATGGGTTTGAAAATTTTTCTTTCACAACGGAGGTCGCGTTGTGAACGATTTTTATTTAAATAACTTCATCTGAGTTTTCCATCCTTTTTAAAAGATGGTCATTTAATGTCGTGATAAATTTTGTTTTATCACTCTTTCTTGCCCTGATTTCAAGGAATGCACGACGATATTGTCCTAAGTCGATATCGAAAATATGTTCAAAGTATTCAGCTATTTCTTTTAAATCTGCGGATCCATTATTAAACACTCCTTCGGTATGGAGCGCGTACATTAGTTCAACCAAGGCTACTTTTGAGCCTGTCCAGGTCATTTTTACGTTCGGTTTGCGTTGTGATTTTTCGGTATTTTCTTTGTTTTCCAACATAAGTAATTGGTTTTCTATGTATAATTCGACCAGATCATTTGCAAGTATTTTGGCGATTTTAAAATCGTGCGAGGTTGCAAATGTTTTGTCTGTTTCAAAATAGTAGGCATCTAATGCCAATTTGATATCGAAATTGTTTCTTAGAAAGTATTTATAATCTAAATAGGTGCTTCCGGAACGATAATATTGGTAAAATTCCAACTCGTTATCGAAAAAGTTTTTTAGTTTTTGGAGTTCGTTGTTGTAGTATTTTTTGAGTATTCTGTTGCCTCCGTTGGGCTTTTTCATCTCTATTTTGAAAATTCTATTGTAGTAAACAAGCTTAGAGGTGAATTGTGGTTTTATTTCTTTGAAGAATTGAATTTCTTCAGTTTCGGTTTTGAAATTGGTTTTGATTACCGATTTTTTGAGTTCGGTTATGGATTTTAGAATTATAGTAATGGCTTGTTCACACTTCTTGATTTGGTCATCAATCTCTAAATCAATGAAATTGAGTTGCTCATTGAGGTTATGAAGTAGTGTGGTGAATTTTGGGTTCAAGAGTGATAAATTGGAAATTAGGAATTACGAATTGAGAGTTAGAATTATTTGTAGGTTTTGGTCATATTTATTTGTTTAATTCTAATAAATAATTGAAATACATAGGGTTGGATTTAACTACCCCATGATGGGAATCGCGCGGTAGCGGGTGGGATCCTTTTTTTTTAACCGATTAATTATAATTCGGTGGACTATTGATAGTTTTCATATATTTCGTTTTCAAATTACATTTTATGGATCTTTGTCTCCTTAATTAAGAATTAAAAATTAGTAATTAAGAATTAGGTTTTAGCGATATATTTGAGTTGTGAATTAATTTTCCGATGTCAAGAGACCTTGGAGAAATTGGATTAGTTTGTAATTATGTTTTTCTTATTTCTTGCATTATTTCTGGTATTTCACTGTAAGTATCAATCCAAATTGTTTTAATTCCAAAAGACTTCAAATCATTTTCTTCAAAGGATTCAATAATCTCAACAAGTGTATTGGCAGTTTCTTCTAATTGTAGTGATGCTTTAGACTTTTCGTTTAAAAGATCAGCTTCATTATTTAATAATAAGCTTAAAGCTTTTTTTACATCATCTACTTTATACTTAATTTTAAAAATAAAGTGATAACCTTTTTTGGTTGTTCTCTGTTGGTTTGCTATATCGAGTAAACGTCTTGTATTTGGGTCAGTTAGAGAAGTTCCTATGAATAAACAGTTGTTTTCCCTAAATTTATTTATCTGAACTATATTATTCCAACTATATGTATCTGTATATTGTTTATGATAAACACTTTCCCCAAATGTAATTTGATTTGACTCTGACAATTTCGCTTTTTCAGGCAAATAACCGTGAACGTGATAAATTGGAAGTTCCCCAGTTTCGACATCCATTCCATTACCATAAATTGATTTGTATGGTAAATCTAAACTGCTTTTTTGAATATTAAATTCAAGAATGTCGTCAAAATTATAAGTTATAATACTATTTAAGTTTGGACTTTTACCAGGAGCGATACAATATCTAATAATTTCGTCCATTAATTTTGATTTTGTTTCCCTTTCAATCTCTTGATACAATATTTTTCTTACTTCTTCTTCAAATGAAGTTTTGTTACTCTCGAAATATTTTTGCAAATATCTACCTGCAATTAGTGGACTTGGGTTGAAAATTTTTGTAAACAATTTCGACAAAATACTTGAGGTATTTTTCTCCTTTTCAAGTGTTGTCATCATTAATTTTTGTAATAAAATATCCCAAGAAGGTAGTCCAAAAGACATTGAAACTCCTGCCCCCAGGACTAAAACTAATTTTTCTTTCTTGTAATTCTGTTTCAATTCTCGGATTATTTCAGTTCTATCAGTTTTACTAGAGCTATGAACTAAGCTATTTCTAATCTTTTGAAGTATTTCAGAATAATTTCCTTTACTTTCTTCGTAAAAATACTTTTTAAAATATTCATTTACTTTAGATTTAATATCATCTGAATAAACTGGAATTGAAATTCTAGAATATGATTCAATGAAGTCTTCTGCGGATTTTAAATTTTCTGATTCATTATCATTTGTATAAATTATTTTTTTTGCCATACAAGGTTTGTTTTAATTACACATTTTTAATTGATTAATGTCATGAATGATATGTAGTTTTTATAGTAATTTATTATATTTAATTATTCACACACCCCACAACTTCCGCCATTTTTAGCGCAGTGTTTACAGTATTTGCAGTTTGTGCAGGCGCTGCAATTTTTGGAACCGGTGCATTTTCTACCGGCGTTCTTGTAGATAGAGGCTCCTGTTGATACCAATACTAGCATTGACGTGATCAGGATTGTTTTTTTCATATTGATTGCAATTATTTGGGTCGGGGTTGCCAACCGCGGGTGTGTTTTTATACTCGTAGCATAGACTTAACTCTAATGCAGTTATGGTTTGCATGGTTAGCTTTACAGCTAATCCTCTTTTGCTATTTGGTGCCGATAATGAAATGTTTTGCTTGGCAGGGATGTTGTTGAATATTAGGTTTTCTGTTCTGTAAATCCCTCCATTCTTTTTAATGTAGTCTATTGCAACCGTAACTTGATCTAGGGTATAATTGGTATTGTTGGTTACGATTACATCTAGATTTGAAATGCCTTCAAAAGTGCTTACTGTATATTGGTTAGTAGTTACTTGAATTAGGTTAGTAATGTTGTTTCTAGTATGCATTTTGAAGGTATCGCTTTCAAGATTTGGATTGTCAGGATTGGAGTTGTATTCTGAAATTACTTTATCCGCGATGGTTAAAAAAACCAATAGACTTATTGTTATAACAAGGTATTTGATAAAATTGAATTTTTCGGAAACTATTTGACTACTGTTGAAATTGTAATTTGGAGGAGATGGAGAACTTAATAGTGTAATTTTTAATTCGTCAATTTCACCTGCTTTTTTCCATTCGTTCCAATCTTCAGACCAAACTAGAGTCTCTTTGTTTATTTTTTGTACTCTGAGTTCTTCCTTATCGAAAGGACCACTGTTTTCTTGACCGTTATGTAGGTAGTATTTTTTCACTTCGTAATTATAATTTACATAATGACAAAGTTGTCTCAAATGCTTTGTAATTACAATCCGTATTTATACGTATAATTATACTTGTTATTACTCCTATTCATTTGTTTTACGCTTTTATTAATTATAATTTTATATACGTATAAACACGTATTTTTATACACGGAAGCACCACTTATTTTTGTTTTATTAATTTTTAAAATCACATTCAATTATGAATTTAGACCCAACCACAGGTAGTATTATTTCTGAAGAAGAGGCAAAGAAAATGATTGCCCTATTTGCCGAAAAATTCTCTAATCAAACAGTATCGTCTTTTATAGGAGGCGATAATGTAAAAAAAATATTGGAACAAGAAGGATGTATAGGGATTCGTATTTATAATGGCTATGATGAAGTAGCACAAAAAATAAGTTTGGTTTTGGTAGGTGTTAACAAAGAGGAAGAGGATATCTTGAAAAATGGCATAATTTATGATAGAATGGCCACATGTCCTCCAGCATGTCCCAATCCTAAAGTTGGATTAGTTTAAAAAAAAAATATTAATTTTGAGTAAAACCTATCTTATTACAGATAGGTTTTCTTCTGTACAGCTGTTATGTTTTTATTGTATTTTGTAATTATTTTTGGCATAATTCCTTTACTCTACTATTTTATTGCAAAGAGCAAAAATACTAGAGAACTAAAACCTATAATTCCGTTTATTACCTTGATATTTGTATCGAGTGTGTATGAATTTTTTGGCACACTTGTTTTAGAATGGAATGTTTCTTATTGGTTTGTTTTTTTCGAGGTATTAGCTTTTTTATGTATCTATTATTTTTACTTTGAAATTCTACAAAAACAATTTTTGAAACTGTTTTTACTTGCCTTATTTCTTTTTTTGGGGTTTTGTTTGTATTTAAGTTTAAATTTCAAAATTGAAGATTTTTTTATTATCACTTCTTATATAGATATATTTCTTACTATGTTTATTCTTTTCTTTACAATTATATGGTTTAGAAAATTAATAATTGATGCCTACATAGAAAACCTCTTAGATAATAGTGCCTTTTATTTTATTTCGGGTTTCGTTTTATATTATTGTGGTACCTTATTTTTATTTTTACTTAGTAATCATTTATACAAATTAGATTCTAGTACATTTCAATCGTATTGGTTGTTGAATATACTTTTAAATTTTGTTTTGCGAACATTATTGCTTGTTGGTTTATGGATGGCACGAACGAGGTAAAATCGATATTTTTCATTGGAACATTTTTGATGTTATTTTTAGCATTATGTTTACTATTTATGGTTTTGTTTTACCAACGGCATTTGACTAAAATCAAGAAAAAGGAAACCGAATTGTTGCTAAAAACGGCATTGAAAAGTGAAAAGAAAGAGCGAAAACGAATTGCGAAGGATTTACATGATGCTATACAGAGTGATTTGAATGCTATTAGGAATTATGTTTTTTTATTTTCTAAAAAAAATCGAACTACAGAAACTCCGGAGTTATTGGAAGCCATAAAATCCTCTTTGGAAAAAGCTATTGAGAATACACGTTTGATTTCTTATCAATTGATGCCTCCTTTGCTTGAAACATCTGGATTTAATTTGGCTTTGCGAGATTATTTTGAGCAGTTGAGTGCTTCGACAGGTAAAGATTTTAAGATTGACTTAAATCTGGAGGATAATTTGGTTTCTGATAAGATTTCTTATGAGTTGTTTCGTGTGGTTCAAGAATTGACTTCGAATATGCTAAAACATGGTTCTATTACTTATTGTGTTGCTCGATTGAGTTGTACCCCTACGGGTGTATGTTTTGAACTTATAGATGATGGTATTCCTTTTGATTTTATAACGGCATATAGACACGCTAAAGGGACAGGGCTTAAAAATATCAAATCACGCTTGCAAAGTGTAGCTGCTCAACTGGAGCAAAAAAATATTGAAAAAGGCAATTATTACATTATTTCTCTATCTGATTAATTATGACAAAAGTTGCTTTAGTTGACGACCATCAGCTGTTTAGAAAAAGTTTATCGCTGTTATTGGATTCTTTTGAAGGTGTCTCGGTAGAATATGATACGCATAATGGTTTGGCTTTTTTAAAATATTTGATGGAATATGATATTGATGTATTATTGTTGGATTTAGAAATGCCCATAGTGCATGGTTTTGATGTGTGCAAACAAGCAAAATTAATTGATCCTTCTCTTAAGATTATTATATTATCACAACTCACTTCGAAAGAAGCAGTACATCAAGTAATGGAGATGGGTGCGAATGGTTATTTCACTAAAAACACTTCGCCAGAAATGCTTGAAAACGCTATTCAAAATGTAATGGATAAAGATTATTGTTTTGATATGGCTTTGAGTTCGGTTATAAGAGAAGCCTTATTGTGGAATAAAAAGCGACATGTTTTTTCAGATTCACCATCAGTACATTTGACACCTAAAGAAATCGAGATTATCAAATTGGCAACACTAGAAAAATGCAGTAAGGAAATTGCCGATGTACTCAATATTAGTAATCGAACTGTGGAAAAGCACCGCAACCATATTATGGAAAAAACTCAATCTAAAAATTTTATAGGCGTTGTTTTGTATGCACTTAAAAATAAAATTATTGAATTAGAGCAAATTTAATCATACACTGTATAGTCATTAAAATACATACAATAAACATCCATAGTTTTCATAAAAAACTTACTGTATGATTTATTTAAATTTTCAAATAAAAACCTCAAAACTTTAGTCCTTTCTCTTATTAAAAAATACGTATTTACACGTATTGCTTGACGTTATACTTACCGTTAGTTTTAGAAATTTAATATCTGAAATTTAAAACGTGTATGGCATTTGATTTTACTATAACAAGCAATGTTTTATCTACTGGTAGAACAACTTATAGCGCAAAATTATCCGGTGGTAGTGACCCAAAGTTTATTATTGGTTATAAAACTTATTATGAGGGGAACTTAGGATTGTTTAATACCAGCTTAGCTGAAGGGCAAATCTATAAGCCCGAAGACTATATAAGCAAATATGGTTTTTGGTCTTACTTCATCTACCCAACCGCTATGGCGGAAAGTAAAGGTTCTTTTAAATGTTTAAATACTTATGACAGAGCAAAATTTACTTTTGGTTTTATGCAGTATGCAGCGCATGTGCCTAATGGCGATTTCATAGTGTTTTTCAAAAGATTATTGCAATTGACTAATGCCAAGAATTACTTTCCAAAATTGGTATTGAAAGATAATCGAATTTACTACCTATCAACTAGTGGAATACTTTCAGAGTTAGAGAATAATTTATCATCTCAGCATTTCATGGATTATCTTAACCCTACTACAAATGATATAGAAAATCAAGAGTTACTATGTTCTGCTAGATTAGTTCACTGGGCAAGTAATGATATATGTCATAGAAATTTGCAGGTTGAAGTAGCTACTACTCTATTTAAAAATAACATGAAATCTTATCATGAGCGTTTCAATTTAGACAATGCTCCTGCCGAAGTTTGTTTAATGATATGTGATATTAGACATCAAGGTCGTTCAAGCAATAAGAGAATAGCTGCCGCACTTGATACCA
>NZ_JBMOGQ010000073.1:0-11116 GCF_049318325.1 Flavobacterium sp. | reverse complement strand
CCTAGATTTAAACAAAGACAAGGATAGTTATGGCAAGAATAGCAGGGGTAGATATACCTAAAAACAAAAGAGGAGTTATCGCTTTAACCTACATCTTCGGAGTGGGTAAAAGTAGAGCAATTGAGATTTTAGAAAAAGCTCAAGTAAGCCAAGATACAAAAGTTCAAGATTGGAATGATGATGAAATCGGAGCAATCCGTGACGCGGTATCATATTACAAAATTGAAGGTGAACTTCGTTCAGAAGTGTCACTACACATTAAACGTCTAATGGATATTGGATGTTACAGAGGAATCCGTCATAGATCTGGTCTTCCATTAAGAGGACAAAGAACTAAAAACAACTCTAGAACAAGAAAAGGGAAAAGAAAAACTGTTGCTAACAAGAAAAAAGCAACTAAATAATAAGTAATATGGCTAAAGCAACAACAAAAAAACGTAAAGTTATCGTTGAATCAACAGGAGAAGCTCATATTAGTGCAACCTTTAACAACATCATCATTTCGTTAACAAACAAAAAAGGTGAAGTTATTTCTTGGTCTTCAGCAGGTAAAATGGGTTTCAGAGGTTCCAAAAAGAATACTCCGTATGCAGCTCAAATGGCAGCAGAAGATTGCGGTAAAGTAGCATTGGAAGCTGGACTAAAAAAAGTAAAAGTATATGTAAAAGGACCAGGTAACGGACGTGAGTCTGCGATCAGATCAATACATAACGCAGGAATTGAAGTGACAGAAATCATTGATGTTACTCCAATGCCACACAACGGATGTCGTCCTCCTAAAAGACGTAGAGTATAATTATAGTATAATCAAGATAGAACTAAGGTTATCGAAGGATTCGACCTGAATTCATAACCTCTATCTTAAAACAATTTAAAATGGCAAGATATACTGGTCCAAGTACAAGAATTGCTCGTAAATTTGGCGAAGCAATATTCGGAGAAGACAAAGCCTTCGAAAAAAGAAATTACCCACCTGGTCAACACGGGATGGCTAAAAAAAGAGGAAAAAAGTCTGAGTACGCTGTCCAATTAATGGAAAAGCAAAAAGCTAAATATTCTTATGGAATATTAGAAAAACAATTCAGAAATTTATTCGAAAAAGCAGCAGCTTCTAAAGGGGTAACTGGTGAGATCCTTTTACAATTATGCGAAGCAAGATTAGATAACGTAGTTTTCAGAATGGGAATTGCTCCATCAAGAAGAGCAGCTCGTCAAATCGTTTCACACCGTCACATCACTGTGAATGGAGAATTGGTTAACATCCCTTCTTACCACTTAAAAGCAGGTGACAAAGTTGCTGTTCGTGAAAAATCTAAATCTGTTGAAGCAATCACTAGTTCATTAGCCAATTCATCTCAAGTATATGAATGGATTACATGGAACAATGATACTATGGAAGGGACTTTCGTTTCTGTTCCAGCAAGATTGCAAATTCCAGAAAACATTAAAGAGCAGTTAATAGTAGAGTTGTACAACAAATAATAATTGACATTAGTCTAAATTATGGCAATATTTAATTTTCAGAAGCCCGATAAAGTTATCATGATCGATTCAACCGATTTTGAAGGTAAGTTTGAATTCAGACCTTTAGAACCTGGTTACGGATTAACAGTTGGTAATGCACTTAGAAGAGTTTTACTTTCTGCGTTAGAAGGTTATGCAATAACATCTATAAGAATTGATGGTGTTGAACATGAGTTTTCAACGATTTCAGGAGTTGTAGAAGATGTTACTGAAATTATCCTAAATCTAAAACAAGTACGTTTCAAACGTCAAATTGAAGATGTAGATAATGAAACAGTTTCTATTTCTATCTCAGGAAAAGATCAAATAACAGCTGGTGATTTTCAAAAATTCATCTCTGGTTTTCAAGTTTTGAATCCAGAATTGGTTATTTGTAATTTAGATAGCAAAGTAAATCTTAATATGGAATTAACTATCGAGAAAGGTCGTGGTTATGTTCCTGCAGAAGAGAACAAAAAACAGAATGCTGCAATAGGTACTATTTTTACTGATTCAATTTTTACTCCGGTAAAAAATGTAAAATATGCTATAGAAAACTTCCGCGTGGAGCAAAAAACAGATTATGAAAAATTAGTTTTTGAAATCAAAACTGATGGTTCTATTAATCCAAAAGATGCCTTAACTGAAGCTGCTAAAGTTTTAATTCACCACTTTATGTTGTTCTCTGATGAGAGAATAACTCTTGAAGCTGATGAAATTGCTCAAACTGATTCTTATGATGAAGAATCATTACACATGAGACAATTGCTTAAAACAAAACTTGTTGATATGGATTTATCTGTAAGAGCATTAAATTGTTTGAAAGCCGCAGAAGTTGATACTCTTGGAGATCTAGTATCTTTCAATAAAAATGACTTAATGAAGTTCCGTAACTTCGGTAAAAAATCACTAACTGAGTTAGATGAATTAGTTGCCAACAAGAATTTAACATTCGGAATGGACTTAGGTAAATACAAATTAGATAAAGAATAAATTACTTCATATTTTGCTCTCCAAAGCGGATTGTAGCAAGATGAAGGTTAAAAAAACACGTCATGAGACACGGAAAAAAAGTAAATCATTTAAGCAGACAGACTGGACATAGAAAAGCTATGTTGGCTAATATGGCTTGTTCTCTTATAGAGCACAAACGTATTAACACTACTGTTGCTAAAGCAAAAGCGTTGAAACAATTTGTTGAACCACTTATAACAAAATCGAAAGAAGATACTACACACAATCGTCGTATATGTTTCGCTTACTTACGTAGCAAATATGCTGTAACCGACTTGTTCAGAGATGTAGCTGCTAAAGTTGGCGATCGTCCTGGAGGTTATACTCGTATCATTAAAATGGGTAACCGTTTAGGAGATAACGCTGATATGGCAATGATTGAATTAGTTGACTTTAACGAACTATACAACGGAGGTAAAAAAGAGGAGAAAAAAGGTAGAACACGTCGTCCTAAGAAATCGGCAACAACTACTGCAGCTCCAACACAAGCTCCAGTTGTAGAAGAAGTAACTCCAATCGTTGAAGAAGCTGCTCCAATCGTAGAGGAAGTTGTTGAGACTCCAGTTGCAGAAGTTGTTGAGACTCCAGTTGCTGAAGTAGAAGCACCAGAAGTTGTTGAAGACTCAAGTGAAAGCGAACTGGCGGAGCAAACTCCAGTAGCAGAAGCAGAAGCACCGGCTGCAGAAGAGACTCCAGAAGCGCCAGCTGACGAAGAATCAAAAGAAGAAGAGGCATAATGATTGCCAACTCATAAATATAAAAAGGATAAGCAGTTTTGTTTATCCTTTTTTTTTGGAATTTTTTGAAGCGCATAATCATATTTCTAAGGAAATTTAGTCCCGCTATCCGCGCTACATGGTAGCTTGCTTCTATCGGGGCTAGTATAGAATTATCTGAATGTTTATAAACTCTTATAATTCTTTTTTTTAAATTGAACGTAAATAAATAAATTTGCTCAACACAACTACACTATGCAACACACAACTAAAACAGCCGCAATTTTATTACTAGCCGACGGAACCATCTTTCACGGAAAATCAATTGGAATTTCAGGAAAAACCTTTGGTGAAGTTTGCTTCAACACCGGAATGACTGGTTATCAGGAAATCTTCACCGATCCATCTTACTTCGGCCAAATCATGGTAGCCACTAATCCACATATTGGAAACTATGGAGTCAATGCTAACGAAGTAGAATCCTCCAACATTATGATTTCTGGTTTAGTTTGCAAAAACTTTAGCTTCAATCATTCAAGACCGGATTCCGAAAGCAACCTTTATGACTACTTCTCAAGCCAAAACCTAATCTGCATCTCGGATGTTGACACCAGAGCTTTGGTAAGTTACATCCGTGACAATGGTGCACAAAATGCAGTTATTTGTACTGATGGATCTTCTATAGAAGATTTGAAAAAACAACTAGCCAATGTTCCTGATATGAAAGGATTGGAACTAGCTTCTAAAGTTTCGACTTCAGCTCCTTATTTCTTCGGAAACGAAAATGCAACTTATAAAATTTCAGCTTTAGATTTAGGCATCAAAAGAAACATATTAAGAAACCTGGCAAAGCGCGATTGCTACGTAAAAGTGTTTCCATATAATACTTCATTTGATGAATTAAAATCGTTTAACCCTGATGGCTATTTCTTATCAAATGGTCCTGGCGATCCTGAACCATTAGAACAAGTAGTTGGTACCGCTCAAAAAATGATTGCTTCAGACAAACCAGTTTTTGGTATTTGTTTAGGGCATCAAATTATCGGTTTGGCCAACGGAATTTCAACTTACAAAATGTTTAACGGACACAGAGGAATCAACCATCCGGTAATGAATGTACTGACAGGAAAAGGTGAAATAACTTCACAAAACCATGGATTTGCAGTAAACCGAGAAGAACTCGAAAAACATCCCGATTTAGAAATCACACATTATCACATCAACGATAATACAGTAGCCGGAATGCGAATGAAATCAAAAAACTGTTTCTCGGTGCAATACCACCCGGAAGCAAGTCCAGGTCCGCACGATTCAGAATATCTTTTTGATGATTTTATTGCAAACATAAAAAAGGCGAAAAAACTTCAATCTGTTTAATACTAAAACGATTGCGTTAATAACATTTGTCAGTTTCATTTAAGAAATATATGCAGATGTAATACATTTGTTTCATCCTGAGCTCTAACAAAGAGCAAAATTTAAATTCAATAATTAAAATAAAAACAATGAGCATAATCATTAAAGTCCACGCAAGACAAATTCTGGACTCAAGAGGAAACCCAACAATCGAAGTAGATGTAGTAACCGAAAATGGTGTTTTAGGTCGCGCTGCTGTTCCAAGTGGTGCTTCAACTGGTGAGCACGAAGCAGTAGAATTACGTGATGGTGGTAAAGCTTACATGGGAAAAGGTGTTTCGAAAGCTGTTTCTAATGTAAATACGAAAATTGCTCCAGAATTAATGGGCGTTTCAGTATTTGAACAAAATCATATCGATCAATTAATGATTGAACTAGATGCTACTCCAAATAAATCAGAGCTTGGTGCTAATGCAATTTTAGGAGTTTCTTTGGCGGTTGCTAAAGCAGCGGCTAACGAATTAGGGTTGCCTTTATACAGATACATTGGTGGAGTTTCTGCTAACACCTTGCCAGTGCCGATGATGAACATCATAAATGGCGGTTCACATTCTGATGCACCAATTGCATTCCAGGAATTTATGATTATGCCTGTTAAAGCGAAAAACTTTACACATGCTATGCAAATGGGAACGGAAATTTTCCACAACCTGAAAAAAGTATTACATGATAGAAATTTGTCAACCGCAGTTGGTGACGAAGGTGGATTTGCTCCAAACTTAGCTGGCGGAACTGAAGATGCTTTGGATACCATTAAGAAAGCAGTTGAAAATGCGGGTTATTCATTTGGCGATGAAATAATGATAGCATTAGATTGCGCCGCTTCTGAATTTTATGTAGACGGAAAATACGACTATACTAAATTTGAAGGCGCTACCGGAAAAATTAGAACTTCTAAAGAACAAGCCGAATATTTAGCCTCTTTGGCTGCTAATTATCCAATCATTTCTATTGAAGACGGAATGTACGAAGACGATTGGGAAGGTTGGAAATACTTAACTGAATTAATCGGCGATAAAACACAATTAGTTGGAGACGATTTATTTGTAACTAACGTTGATCGTTTAGCAACCGGAATCGAAAAAGGAATTGCCAATTCTATTTTAGTAAAAGTTAATCAGATTGGAACCTTAACAGAAACTATTGCAGCTGTAAACATGGCACACAATGCTGGTTATACTTCAGTAATGTCCCACCGTTCTGGAGAGACAGAAGACAACACGATTGCCGACTTAGCCGTTGCCTTAAACTGTGGCCAAATTAAAACGGGTTCTGCTTCACGTTCAGATCGTATGGCAAAATACAATCAATTATTGCGTATTGAAGAGGAGTTAGGCGATACCGCTTACTTCCCTGGAGTAAGAGCTTTTAAACAAAAGTAATTTATTAAAAAATATTTACTACACCTGAAAGGTTTTTATACCTTTCAGGTGTTTTTATTAAAATTAAAATTTCATATTTAAAATTGGTATACTACTTTTGCGCATGCAACACAACGTACTTATTTTAGATTTCGGTTCGCAATACACACAACTTATTGCGAGAAGGGTTCGGGAATTAAACATATTCTGCGAAATCTTTCCATTCAATCATTTTCCAACTGATTTATCGTCCTACAAAGCAGTTATCCTCGGTGGAAGTCCTTATTCTGTTCGCTCTGAAGATGCTTTGCAAATCGATTTGTCCAATATTCGAGGCAAATTGCCGCTGCTTGCAGTGTGTTATGGTGCCCAATATTTGGCCCATTTTTCTGGTGGAGAAGTAGCCGCCTCCAATATCAGAGAATATGGAAGAGCAAATTTATCCTATATCAAAGAAGGTGAATCTTTTTTTGAGAATGTAAACCTCAATTCACAAGTTTGGATGAGTCACAGCGACACTATCAAACATTTACCAACTAATGGTTTGAAATTGGCCAGTACTAAAGATGTTGAAAACGCAGCGTATAAAATTGAAGGCGAAACAACGTATGCGATTCAGTTTCATCCCGAAGTCTATCATTCAACTGACGGAAAACAAATTCTAGAGAACTTTTTGGTAAAGATTGCAAACGTTCCACAAAACTTTACTCCAAATGCTTTTGTAGAAGATTGCATTAAAGAATTACAAGAAAAAGTAAAAGATGACAAAGTCGTTCTTGGACTTTCAGGAGGAGTAGATTCTACTGTTGCGGCAGTTTTATTGCATAAATCTATTGGTAAAAATTTATATTGCATTTTCGTTAACAATGGTTTGCTTCGTAAAAATGAATTTGAAAATGTTTTACACCAATACAAAGACATGGGTTTAAATGTAAAAGGTGTTGACGCTTCGGCCAGATTTATGAGTGCATTAGATGGCGTTGAAGATCCAGAAACAAAACGAAAAGCTATTGGAAAAGCATTCATAGAAGTTTTTGACGAAGAAGCCCACAGAATTGAAGATGTAAAATGGTTAGCACAAGGCACCATTTATCCCGATGTTATCGAATCAGTTTCGGTAAAAGGCCCATCGGCTACCATCAAATCACATCACAACGTGGGCGGTTTACCGGACTATATGAAGCTACAAGTTGTTGAACCTTTACGAATGTTATTCAAAGACGAAGTACGAAGAGTTGGGCAAACATTGGGTATCGACCCTGAACTTTTGGGCAGACATCCATTTCCGGGACCAGGATTGTCTATTAGAATTTTAGGGGCAATAACACCTGAGAAAGTTAGAATTTTGCAAGAAGTTGATGCCGTTTTTATCAACGGATTAAAAGAACACGGTTTGTATGATAAAGTTTGGCAAGCCGGAGCCATTTTGCTTCCAGTTAATAGCGTTGGAGTGATGGGTGATGAGCGTACTTATGAGAAGGTAGTTGCGCTAAGAGCTGTAGAATCAACTGATGGAATGACAGCGGATTGGGTTCATTTACCCTATGAATTTTTGATGAAAATCTCTAACGAAATTATTAATAAAGTAAAAGGTGTGAATAGAGTAGTATATGATATTAGTTCTAAACCACCTGCAACTATAGAATGGGAATAGTTTACTTAACATAAAAAAGTTAATGAAAAATACAGCAAATTTTATTGAGTTTAAAAAGATTTGTTAACTTTAGACGTCAAATAAATAATTAGTAAATGAAAAACCGTATATTTTTTTCAATATTTATAACGATATTTTCCTTTGTTTTTTCAGCATCTGCAAAGCAAGAAAAATATACGAAACACATTGTTGCTAAAGGTGAAACTATAATTATGATAGCTCAAAAATATAAGGTTACACCTTATGATATTTATAGTTTAAACCCAGATTCTCAAAACGGAATTCAACAGAATAGTGTTTTATTGATTCCAACTTCAGCTTCAGTAGTTGATATACATTCCCCTCAAAGTGCACCACAAAATAATAATACAATTTCACATTTGGTCCAACCCAAAGAAACATTGTATAGTATTTCAAAACAATATGGGGTTACTATTGATGCACTTAAAACAGCTAACGGAGATTTACTGAATAATGGTTTGAATATTGGTCTGAATATCAAAATCCCCACATCCGTTAGCATACAAAATGTTCCTGTTTCAAAACCTAAAGAAATTAATAATGTAATTGCCCCAGTAGTATCAAAACCTGCTGTTGTAAAAGCAACACCAGAAGGAGAAACTACTTATCATATAATTGAACCTAAAGAAACAAAATATGGAATTTCTAAAAAGTATGGAATGACTGTACTTGAATTAGAACGCTTAAATCCTCAAATCGTGTCCGAATTTCCAATTGGTTTTAAACTTGTAGTTTCCGGGAATGCAATAAACCAAGTCGTTATAGAAACTGCAACCCGCGACTCAGCTGGCACGAGCGACAGTGAATTGGAAAAGCAATCTAGTGTAGCTAAACCTTCTGCTGATAAATCAACAGCAGAAAAAACAAGTACTAAAAAATATTTAGAAGAATATGTGGTTAAACCAAAAGAAACCATTTATAGTATTGCCAATGATTATGGAATCTCAGAACAAGAATTAATTTCACTTAATCCCGAATTGAAATCAGGAATTAAACAAGGAATGATTCTTCGTGTGCCCAAAGGACAGCGGAAAGAACCTGTAAAAAAGGAACAGGGAAATTTACTAAAAACAATAAACACTAATGCGAGGAAACAACTCGCATTACTTTTACCATTTAATATTTCAAAAATTGAAAGCGATACTATCAATTCTACACAGGCTAGATTAAAAAAAGATAAGTTTTTGAATCTGACTTTGGATTTCTATTCGGGTGCCTTGATGGCAATTGACTCGGCCAAAGTGTTAGGGATGAATGTTGATATTAAAATTTTAGACTCGCAGGAAACTAAAAACTCTTCTAATGTAGCCGCCTTGGTGGAACAAAACAATCTTCAAAATATGGATGCAATTGTTGGTCCATTTTATCAGTCAAATGTTGAGAAATTGGCAGAACTACTTGAGCAAACAAAAACCCCGGTTATCTCTCCTTTGTCAAAAGAAATAGGAAAAAAATATACTAATTTATACCAATCTATGCCTTCAGCAGAGTTTTTGCGTAACTCTGTTTTTGACTTTATGAAAGCTAAAAATGGCAATATTATTGCCGTGGTTGACCCAAAGAAAGGGAGTGTAAAGCAGTACATTCAGGAAATACAACCCAATGTGAGGATTGCAGGTTTGAGTGAAAAAGGAACATTTGTTGCTGATAGCTTAAAAGTCTTATTTCGGAAAGACAAACTTAATTATGTTGTGCTGGCTTCTGAAAGCACCGCGATGGTTTTGGCCGCCACTAATACAATGATAGCTGCGCAAAAGGATTATCAAGTGCAGCTGGTAATTTTGGAACAAAACGACACTTTTGATTTTGATGAAATTTCGTTGACACGATTAACCAAATTAAAACTTTTATATCCATCACTTTCAAGACCTAACGAGACAGTAGAAGCCAATCAATTTGATGTTAAGTATAAAAAAGTTAATAAAATTATACCCACCCAGTATGCCATTCGTGGCTTTGATGTAATGTTTGACACTCTACTTCGATTATCACATGACAGCACTTTTGAGGAGACTATTCAGGCATCACCATCGGAACAAATAGAAAATAAATTTGATTATGTTCAAAATGCAACCTATGGATATACTAATAATGGAATCTACATCTTGTATTACGACACCGATTTAACCATAAAAGAATCATTATAATGAAAACATCAATCATTAGATATTTAGGTGATTTAAGAACTTCATCTATGCATATGCAATCCGGAACAGAAATTCAGACTGATGCTCCAACAGATAATCATGGTAAAGGAGAAGCTTTCTCGCCAACTGATATGGTAGCTAATTCCTTGGGAACTTGCATGATTACAATTATGGCTATTAAGGCTAGAGATATGGATATAGAATTGAAGGGAACAACAGCTCAGGTAACTAAAGTTATGGCTTCAGAACCTAGAAGAATTTCAGAAATTCATATACATTTTGAATTAGATCTTGTGGCTGATTCAAAGACTAAAACTATTTTAGAAAGAGCTGCTATGACATGTCCGGTTTACCATAGTTTGCATCCCGATATAAAAAAAGAGATAACTTTTAATTGGAAATAACAATAGTCAAATATTATAAAGTCAAAAGTTGCAAAGACCTCTGATTTTTCACAAACGACTTTAAGATACCATAAGACTTTCGACTTTGGACAAAAATCAACAACTTCTTATAAAACTTGCCCACGCCAAAATGCCATTCGGCAAATATGAAGGCTATTATTTAATAGATTTGCCTGAGTATTATGTCGTTTGGTACAGTCAAAAAGGTTTTCCAAAAGGCCAACTTGGTGAGCAAATGCAACTCGTTTACGAACTCAAATTAAATGGTTTGGAAGAATTGGTTCGGAATATAAAAAAACAATATCCGAAACTTTAATTTCATTCTTTATTTCTTTTTAATTGTTAATTGTCAATTGATAATTATCAATTAATAATCGTATTTTTGCCTCGTTTTTTACAACAACTACAACACAACAACTACAAAAAAATGAATCAAACAAAATACATTTTTGTTACCGGCGGTGTGACTTCTTCCTTGGGAAAGGGAATTATCGCAGCGTCTCTAGCTAAGTTACTTCAGGCAAGAGGATATCGAACAACTATTCAAAAGTTTGACCCTTATATCAATGTTGATCCAGGAACGTTGAATCCTTATGAACACGGTGAATGTTTCGTGACAGACGATGGAGCAGAAACGGATTTAGATTTAGGTCATTATGAACGATTTTTAAATGTTCCAACGTCACAAGCCAACAACGTTACTACAGGAAGAGTTTATCTTTCGGTGATTGAAAAGGAGCGAAGAGGTGAATTTCTAGGTAAAACGGTTCAAGTTGTTCCTCATATTACAAATGAAATTAAAGAACGCATGCAATTGCTTGGTAAATCAGGCGATTTTGATATAGTGATTACTGAAATTGGTGGAACAGTCGGCGATATT
>NZ_JBMOGQ010000072.1:0-11273 GCF_049318325.1 Flavobacterium sp. | reverse complement strand
ATACCACATTCGTTTCCCAGAAAAAGTAAAAAATAGAGATCACTTTGAAGCAGAGCCTTTTGAAAAAGTAAAGCACTTAGTAGCAAAACAACAAATATAATATAAAAGTCAGAAGTTGGAAGTTGGAAGTATGAAGTGGAAACGCTTAACTCAAAACTTTTAATCTTTTAAACAAATAGATAATGAAAGTAACCATAGACGGTCAAGAAATTGAAGTTGAAGCAGGAACAACCATCCTGCAAGCGGCTCGTATGATTGGTGGAGAATCTGTTCCGCCAGCCATGTGTTATTATTCTAAACTAAAAGGTACCGGCGGAAAATGCCGTTGTTGTTTAGTAGACGTTACCAAAGGAAGCGAAGCCGACCCAAGACCAATGCCAAAATTAATGGCATCTTGTGTTACCGGTTGTCAGGACGGAATGGAAGTAACTAGCAAATCTTCTGAACGCGTTCGCGATGCTAGAAATGCTGTAACCGAATTCCTTTTAATCAATCACCCTTTAGATTGTCCTGTTTGTGATCAGGCAGGCGAATGTGATTTGCAAAATTTAAGCTTCGAACACGGTAAATTGCAACAGCGTTTTATTGAAGACAAAAGAACTTTTGAACCAGAAAATATTGGCGACAAAATTCAATTGCACATGAACCGTTGCATTGTTTGTCAACGTTGTGTAGAAGTCGCTGACCAATTAACTGACGGAAGGGTTCATGGCGTTTTAAATCGTGGTGATCATTCTCAGATTTCGACTTGTGTTTCGGCAGCCATTGACAATGAATTCTCTGGAAATATGATTGATGTTTGTCCAGTTGGTGCTTTAACTGATAAAACTTTCCGATTTAAATCGAGAGTTTGGTTTAACAAACCATTTAATGCCCATAGAGATTGTGATAAATGTTGCGGAAAAACTACGGTTTGGATGTTCGGTAACGAAATTCAAAGAGTAACTGCCCGTAAAGATGAGTTTCATGAAGTGGAAGAATTTATTTGTAATACTTGTCGTTTCGACAAAAAAGACATAGCTGATTGGGTAATTGAAGGACCGAGAAAATTCGAAAAAGATTCAGTTATCAATCAGAATAAACATTTTGGTAAATTAGATTCAGTAGTTATTGAAACCGAAAAAGGAATTTTGCAAGGAAGAGATATCGACCGCAAAAAAATCAGTATGGCCGAGATAGATTACAACGAGAAAATAGACGGTAACCCAGTAAATTCAAAGAAAAATGGATAGTGCCTTTATTATAGAAAAAAGCGTTTTGATTGTAGTTGTCTTTGCAATAACGATGGTTATGGCGATGTATTCTACTTGGGCTGAACGTAAAGTTGCAGCATTTTTGCAAGACCGTGTTGGTCCAAATCGGGCTGGTTGGGGCGGATTATTACAACCACTTGCCGATGGAATGAAATTGTTTGCCAAAGAAGAATTTGAACCCGATACTAAAAATAGATTCTTATTTTTTGTTGGACCAGCAATTGCCATGAGTACGGCTTTGATGACTAGTGCCGTAATTCCGTGGGGAGATAAATTGCATATTTTTGGCCGCGATGTTATTTTACAGGCGACCGATATTGATGGTTCGTTACTATACATTTTTGCCATCGTTTCTATTGGCGTTTACGGAATTATGATTGGTGGCTGGGCATCTAACAATAAGTTTTCCCTAATGGGTGCCGTTCGAGCTGCCTCACAAATGGTTTCTTATGAAGTGGCAATGGGATTATCTATTATTGCTTTGATTATGATGACAGGAACCTTGAGCTTAAAAGAAATTTCTATTCAACAAGCCGGAATGAACTGGAATGTTTTCTACCAGCCAGTTGGATTTTTAATCTTCTTGATTTGTGCTTTCGCAGAAACCAACAGAACGCCTTTCGACTTAGCAGAATGTGAATCGGAATTAATTGGTGGTTATCATACCGAATACTCATCGATGAAAATGGGATTCTACTTGTTTGCTGAATACGCTAATATGTTTATCTCATCAACCATTTTAGCAGTACTTTATTTTGGAGGTTATAACTATCCGGGAATGCAATGGATGGTTGACAATGTGGGTGTAAACCCAGCAAACATTTTAGGAATCGGAGTTTTATTTGTTAAAATATGCTGCTTCATTTTCTTCTATATGTGGGTTCGTTGGACAATACCACGTTTCAGATACGATCAATTGATGAATTTAGGCTGGAAGATTTTAATTCCGCTTTCGATCATCAATATAGTAATAACAGGAATTTGCATTCTAGCTTTTAAATAAGATACAGCAATTATGTCAACATCAATACAAAGCATATCGCTTTCCGGAACAAAAAAACAAGTTTCCAATAAGGAAATGACTTTTTGGGAAAGATTATATCTAATAGCCATCATCAAAGGATTGCTTATTACCATCAAACACTTTTTTAGAAAAAAAGCAACCATTCAATATCCTGAACAAGTAAGAGAATTTAGCCCGGTTTATCGTGGACAACATATGTTGAAACGAGACGAACTTGGCAGAGAAAACTGTACTGCTTGTGGCTTATGTGCTTTATCTTGCCCAGCTGAAGCGATCACTATGAAAGCGGAAGAACGCAAACCTGGCGAAGAACATTTGTACCGTGAAGAAAAATATGCTTCGATATATGAAATCAACATGTTACGCTGTATTTTCTGTGGTTTATGTGAAGAGGCTTGTCCAAAAGACGCTATTTATTTGACGATTTCAAAAGAATTAGTTCCTGCAAATTATGACAGAGAAGATTTCATTTTTGGAAAAGACAAATTGGTAATGCCTTTAGAAATGGCAATAAAAAATGCTCAACTTAAAAACGCTAACTAATGTCGTCTATATTAATTACATTCTACTTTTTATCAGCCATTACGTTGGCTTCGGCGTTTTTAACGATTTATAGTAAAAACCCTATTCACAGTGCCATTTATTTGGTGATTTGCTTTTTCACCATTGCGGGTCATTATTTATTATTTAATTCTCAATTCTTAGCGATAGTTCATATTATTGTTTACTCTGGAGCTATTATGGTTCTCTTCTTATTTACGATCATGTTAATGAATTTGAACAAAGAAGACGAAGTACACAAACCACGAATTACAAGACTTGGTGCGGTTACTGTTTGTATTTTAATTAGTGTAGTTTTAGTAACAATTTTCATCAATTCGAACCCAATTGTAGGTGATGAACTCCCAACAACCGAAGATTATCAATCTATAAAAAAATTGGGAACTTTATTATTAAACGAATATATGGTGCCATTTGAATTTGCTTCTATACTATTGTTAGTTGCTATGATTGGAGTTGTTTTATTGTCTAAAAAAGAAAAAACAGAAAAGTAAGATGAATAATGTTATAAATCAAATAGGTATCGAAAACTACATTTTCCTTGCGTCATTGCTATTTTGTATTGGCGTTTTTGGAGTTTTGTACAGAAGAAATGCTATTATCGTATTCATGTCGATCGAAATTATGTTGAATGCCGTAAACTTATTGTTTGTTGCTTTTTCAACTTTTCGTCAGGATGCCGAAGGACAAGTTTTTGTATTCTTCTCGATGGCTGTTGCCGCTGCTGAAGTTGCCGTTGGTTTGGCGATTTTAGTATCTGTATATAGAAATATTGGATCAATTGATATCGCTAATTTAAAGAACTTAAAAGGATAATCTAAAATGGACAAAACTTTAGCTTTAGTATTACTCTTATCTCCATTTGCTGGATTTCTTTTCAATGTTTTCTTTGGGAAAAAAGTAAGCAAAGGAATTTCAGGTGCCATCGGAACGATTACGGTTTTGATTTCTTTCCTATTGAGCATTTGCTTTTTCGCGCAATTAAATCAAAATGGAAAACCTGTTGAAATCTCTTTATTTGATTGGATTTCTGTTCATAATTTCAAATTAGATTTTGGATTGCTGTTAGACCAATTGTCCTTGCTTTGGTTGTTATTCGTTACCGGAATTGGTTCTTTAATTCACTTGTATTCTATCAGCTATATGCACGATGACGAGAATATGCATAAGTTTTTTGCGTATTTAAATTTATTTATATTCTTCATGATTACATTGGTAATCGGAAACAACTTATTGGTAATGTTTATAGGTTGGGAAGGTGTTGGATTGTGCTCGTATTTACTAATCGGATTTTGGTATAAAAACCAATCATACAATGATGCCGCAAAGAAAGCATTTATAATGAACCGTATTGGAGATTTAGGGTTTTTGATTGGGATCTTCATTTTAGGAAGTTTATTTTCAACATTGAATTATGTTGAGATAAAACAAGTACTATTTGCCGGAAATGCAAATACTGCCTTATTAAGTGCTGCAGCCTTATGCCTATTCATTGGTGCTTGTGGAAAATCAGCACAGTTACCGCTTTACACTTGGTTGCCCGATGCGATGGCTGGTCCAACTCCTGTTTCTGCTTTAATCCACGCAGCGACGATGGTAACTGCTGGTATCTTTATGTTAACGCGAATGAATTTCTTGTTTGACTTAACTCCAGATGTTCAAAACATCATAGCCATTGTTGGAGCAGCTACAGCTTTGGTAGCGGCATCAATTGGTTTACTACAAAACGATATCAAAAAAGTATTGGCTTACTCTACCGTTTCTCAATTAGGATTAATGTTTTTAGCATTAGGATTGGGAGCTTATAACGTAGCGGTATTTCACGTAATAACTCATGCCTTCTTCAAAGCGTGTTTATTCTTAGGTTCAGGTTCGGTAATTCATGGATTGCACGGTGAACAAGACATGCGAAAAATGGGTGGTTTGCGCAAAGCGATGCCAATCACTTTCTGGACAATGATGATTTCTACATTAGCCATTGCCGGAATATTTCCATTTGCAGGTTTTTGGTCAAAAGACGAAATATTGTTGGTCGCTTTCGAACATAATAAAGTATTATGGATTGTAGCATCTATCGCTTCTATCATGACCGCTTTCTATATGTTTAGATTAATGTATTTAACGTTCTTCAAAGACTTCAGAGGAACCGAAGAACAAAAGCATCATTTACACGAAAGTCCAAGTCTGATTACAATTCCGTTGGTGATATTAGCCATTTTAGCTTTCATTGGTGGAGCAATTAACTTACCTGGAAGCACTTGGTTAAACCATTTCTTGGAACCAATTTTAAGTGGTAAGCATGAAGAACATACTTTAGGTTCACACGAATATATGTTAATGGGAATTGCTATGGCTGGAGCAGTTTTTGGAATCCTTTGGGCATATTCAAAATACATCAAACAAGCTTTTGTACCAAAAGAAGATGCTGAAATTGTTGGCTTTTCTAAAACGATATACAACAAATATTATATTGACGAATTCTATACTTTTCTAATTGTAAGACCTTTGAACAGTTTGTCTAATTTCTTTAGAACAACTTTAGAACCAGCTTTGGGAAAAGTGGTTTTCAGTTTTGGAACAGTTGCCAATGGCATCGGAATACAAGGCAAAAAATTACAAACCGGTAGTATCGGACTGTATTTATTCGCTTTAGTGATTGGTATTTGCGCCATCATAACTTATTTATTTATAGCAAAATAATTTTTACATAATGGATGTAACTACTATATTATTATTACTGTTGGCTGGTGCTTTAATCACCTATTTTTCCGGAGATAAATTAGCCTCCAAAGTGGCGTTGGTTTTTAGTTTAGGAGCACTGGCTGTTACTTTGAATTTACTAGCAATATTCACTCAAGGTGGAAACGTGAGTTTTATAAGCAATTGGATTGACGTGCCTAAAGTAGCTTTAGCTTTCAAAGCAGACGGACTTTCTTTGGCAATGGTTTTATTGACAACCGCCTTAACTCCACTGATTATCTTTTCATCTTTTGGCAACAAATTCAATAACAGTAAAAACTTCTATGCTTTAGTATTGTTCATGGCGTTTGCAATGACCGGGACCTTCTTAGCAGCTGACGGTTTATTATATTATATCTTCTGGGAATTGGCTTTAATTCCTATTTACTTCATTGCTTTAATTTGGGGTAATGGTGATGCTGAAGAGCGTAAAAAAGCAGTAGTGAAATTCTTTATCTACACATTGGCAGGATCATTATTCATGCTTATTGGCTTTGCTTATTTATATACAAAAGCAAGTAGTTTCCTTTTAGAAGATTTGTACAAATTAGAGCTATCGGATACAGAACAGTATTATATTTTCTTTGCTTTCTTCCTGGCTTATGCTATTAAAATTCCGATTATTCCTTTTCATACTTGGCAGGCAAAAGTATATCAAAAGGCACCAACTGTTGGAACCATGCTTTTATCAGGTATTATGCTAAAAATGGGATTGTACAGCGTCATTCGTTGGCAATTACCAATTGCGCCACAAGCAGCCAAAACCTATATGCCGATACTTATCGGATTGAGTATTGCGGGAGTAATTTATGGTTCAATCGTAGCATTGCGTCAAAAAGATTTGAAGAAATTATTGGCGTATTCATCTTTAGCTCACGTTGGTTTAATCGCCGCTGGTTGTTATACACTAACCATTGACGGATTGAGTGGAGCTGTTTTACAAATGATTGCCCACGGTTTTGTTATTGTTGGCTTATTCTTCGTTGCTGAAATTATCTACAGAAGATACGAAACCAGAACTATATCCGAAATGGGAGGAATCAGAGCACAAACACCAAGATTCACTTCGATGTTTATGATTTTGGTTTTGGCATCCGTTGCATTGCCAGGAACATTCAACTTTGTTGGAGAGTTTACCGTTTTATATAGCTTAGCTCAAATCAATATTTGGTTTGTTATTTTGAGTGGAACGACGATTATTTTGGGTGGTTATTATATGCTGAAGATGTTCCAAAATACGATGTTGGGAGAAACCAATACCAAATTTTTTGCAGATGTTACCACCAATGAAGCAATAACGTTAGTTGTTATCATCGGCTTTTTATTATTCTTCGGATTGTATCCAAAACCTATAGTAGAATTGGTTACGCCGAGTTTAAATGAAATTTTATCAAACATTAATAGATAGTCCAAAAATGAATACATTAATTGCCATATCAGGTTTAGGTGTTTTTTGCCTTATCGCTGAAATCTTTAATTTAAGAAAGCTATTGGTTCCGGTAGCAATTCTTGGACTGTTAGCCATTCTTGGACTTACCATGGCTGAGTTTAATGCGACTGAACTTTACAACAATCCTATCTACAACAACATGATTGTAGTTAGCAAATTTTCGGTGGCCTTCTCTTGTCTGTTTATTGTACTCACGATATTCTTAGTCGCTTTGAGTGGCGATTTTTATAAAGACCATCCAACCAAGATTTCAGATTATATTGCCATCAAAATTTTTCTTTTGGCTGGTGCTGTAGCCATGGTTTCTTTTGGAAACTTAGCCATGTTCTTTCTTGGTATTGAAGTGCTGTCTATATCATTATATGTCTTGGCGGCAAGCAAAAGACTAGATGTAAAAAGTAACGAAGCCGGAATGAAATATTTCCTATTGGGTTCCTTTGCTTCCGGAATTATCTTATTTGGAATTTGCTTGATATATGGAGCCATGACTAGTTTTGATGTAGAGTATATCAAAAATTTATCACGTTCTGCGGAGTTACCAATCTGGTACACTATCGGAATTATATTATTACTTATTGGTATGCTTTTCAAGATTGCTGCTGCACCATTTCACTTTTGGGCTCCCGATGTTTATGAGGGATCACCTTCAATAACAACAGCCACTATGAGTACGTTGGCTAAAGTTGTTGCTATGGCTACCTTATTCAAATTATTAGATGTTTTAAACGCAGATATCGATTATAAATTTCAAATCGTTGTAGTAGTGATTTCCATACTTTCTATGACGGTCGGTAACATTATGGCATTGCGCCAAAAAAACGTAAAACGTATGCTAGCCTTTTCGGGTGTTTCGCATGCCGGATTTATGTTGATGGCGCTACTTAGTATGACGACCGCAGCTTCTACATTATTGTATTATACTGCAGCTTATGCATTAGCTGGTATCGCTTCGTTTGCCGTAATTATTTATGTGACCAAAGACAAAGACAACGAGGATATTATCAACTTTAATGGCTTAGGAAAAACAAATCCATTGTTGGCTGCTGTTTTAACCGCATCACTTTTGTCTATGGCTGGAATTCCTATTTTCTCTGGGTTCTTTGCTAAATTTATATTATTCACCCAAACCATAAAAGCAGGTTATATGGTTGTCGTGATTGCAGCAGTAATCAACTCTATCATAAGTGTGGGCTACTACTTCAAACTGATTTTGGCGATGTACACCAAAGAAGCTTCCGAAGATAGAAAAGTAGTCCCTTTTGTATATTACGCTGTTGCAGTTATTGCTATTTTACTAAATATTGTCATTGGAATTTATCCATCCTTAGTGACCAATTTGCTAAACTAAGAACTGCATTTTTAAAAAATACTAAAATCCATCAAGAGTCATTTTGATGGATTTTTGTTTTATACCTTTTTAAATAAAATCTTATATTTGGGTAACCAAAAACCAAATAAAATATGGAGATATCAAAAAAAGTGTTTGCTGTTCTTAAAAAAGCACCTTATGACATCATTCTTTTCTATATCTTTTCAACTTTAGTGGTTGTCTTTAGTTGGTATTTGAGATTAGACTCTAACAAATCCCTGAGAGAAACACTTATTCCATATACAGGTTGGGAATTTGGCAATGCTTATCAGTTCGGTATTTTTTTTATTCCTCTTTGCCTGTTTTCGTTTGGAGGTAATGTGACAAAGACAATTAATCTTCTTAGATTCTACATCATGATTACCATGTTGATAGAATGCTATAATGGTTATCAAGATTGGCTAAGTATTAACCCTGAAGATTACACTAATCCCAATCCTTATTTACGTTACGATTCTTTAACTCCGGTTTATACCATCTTCACACCACTGTTTTGGATATTACTAATGGCCGGTACATTATCATGGAACTACTTCAAAAGAAAAAAGAAAAATAACCTTAATCCTGAAACAGAATCTTAAAGTCTAGCTAATCCATCAAGAGTCATTTAGATGGGTTTTTTAGTTATCAACAGCTGAAAAAAATAGTCGGCTATTGCGTAAATTTACCTCATGTATGCTTTAGTCGATTGCAATAATTTTTACGCTTCCTGCGAACGTGTTTTTCAGCCTCAATTGGTTGGTAAACCGATTGTTATTTTATCCAATAACGATGGTTGTATTATTTCACGCAGCGACGAAGCAAAAGCTCTGGGTATTTCTATGGGCGCACCCGAGTTTAAAGTACGACAAGAATTAAAAGATAAAAAAATACAAGTCTTTTCTTCCAATTATCCTTTGTATGGCGATATGAGTCAGCGGGTGATGAAAATCTTAGAAGGCTTTACGCCTCATACCGAACCCTACAGCATAGACGAAGCATTTATGAATTTTGATGGAATGCAAATACCTGATTTTCATAACTACGGACTGCAAATGAAAATCCGCATTATGAAATGGCTCGGCATTCCGGTTTCTGTTGGTTTTGCCGAAACTAAAGCGTTATCTAAAGTAGCCAATAAAATTGCTCGCAAGTTTCCAGAAAAAACAAAAGGTGTTTATGTTATTGATACCGAAGAAAAACGAATTAAAGCTTTGAAGTGGACTAAAATTGAAGATGTTTGGGGTATTGGTTTCCGATTGACAAAAAAGATGAAAGCTAAAAACATCAACACCGCGTATGATTTAACATTACCACATAACGAAGTCTTCATCAAAAAGGAAATGGGCGTAGTAGGATTGCGCTTAAAATATGAATTGGAAGGTAAATCGGTTTTGGAATTGGAAGACCCAAAAGATAAAAAAACCATTGCAGTCACCCGAAGTTTTGCCGGAAATATTACCACACTCGACGAAATGAAAGAGCGCGTTTCAACCTTTGCAACGGTTTGTTCCGAGAAACTTCGCAAACAAAAATCGTGTTGCAATACCGTAATACTTTATCTGCGAAAAGACAAGTACAAAACCGAAAGACAGCGTTACAATTTTTATAAAATAGAGACCTTACCTTTTGCCAGTAATTCCTCGATTACTATCAGCAATCTGGCAGTGAAAATGCTTAAGACTATTTTTGAAGAAGGCGAAATCTATAAAAAGGCAGGCGTTATTGTTACCGAAATTATTCCCGAGAACCAAAAGCAATTCCATCTTTTTGAGGAAGAAAATCCGAAGCATCTGAAACTAATGAAAGTGATTGACGATCATTATAAAAAAACAGGCGAACGCAAAATACGATTGGGAAGTCAAGATTTACAACGAACTTGGAAAATGAAGCAAGAGTATTTGTCTAAAAGATATACGACTAACTTTAACGAAATTCTGCAAATACCATGTCGTTAAAAAAGGCCATTTACTTCTTTCACCCTGATTGGGAAAACAACCAAAAGCATCCTTTTATTTCAGGTGGCATTAAGGCAGGATTTCCTTCGCCTGCTGCCGATTTTGACGAAACCAAAATCAGTCTGGACAATGTATTGGTAAAAAACCACGAAGCCACATTCTATGCCAAAGCCTCTGGGAATTCTATGATTGGAGCCGGTATTGATGATGGTGATATTATGGTTATCGATAGAAGTCTCGAGCCACGCGATGGCAAAATAGCCATTTGTTTTGTCGATGGTGAATTTACGGTAAAACGCATTAAAATTAAAAAGGATGGTATTTATCTTATGCCTGAGAACTCAGCTTTTGAACCCATAAAAGTTACCGAAAACAATGAGTTAATCATTTGGGGCATTGTGACGTATGTAATAAAAAGTGTGTGAAATAAAAAAGTCCTATTTGTCATTCAGCCCAACGTCAAATCGGAACATTGCTGCTACTAATCCTAGATGAATAATTAAGACGGTTTTTTGCCACATTGGTCTTTCATCCCATTTTTGTTCTTGATCGAAGGGGTCAAATGCCAACGCTATTCCTAATGAAGCAGTAGCTTGCATATAATCTTTAGAAAAAAATACTTGGAATAAGCCTAAAAGTAAAAATCCAATGTAAAGAAATTTGTTAAAAGGTGTTTTCATAATTATATGAATAAGTTCATAAAAAATAATTAACCATATTAAAATCAAATAATTACAGATTTAATGCAGTTAAGTGGTTTTTGTTGAATTATAATTTATAGTTAATCAATTCAACTACAACTTCATTGCGCCTATTCATAACTTCATACGGAGGGTTATACCCTAAAAAAGTAAATTTATCTATATAATTTAATTATTCTTTGACTAATTCATTAATTAAAATAGACTTATATTTTTCAATTTTTTCATCATCTGCCCAT
>NZ_JBMOGQ010000071.1:0-11294 GCF_049318325.1 Flavobacterium sp. | reverse complement strand
TAAATATCAACTATTATGGTTATAATAGTCTATTTATTGATGATATGATTCAAATCGCTTCTGAATTTGGTTGGAAAGTTACTAGAGAAGAATTGTCTTTGTCGCAAAATTCAAAAATAGAAATTGTTCCAGGTGTTTGGCTACTAAAAGAAATTTCAGATTGGGAATTGGCTAAATTCGGTTGTTTGGCTTGTACTGCCGAATTTAGTAAAAATCAATCTCAAGAAACAGTTAATCTATTTTTTAATAGAGTAACCAAACAATTTATTGATCGTTTAACAAATTAAAATAATAAATATGGCGCAATCAAAACCAAGCAAAGTGACAGGATCAAATCATACAACAAGAACAGTTACAAAAGCAGGAAAAGCAGATAAAAGAACAACCTTGGGAGGGGCCAAGAAGAAAAAATAAAATTTATATTGAAAAACAATATTTTAACCGATTTAGAATCATTATTCAATAATAATTATATTGCTGAAGCAAGAAAGCTTAATACAGATTTAGGTGAACATTATTTCAACGAAAATATGCAACCTATGTATTTTAATGGAAAAGTAGATGCTAAAACTGTATTGATTATGTTGAATCCTGGCAATGGTGATGATCCAAAGTATCCTTATAGTTTTGAAAATCATAAAAAAGATTTTAATTCTTTAGAAGATTTCCAGAACAGACATATAGATAGTTTAGTGAATTTTGGACTGGACCATTTTAATGACAAACTAGACAACTTTGATTTAAAGCAAGCCGCATTTCTTCATAATTTTAAAAACTTAAATTTTGAAATACCCAATGAGTTTTGGAATAATGATAACTTGAAAAGAATAGCAAAAAGAAATATTTTAATGGATAAATTGCAACTTGAATTTATTCCTTATACATCTAGAGATTTTAAAGGGTTATTAGATAATATTAATTTAGCTCGTCAAAATATTGTTCATCTAAAAAAATATATTTTTCGTGTATTAGATGCTATAATTGAACATCCTAGAGACAATGTAATTTTCTGTAGCAAACAATTTTATAATTTGTTTTCTGTTTGCCAAGAAATAGAAGATTTTAATGCAAAAATAGAAATGGGTTCAATCAGAGAATTTAAAGATACTGAAGGGAAATTAACACTTCGATTCAGTAAGGCAACTATTTTTTACAAAGACAACATTATCAATGCTGGAATTGCTCATTCATTTGCTAGTCAAGCTTTACCAAATGCCTATAAAAAAATGATGCGATATGGTGATTTTTGTTATAACGAGATGAAAAAATAAATGGCAAAACAAGTAATTAATAATGATGAAGATATTTTATCATTATTAAAACAAGCTGATAAAATTGTTTTTAAAGAAGACGCTAAATCAATTTGCGACCAGTTGGATGTATTGTTTTCAATAGCCGGTAAATCGCAAATAGAAAACGAAGAAAGTGATATTTTTGAGATAAAAATACGTTCAGGCATTATGCGATTAAAAAAGCTAGAAGCTTTTGATGAAGCTGCCTTTTATGAAACGGAAATAATAAGAATAACCAAAACAAATACAAACAAGAAAAAAAGTGAGCTGTATTACTTTTTGTTTTCAATTGCTGGCTTGGTTTTAATAGCTTGTTTTGGAAATAAGATTCTTTATGAATCATTTTCTTTATATAAAAAAGTAATTGATACTGTAATACAATATTTCAAATAATATATACAAATATGGAATTAACAATATTTTTAAGTTTTATGGGAACTCTTGCAGCTATCGGAACAGGAATTGTTGCTTTAATTGGATTTATAATTGGCTGGAAATTTTCAGATTTTTTTATCCCACCAAGAGATTATTGGACTAAAAGTGGAGCTACTATGATTGGAGTAAAATTTGGAATTGCAGTTACAGGAGCATTTGTTGCTGTTTGGGGAATGGCTGCTTTAGCATCTGCTATTTTTGGTTAAAACTTGCAAAACAAAACACTACATTTCGTTAAAATCCTCAATGAACAAAATGAAGAAGTTAACATCAAGAACATATACTCAATAATTACTAGAATTTTTATTATCATAAAAAAAACCAACTCTCATTAGTAGTTGGGCTTTTTATTTGCTTAAATATCTAGTGTTTTTTTTGTAGTATTTTTGCCAATAATTAAAATTATATTATAAAAGAAATGGATATTTGTGGTTATCCTTTTCATTTTATATCAATTATTAATTATAAAAATAAAACTTCAATAACAAATTGAAGTTTTATGGTAATCAAAGAGCCCAACATCTTTAATTGTTGGGCTCTTTTTAATTAAATTCTTTTGCTAAAACATCATAAATCTCAAACATACTGGGTTTGAAGTTTAGATCGAATTGTTGCTGTTTAATTTTGTTAAAAATTAACTTTACCTGTTCTTTTTTACCATGGTAAAACAGCTTATTACTTTGAGGGAATTCCCGAAAAATGGGTTATTGTTTGTTTACTACGATAGTTAAAATGACAGCTTCTCCAGAGCTTCCAAAACATATTCATGCATCACTTGGCGGTAATCTAAATGCGTAACAATGCGCAACTTTCCTTGTCCCATAGAACTAATAAGAATACCTTTATCTTTAAACTTTTCAATAACCATTTTTTCATCTAATGCTTTTTTGACTTCAAAAATCAAAATATTAGTTTCTACGGGGGCTACTTTTTCAATCCAAGGTAATTGCTCCAACACTTGTCCAAGTTCCTTTGCTCTCTTATGGTCTTCTTCTAATCTATTGATATTGTTTTGCAAAGCATAAATTCCGGCTGCCGCAAAATAACCCGATTGACGCATGTTACCACCAAATATCTTTCGGACACGCAATGCGCGATGTATTGTTTCTGCATTAGAGAGTAATACGGAACCTATAGGACATCCCAAACCTTTTGAAAAACAAACAGAAATAGTGTCGAAAAGTTCTCCGAATTGCTTTGGATGTTGCTTTTTAGCAATCATCGCATTCCACAAGCGAGCGCCATCTAAATGGTATTTCAAATTATGGTCGACACAAACTTGCTTTATTTTTTGAAGTTCTTCAATTTCGTAACACGCACCACCACCTTTATTTGTAGTGTTTTCAATGCCAACCATTTTTGACATGGGTGTATGATAAAATTCAGGATCATTTATGCCTTCCTTTACTTGTTCAGCGGTTATCATTCCTCGACTACCATCTAGCAAATTGAAATTAACACCGCTATTTGACGAAGCACCACCCGATTCATACAAATGAATGTGCGACCATTTATCACAAATTATTTGATCGCCCGGATTGGTGTTTAGCTTAATCGCAGTTTGATTAGCCATTGTTCCTGTTGGAAAAAACAAGGCAGCTTCCATTCCAAATAATTCGGCTACAATTCGCTCAAATTCATTTACAGTTGGGTCTTGCTTGAATACATCATCTCCCACTTTGGCGTTAAACATTGCCTGAAGCATTTCGGGAGTTGGTTTGGTAACGGTATCGCTGATTAAATTTATTTCCATATGAAGAATAATAGTCTATTTTTGTGTCGTAATATAACCCGGATGGGAATCAGCTTACTTTTACTTGTAATGAAAAAGATATAGTGGACAGCCGGATTATCTCCTAAAATTAAAACACAAAACTACATTATTTATGACAAATACCGAACAAATAAAAGGTATTGTAGAGCGCCTTGGTGCGTTGAGGAGGTATCTTTGACATTGATGCCAAACTTATAGAGATTACTAACGAGGAAGAAAAGACTTTTGCACCCAACTTTTGGAACAATCCAAAAGAGGCTGAAGCTATTGTTCAAAACTTACGCTCCAAGAAAAAATGGGTAGAAGATTTTGAAAAAGGCAATGCTATGGCTGAAGAACTTCAAATCGTTTACGAATTTTTCAAAGAGGGAGATGCTTCCGAAGAAGAACTGGATGCGCATTATGAACTTACCAATACCCATATTGAAAATCTAGAATTCCGTAACATGCTTTCTGATGAAGGCGATAAATTAAGCGCTGTTGTACAGATTACGGCAGGCGCAGGCGGAACAGAAAGTTGCGATTGGGCTTCTATGCTTATGCGGATGTATATGATGTGGGGTGAAAAAGAGGGCTATAAAATCAAAGAACTTAACTTTCAGGAAGGCGATGTAGCAGGAATAAAAACGGTGACTTTGGAGTTTGAAGGCGAATATTCTTTTGGGTATTTGAAAGGCGAAAACGGCGTACATCGACTGGTGCGTATTTCTCCTTTTGATAGTAATGCTAAACGACATACTTCTTTTGCTTCTGTTTATGTATATCCGTTGGTTGATGACAGTATTCAGATTGATATTAATCCGGCTGATATTGAGATTACAACTTCGCGATCAAGTGGTGCCGGTGGACAAAATGTAAACAAAGTAGAAACAAAGGTCCAATTGGTTCACAAACCAACTGGAATTCAAATTCAATGTTCGGAAACACGTTCGCAACAAGACAATAGACAAAGAGCGATGCAAATGTTACGTTCGCAGTTGTATGAAATTGAACTCAAAAAACAGCAAGCCCAACGTGCTGATATAGAAGCCAGTAAAATGAAAATTGAATGGGGTTCGCAAATCAGAAACTATGTAATGCAACCATATAAATTGGTTAAAGACGTGCGAACTGGTTATGAAACGAGCGATGTTGATGGTGTAATGAACGGCAACATTGATAAATTTTTGAAGGCCTATTTAATGATGATGGGACAGAAAGAGGAGTAATTAGTCTGCTGGCGGGCAAGTCTAAGTCGCAGTTAGCAGTTTTAGGTTAATATTGTAGGATATTTGAATTCATTTAACTTTATTTGAAAAATAATCAAAAGACAATCTAGATATGAGTTCCTATACCATTCAGGAAATAAACGATGTTTTACAAGGTGAGATTGTTGGATTTACTTCATGCAAAATTTCAGCTCCAGAACAATTAGAAGCTGCAATAGAAACCGAAATTTCTTTTATTGGAAGCAAAAAATACGAAAAATTTTGGGCAACTTCTAAAGCTTGTGTGGCGGTTGTGAATCAAGATATTTCGATTGAACCCGGAGAAAACAGGGCTTTTATAAAAGTTAAAAATGCCGATTTAGCTATGTCGCAAGTATTGGAGCTCTTTGCTCCTGCTCCACCCGTTTTTGATATTGACATTCATCCAACTGCTGTAATCGATAAATCGGTATCTATTGGAAATGGAACCCGAATTGGTGCGGGTTGTTACATTGGTCCTAATGTTCAACTTGGAGAAAATGTTACCATTTATCCAAATGTAACTATTCTTGATGAATGCAGTATTGGAAAAAACACTACAATTTGGCCTGGAGCAGTAATCAGAGAGCGTTGTCACATTGGTTCTTATTGCATTTTACACCCCAATTGTACCATTGGAGCAGATGGATTTGGATTTAGACCTTGTCCTGAAAAAGGCTTGGTAAAGATTCCACAAATTGGAAACGTAATTATTGGAAACGGTGTAGAAATTGGAGCTAACTCAACTGTTGATAGAGGTAAATTTAGTTCAACCATTCTTGGTGATGGTTGCAAAATTGATAATTTGGTACAAATTGGACACAATTCTAAGCTTGGTAAATTCTGTATTATGGCAGGTAATTCAGGTTTAGCGGGTTCAGTAACTTTAGGAAATGGCGTAATGATTGGCGGAAGCGCTTCTATAAAAGACCACATAACTATTGGTGACCGTGCCATGGTTGGTGCAGGTTCAGGTGTTGCTGCCGATGTAGAAGCAGGAAAAGTAGTCCTTGGTTACCCAGCTGTTGATGCCCGTGATGCCTTGAAACAATGGGCCATTTTAAAAAGATTAGTAAAAGACTCTAATAAATAATTACGAATTGAGAATTATGAATTACGAGTTAGCTGAAACTATATTTCGAAATTTCTGAAAAACATTTCGTAATTCGTAATTTATAATTCGTAATTAAGATATATATTTGCATTGAGGATTCCGAAAGGAAGTTACACCTCACCGCACTAGTCGATCGCTCCAGATCGACTTTTGTATTTTATAGAAATAAATGATTCGATATTAAAATTTATTGACTCAAAAAAACCGGTAGCATAACTATCGGTTCTATTAATTCAAAACTATTTTTTCTTTTTAGACTTGGCTTTTGCCTTTTTTGCTTTTGCCTTTTTAGCTTTCTCTTTAGCTTTTACCTTCTTCTTTTTTTCCTTGTCTTTAGCTTTCTGCTTTTCTTTTTTGGCCTTTTCTTTTTTCTTGGCTTTTTCCTTTCTCTCTTTTTCTTTTGCCTTAGCTTTTTTTGCTTTTTCTTTGTCGGAATCTTTAGTAGTTTCTACAATTTCAGTTATGGAAGGAGTAAGTTCAACTACATTTGCTTCCGGTTTAACTTCATTTTTTACTGCTGGTGTTGTTGTTCTTAATCTTGTCCTAGTTGATGTTGCATTGACTGGTGCTTTTGCAGAAGTTGTTCTAGTGCGAGTTGGTTTTACATCAGATTTGGTTTCAATTGTTGGTTGAACTTTCTCGTCATTATTTGCTGATTCTTCCTTAAACGTTGTGTCTTTATCATTCATGGTATTAGTATTTTTTAAACTTAATGTTAATTAAATGTAAATTTTATGTAAACAAAAATACTATTTTATTCAATTCGCCAATGTTAAGTTTTCATTTTAACGAAAAACTTAACATTGGAAAAGGATTAAGTCATGGTATATAAAGGATTTTAAAATAATTAAAAATAACACAAAAAAAACTCCTAGAGAAAAATCTTTAGGAGTTAAAATTTTTTAAAAAGATTTATATTCAAATAAATACCTTTAAAACATAATAAACCAATGCAGCTAAAATCGCGGATACTGGTATAGTTAACACCCAAGCCCAAAGAAGCTTAACGGTAACTCCCCATCGAACCGCGGAAACTCTTTTGGTAACTCCTACCCCAATAATTGAACCTGTAATGGTATGTGTTGTTGATACCGGAATTTTAAAATGCTCTGTGATAAACAAAGTCAAAGCTCCGGCTGATTCAGCTACAACACCTTCAAAAGCGGTAACTTTTGTAATTTTTGAACCCATGGTTTTTACAATTTTCCATCCACCACTCAAAGTTCCTAAAGCGATAACTGTATAACAAGTTAACGGAATCCATGAAGGCATTACACCTTCAATTTTTACTCCATCTTTTTCAGATGGCAACACCACATTCAAATCTAACCAGCCAAATGACATATTTGCATTTGGATGCGTATTTAAATAAACAGCCACAGCAGCTGCTATGATTCCCATAACCTTTTGCGAATCATTTCCTCCGTGACCTAAACTAAAAGAGGCCGAAGATAATAACTGCATTTTTTTTAATACGCTTTCTGCTTTTGATGTTGGTAAACTACTGAATATCAAATTAAATATTGCTATGCTATAAAATATTATAGCTACTAAAGTCCATTTAATATTTGAAGGTTCAAAAATTGCACTCCAAATTGGACTTTCAAATCTTGGTTTTTTAATTTCATCATAACCCACTATTACAGATGACAAAAACCAAAAAACTAATAGCATTAATAAAACTGTGAATAATTTGGGGTAGATACTTTTTCTAGAAGAATACATTAACCACAGAGAAATGAAATACGAAATAATCATTCCTAATAGAGGAGCTAGAACAATAAAAGCAATAATAACAGAAACTCCCGATGGCAATTCTCCATCTTCGCCTGGTTTATACCAATTTACAATATTATACCAATGTTTTGTTACTTGAACACCATCCTCGATCACAAAATAATCAGAAATACCGTGTTGAGATATAGCGTGTGCAATAGCTGCTCCGGCAAATCCACCAATTAAAGTATGTGATGATGAAGAAGGAATTCCTTTCCACCAGGTGATTAAATTCCATACAATAGCAGCAATAACTCCAGCTAAAATAACCGTCAAATTTATACTATCTGTTTTGGCCGTTTTGGCAACCGTATCGGCAACACCAAATCCAAATACCCAATATGCCAGGAAATTAAAAAATGCTGCCCAAAAAACAGCTTGAAAAGGAGTTAATACTTTTGTTGCAACTATTGTAGCAATTGAATTTGCAGCATCGTGAAAACCATTAATGTAATCAAAGATTAATGCAAGAACGATAATAACAATTAGTAATGTCATATGATTAGTGTTCAGTGTTCAGTTTATGAGTGTTTCACTGATATTTGTTCCATTACATTCGAAACACTTTTACACTTGTCAGATGCCATTTCCAAAGCCGAAAGCACTTCTTTGTATTTTATAACATTTTTAGCATCTACTTCATTTTCAAAAATATCTGCAACTGCTTTATCAAAAACCGAATCAGCCTTGCTTTCTAATTTGTTAATTTTTTTACAGTTTTCCTTAATGGCTCTGTGGTTCATCACCTTTAATTCTTTAATTCCAATTCCTATTAATTGACATGCTTCCAAATTAATTTCAGTTAATTTACGGATTGATTTTGTAATTTTTTCTACTTGATACAAACGCATTCTGCTTGCAGCACCATGCATATTATCAGCAACATTATCCATAGCTTTAATTAGCGAATGAATATCTTCTCTGTCAAAAGGAGTTATGAAATTTTTACTTAATTCTAAATGTGTTTTATGAGTAATCTCTTCAATTTCAGCTTCAAGTTCTTCTATTTTTCTGAAGTATTCCTCTCTCTCCATTTTAGGAGCATTTACTGCTTCATGAAGTGCATCTGCCAATAAAATTAAACCAGCGGCAGCTTGTTCAAACAACGGAAAGAACTTTTTATCCTTTGGAACTAAAAACTGGAAAATATTGTTAAGAGTCATTTTTTTACTTTTTTTAATGTGATGCAAATGTATTTTTCTAATGTTAAGTGAATATTAACTAATCAAAAATAGGTCTTTTTTTTATTTAATTTCAAATCTAAAGAAATTATCTTATTAAAATGTTTTTGTAATTTAGCACACACTAAACGCAGTACATTTGATATTAAGAGGAGAGTCGAGACCGCAGTTCGAAATGTATAAAGCGAAAGCGAAATAAATTTCTAGTGAACATTCGGAAACATATTTAATGCTTAATTCAGCGATGTAAAATAAAAAACAACCATGGATATCAACTTCAATAAAAACGAAGATCACAACAAACTTTTACTAACCAATTTAAAAAGTCAATTTGCCAAAGTTAAAATAGGTGGTGGATTGAAACGAATCGAAAAACTTCATGCCGAAGGCAAGATGACAGCGCGTGAACGGATTGATTATTTGCTTGATGCTAAAGCTAAAAGCATTGAAATTGGTGCTTTTGTTGGAGATGGAATGTATGCCGAACATGGTGGCTGTCCTTCTGGTGGTGTGGTCGTAAAAATGGGATATATCAAAGGAAAACAATGCATTGTTGTTGCCAATGATGCTACCGTTAAAGCCGGTGCTTGGTTTCCGATTACTGCTAAGAAGAATCTTCGTGCACAAGAAATTGCTATGGAGAATCGATTGCCAATAATTTATTTAGTTGACTCTGCCGGAGTGTATTTACCAATGCAGGATGAAATTTTTCCCGACAAGGAACATTTTGGCCGCATTTTTAGAAACAATGCCATCATGAGCAGTATGGGAATTACACAAATTGCAGCTGTTATGGGAAGTTGTGTTGCCGGTGGCGCCTATCTTCCTATTATGAGTGATGAAGCCATGATTGTAGATAAAACCGGAAGTATTTTCCTTGCTGGAAGTTATTTAGTAAAAGCTGCCATAGGTGAAAACATCGATAATGAATCACTTGGTGGTGCCACAACGCATTGCGAAATATCAGGAGTTACCGATTATAAAGCCAAAGACGATAAAGACGCTTTGGATAGAATAAAAAGTATCGTCGGAAAAATTGGTGATTATGAAAAAGCGGGTTTTAATAGAGAAACTCCAAAAAAACCAGCCTTGAAAGAAGAAGATATCTATGGAATTATTCCAAAATCAAGAAGTGATCAATACGATATGATGGAAATCATCAAGCGCTTGGTAGATGATTCTGAAATGGATATGTACAAACCCGATTACGGAAAATCCATCATCACTTGTTACGCCAGAATTGATGGTTGGGCCGTTGGAATTATAGCCAATCAGCGTACGGTTTCCAAAACTAAAAAAGGAGAAATCCAGTTTGGCGGTGTAATTTATTCTGATTCTGCTGATAAAGCCACACGATTTATTGCCAATTGCAACCAAAAGAAAATTCCTTTAGTATTTGTGCAAGACGTTACCGGGTTTATGGTCGGTTCTAAAAGTGAACATGGCGGTATCATTAAAGACGGAGCCAAAATGGTGAATGCGGTTTCCAATTCGGTTGTGCCAAAATTCACAGTGATTGTCGGCAATTCTTATGGTGCTGGAAATTATGCCATGTGCGGAAAAGCCTACGACCCAAGATTAATTTTCGCCTGGCCAAGTGCTGAACTTGCAGTAATGGGCGGAAAACAGGCAGCAAAAGTTTTAGCGCAAATTGAAGCATCTTCCTTAAAAGCAAAAGGTGAAACTGTAGACGAAAAAGTAGAACAAGAACTTTTTGACAAAATAAAAGCCAGATATGATGCGCAAGTTTCTCCGTATTATGCTGCTTCACGTTTATGGACAGACGCCATCATTGATCCATTAGAAACCCGCACCTGGATTTCTATGGGAATTGAAGCTGCTAATCATGCTCCAATTGAGAAGAAGTTTAATTTGGGAGTGATTCAGGTGTAATAATAAGTACTCAGTGGTAAGTTTTTAGTATTCAGACATTCACTTTATTTGTCATTCTTCTCCTCTTTTGAGGCGAGAGAGAAATCTATAATTTAGTTATTTAAAAAAAATATGAAAAGCCTCGTTTTATTAATCTTTACTGCTCTATGTTTAAATCTCTCTGCTCAAACAGAAGATTATAAAGGAACTTATGTTTTACATATAGATGGAAAAGACGGAAGCATACTTGATTATACACTTCATTTAAATACTGATAATTCATTTCAATTTACCAGTTTTCAAAAGCTTATAGACATTAGAGGTGAACACGATAAATATAATTATGGAAAAGGAACTTGGAAAGTAGAAAATAAAATTATTAAATTCACTACTGAAGCAACCGATTTAGATGAAAAACATACTATAAATTTTTCAGGGTCAACAGCTCGTCTAATCAAAAAATCACCACGTGATACTTCTGAAAAGGTAGTGCCAACATCTCTTCAATTTTACAAATCTGAAATTTTCTGGATTGCTAATTTGAAACTTATGTTGAAGGAATAATATTAATATTAACCCGTTGGGTGAAATTATTTGTAGTAAAATAAATTGAACAAATGTTGG
>NZ_JBMOGQ010000070.1:0-11359 GCF_049318325.1 Flavobacterium sp. | reverse complement strand
AGCCGAGTGGTTTTTAGAAGTCGATGACAATAAATTAGTATTTACCTTAGCTACAAAACTGGCTTCAATATTCTCAGGAAGCTGTTTTGCAAAATGCAATATCAAATTATTTTCTTTCTTCGTATCAATGATATCAATCGTATCGTTAGCCGATACCAAAGTTCCTTTATCGCCTACTTGTCCGCCACCTTCAGGATAAAAAGGTGTATTATCTAAAACGATTTGGTACAAAATTCCATCTTTTTTAGAATCTACTTTTCGGATACGAGTGATTTTTACGTCGTTTTCGGTTTGGTCATAACCCACGAATGTTTCCACATTACCCGGAATCAAAACTTTCCAATCTTCCGCAGAAACTTCAGAAGCCGCACGCGAACGATCTTTCTGTGCTTTCATTGACGTATCAAATTCGGATTCGTTAAACGACATTCCTTTTTCTTTCAAAATCAAGGCTGTTAAATCTTTCGGAAAACCAAAAGTATCGTATAACTCGAATGCTTTTTCACCAGAAACTTCGTTACCTTTTGTTTTGGTAACTACATTATCCAACAATTGTAAACCTTGGTCTAAAGTTCTAAGGAATGAAGCTTCTTCTTCTCGGATTACATTCGTAACCAATTGCTGTTGTGATTTAATTTCTGGGAAAAATTCACCCATTTGGTCTGCCAAAACTTCTACCAACTTGTTGATAAAAGGTTCTTTTGTATTCAAAAAGGTAAAGCCATAACGAATCGCGCGACGCAAAATTCTCCGGATTACATAACCAGCTCCAGTATTTGATGGTAATTGCCCGTCAGCAATAGCAAACGCTACAGCACGAACGTGATCTACGATTACACGGATGGCAATGTTGGTTTTATTTTGAGTTTCAGATATATTTTTGACTTCGTTTGAAGTATATTTCAAACCTGTAATTTGTTCCACTTTTTCTATAATCGGCATAAAAACATCTGTGTCATAATTAGAAGTTTTGCCTTGTAACGCCATACACAAACGCTCAAAGCCCATTCCGGTATCTACGTGTTGCGCTGGTAATTTTTCGAGTGAACCATCCGCTTTACGGTTGAATTCCATGAAAACGTTGTTCCAAATTTCAACTACTTGCGGATGATCGTTGTTTACCAAACTCTTTCCCGAAACTTTTGCTTTTTCTTCTTCGGTACGTAAATCAACATGTATTTCGGAACACGGACCACACGGACCTTGATCGCCCATTTCCCAGAAGTTGTCTTTTTTATTACCTAGAATAATTCGGTCTTCATTGATTAAGGTTTTCCAAATATCCCACGCTTCTTGGTCAAACGGTACATTTTCATCTGGATTTCCTTCAAACACTGAAACATACAAGTTTTCTTTTGGTATTTTATACACTTCGGTTAGTAATTCCCAAGCCCAATTGATAGCGTCTTTTTTAAAATAATCACCAAATGACCAATTGCCTAACATTTCAAACATGGTATGATGATAAGTATCAAAACCTACATCTTCTAAATCGTTGTGCTTTCCTGAAACGCGTAGACATTTTTGCGTATCGGCTATTCTAGGACATTTTGGAGTTCCGTTGCCTAAGAAAAATTCTTTGAATTGTGCCATGCCCGAGTTGTTAAACATTAGGGTTGGATCATCTTTAAGAACGATAGGAGCAGAAGGAACAATTAAGTGCCCTTTTGATTCGAAGAATTGTAAAAATTGTTTACGAATGTCTTGTGATTTCATTTTTATGTTGATTCGGTTAACTGGTAATTTGGTTATTTGTTGATTTGATTGTTTTTTGGATTCAAATAACCAAATCCACGAATAACCAAATCCACTTCCTAAAATAAATTTAGGGATTAACAGAAACATTTGTTAAATTTGTTCCTATAACCATTGTTTTTAAAACTCCCACAAAAATAGTATAAAATAAAAAATGGCGAAGAAAGTAAAGTATTATTTCGATACTGAAAGTTTGGCTTACCGAAAAATAAATCCAAAACTCTCTAAAAAGCTAGGATATATAGGTTTGTTTTTACTTGCTTCCGGGCTTTTTGGTTTTTTATGTTTTGTGGCTTTATTGAATTCTTCCTATTTAGAAACTCCAAAAGACCGATTGCAGGCACGTGAAATTGAAACAATGAAATTGCGTTATGCGATTTTAAATAAAAAAATGGATGAAGTTGCCGATGTCTTGGCCGATGTAGCTGATAGAGATAATAATATTTACCGAGCTTATTTCAATACGGCTCCAATTCCGAATGAACAGCGCAAAGCAGGTTTTGGTGGAGTAAACCGATACAAAGAGTTAGAAGGATTTAACAATTCGGAATTGGTTATCAAAACTTCAAAACGCGTTGATGTTATTTCGAAAGAGTTGGCCATTCAATCAAAATCATTGGATGAAATTTTGAAACTGGCTAAAGAAAAAAACAAATTACTTTCTGCAATACCAGCCATTCAACCAGTTAAAAATGAGCAATTAAAGCGCATTGCTTCCGGTTTTGGATATAGAAGTGATCCGTTTACCAAAGTGAGAAAAATGCATGAAGGCATGGATTTTACGGCGAGTACAGGAATACCAATTTTTGCCACTGGTGATGGTATTGTAGCACGTGCCGACAATACCGCTTCTGGTTATGGAAATCACATTGTCTTGCGACATGGTTTTGGGTATGAAACATTATACGGTCATTTGAGTAAATACAAATGTAGAGTCGGGCAAAAAGTGAAACGTGGTGATGTAATTGGTTACGTGGGAAGTACAGGAAGAAGTGAAGCGCCACATTTACACTATGAAGTGCATAAATATGGTAAAGTGGTTAACCCAATAAATTTTTATTACGGAAATATTTCGGCAGCAGAGTATACTGCCATTTCAAAATTAGCTAATCAAGAAAATCAATCACTAGACTAATGCATATAGAACTAAATCCAGACAAAAGATATTATAGCATTGGAGAAGTTTCCAAAGCTTTTAATGTAAACACATCGCTAATCCGGTTTTGGGACAAAGAATTCGACATTCTAAAACCAAAGAAAAATGCCAAAGGCAACCGAATGTTCACTCCAGAAGATGTGAAAAATTTACTACTGATATATCATTTAGTAAAAGAACGTGGATTTACGCTTGATGGTGCTAAAACTCATTTGAAAGAAGGGCAAAAGAAAACGCTTGACAAGTTTGAAATTATTAGCAAATTAGAAACTGTCAAAGCACAATTATTAAACATTAAAAATCAACTTTAATCTTGATTTTTGTAACAAACAAATCGTTTTAAAAACTAATAGCAAACATTAAATTAAACAAACATGGAATTTAAAAAATTTTTACCTTGGATTATTGCAGTAGTTGTAATTTTTGGAATTTACAGCTGGGTTAAAGGAATTAATAATACAGCCGTTGGTTACGAACAAACTATCAACGAAGCTTGGGGTAATGTAAACACTTCTTACCAAAGAAGAAATGACTTAATTGGAAACTTAGTAAACACAGTTAAAGGTGCTGCTGATTTTGAAAAAAGCACTTTGACTGCTGTTATCGAAGCTAGAGCAAAAGCAACTTCAGTAACTGTAGACCCAACAAACATTACACCAGAACAATTGGCTGCATTTAATTCAGCACAATCAGGAGTTTCTTCTTCGTTATCAAAATTATTAGTTTCTGTAGAACGTTATCCTGATTTGAAAGCCAATCAGAACTTCATGAAATTACAAGATGAATTAGCTAGCACAGAAAATCAAATTTTAACGGCAAGAACTCGTTTTAATGAAGCTGTTAAACCATATAATACTCACATCAAAACTTTTCCAAACTCCATTTTTGCAGGTATGTTTGGCTTCAAAGAAAAAGCCTATTTCCAAGCGGTTGAAGGTGCAGAGAAACCTGTTGAAGTAAAATTCTAATTGAGCACCATGTCTAAAGTAGAAGATTTTTTAACCAAAGAAGAAGAACAAGAAATTGTTTCTGCTATTGGCATAGCCGAAAAAAATACTTCTGGTGAAATTAGAGTGCATATAGAAAAGGAAACCTCCATCGCCCCACTTGACAGAGCGATGGAGGTTTTTCGTAAACTCCAAATGGAGAATACCCAAGAACGTAATGGTGTCATTATTTATGTTGCCATAAAAAGCAAACAATTTGCGATTTATGGCGATAAAGGAATTAATGAAAAAGTACCTGCTGATTTTTGGGACACAACAAAAGACACTATCATTTCTCATTTCAAAAATGGAAATTTCAAACAAGGCTTAATTGATGGTATACTTAAAGCTGGGGAACAATTGAAAACCCATTTTCCTTATCAGGATAATGATACAAACGAACTTTCCAACGAAATATCAATAGGATAATCTATGAAAATTACGAATTACGAATTACTAGTTACGAATTACGTAGGCTCTTTAAAAATCCTATTTTTAGCGTTTACCTTGTTTAGTATTTTGCCAACTTTTGCTCAATATACTATTCCCGAAATTCCAAAACTACAAACCTCGGTATATGATTATGCCAATCTTTTAAGTGCTAATGAAAAAACACAATTAGAAGAAAAACTTATCCGTTATTCAGATTCAACAACAACACAAATTGTAGTTGTAACAATTGAAAGTTTAAAAGGCGAAGATGTTAGTCTTCTTGCAACAAAATGGGGACAAACATGGGGAATTGGAGGTTCGGCAAAAGAGGATAATGGCGTTATTATTCTTTTATCAAAAGCTGAAAGAAAAATTGCTATTAATCCAGGTTATGGTCTTGAAGATAGATTAACTGCTGGAATTGGCGGCGAAATTATTAGAAACATTATTATCCCTGAATTTAAGGCTGGTAGTTATTATAAAGGTTTAGATAAAGGTGCCGATGCTTTATTTGATGTATTCAAAGGCAAATATAAAGGCGAACGAAAGAAAAATAAAAAAGGAGATGATATTCCAATTATTCCGATCTTAATTATCCTATTTATTATTATAATTATTATTGCCAAAAACAAAAATAATGGTGGAAATTCTGGCGGCAGAAGTGGCGGAATGGATTTAGCCGATATTATTTTGTTGAGTAGTCTTGGACGCGGAGGATTTGGTGGTGGTTCAGGTTCTAGCTCAGGTGGAGGATTTGGCAGTGGAGGATTTGGTGGAGGTTTTGGTGGTGGCGGATTTTCTGGTGGCGGATCTAGTGGTGGATGGTAATTATTTCTTTATAAAACAAAAAGCTCGATCAAATTGACCGAGCTTTTTTTATTACTTCTCTCTGATATAAATATCAATTGGGACTCCCGAAAAATCCCAGTGTTCACGAATTTTATTTTCAAGAAAACGCTTATACGCTTCCTGAACATATTGAGGCAAATTGGCAAAGAACACAAACTGTGGTGTTGGTGTTGGCAACTGCATGCAATATTTAATCTTTACATATTTTCCTTTTAAAGCTGGCGGTGGATAGGCTTCAATCAATTTCAACATAAAATCGTTGAATTTTGAAGTTTGGATACGTTGCTTTCTGTTTTCAAAAACCTGAACCGTAGTTTCCAATGCTTTTAACAAACGTTGTTTGGTTAAGGCTGATACAAACAAAATAGGCACATCAGTAAAAGGTTTTAATTCTTCACGAATTTTGGCTTCGTAATCACGGGTTGACATGGTGTCTTTCTCTATCAAATCCCATTTGTTTACCAAAATTACAACGCCCTTTCGATTCTTTTCGGCAAGCCAAAAAATACTCTGATCCTGTCCTTCAAATCCACGGGTAGCATCAATCAACAAAATAATCACATCCGAATGTTCAATCGCACGAACAGAACGCATCACTGAATAAAATTCTAAATCTTCCTTTACTTTGGCTTTTCTACGAATTCCGGCTGTGTCAACTAAATTGAATTCAAATCCGAAACGATTGTATTTAGTATCAATAGAATCTCGAGTTGTTCCAGCAATATCGGTAACTACAAATCGGTCTTCTCCAATTAAGGCATTAATAAAAGATGACTTTCCAGCATTAGGACGACCAACTACACAAAACCGTGGCAAAGCAGCTTCTTCTTCGGTTACTTCAGGTAATTCGGGTAATACTTTTACTAATTCGTCTAACAATTCGCCTGTTCCACTTCCACTAATACTGGCAATGGTAAAGTATTCACCTAAACCTAAATTATAAAACTCGACAGCATCTTTTTCACGCATCGCATTATCTACTTTGTTTACGGCTAACAATATTGGCTTAGTTACTTTTCTTAGCAATTTGGCAACCTCAGCATCCATTGGCGTAATGCCTTCTTCTACATCAACCACAAAAATAATCGCATCTGCTTCATCAATGGCCAATTCTACCTGACGCCGAATTTCACCTTCAAAAACATCATCCGAACCTTTTATATAACCACCAGTATCAATTACAGAAAACTCTTTTCCATTCCACTCACTTTTTCCGTAATTTCTATCACGAGTAACACCACTAACCGAGTCAACAATAGCTTCTCTTCTCTTGATTAACCGGTTAAAAAAAGTAGATTTCCCTACATTTGGTCTTCCTACTATGGCTACAATATTGTTCATGCGTTATTTTAATTTGGTGCAAAGGTAATTTAATTAAGTTGAAAGTCAAGGGATAACTGAAAAGGGACAAGGGATAAGATTTTTACTTTTGCCTTATCCTTTATCCCTCTTGAAGTGCTTTTTACTTCTGATTATATCCAAAACGGCGTAACTGAAATGCATTACTCCTCCAATCCTTATTTACCTTTACATACAATTCGATATGGATTTGTTTACCAAAAAACTTTTCTAAATCTTCACGAGATTGCATACCGACTTTTTTTAAAGCGCCTCCTTTGTGACCGATGATGATCCCTTTTTGAGTGTCGCGTTCGACCATAATAACTGAACGAATCCGAATGATTTTTTCATCCTCTAGAAACTCTTCCGTTTCAATTTCTACAGCATAGGGTATTTCTTTATCATAATTCAAAAGAATTTTTTCACGGATGGTTTCATTAACAAAGAAACGTTCCGGTTTATCGGTCAAGGCATCTTTCGGATAATACGCCGGCGATACAGGAATCAATTCCAATATTCGGGCAAAAACCTCCTTTACATTAAAGTTTTCTAAAGCCGAAATTGGGTAAATCTCCGCATTCGGAACTTTTTCTTTCCATAAGGCTATTTGTTCTTCTAATTGTTCCTGATTGGATTTGTCAATCTTATTCAGTAGCAGTAAAACCGGAATCTTAGCGTGAATTATTTTGTTGAAAAAGTCTTCATCTTTCAGTTCCTTCTCTCCTATTTCTACCATATATATCAACACATCTGCATCTTCAAATGCCGACTTTACAAAGTCCATCATCGATTTTTGCATTTCGTAAGCCGGTTTGATGATTCCTGGAGTATCTGATAAGATAACCTGAAAGTCATCCCCATTTACAATACCTAAAATCCTGTGACGAGTGGTTTGTGCTTTAGAGGTAATTATAGACAAACGCTCGCCAACGAATGCATTCATTAATGTTGATTTTCCAACGTTTGGATTACCAATAATATTTACAAAACCTGCCTTGTGCTCCATTTCAATTAGAATAAAAAAACCGAAAACTCAATAAGCGTTTTCGGTTTTTAGTTTATTTAGTAGCAAGTATTACTACAATATCTATCCACCGCTTAGTAAATGACCTGTTATTAATCTCCCGATTTTATTATTATATCAAAGGGAAATATATTTCGCTGCAAAAGTAGTTAATTAATATTTAATCGATTTTCTTATTGTTTGAATACGGATTTTTAAATATAAACCCGATAATCTTCTCTTAACTAATGTTGAAACAACTTGAATTTAAATTTAATTCAACAATTGTTAAATAATATATATATTTGGAGCGGAGTTTTTTGAAAATAAGTGTTTAATATAAATTCTCTTTGACTCTTTCAAAGAAAATGTTTTTAGTAGATGCTAATAATTTTATTTATGTTAAAATATTTAAAATACAAATTGGGAATAATCCGAAAAGCCAATTAAATACAGAAGTAGGAGTCAAACTAAAAATATATAATATGAAAAAATTATTATTAATTTTCTTTTTCTCATTTTCTTTAGTCAATGCTCAAGAAAAGATGAAAATAAATGAAACTACAAAAAAATATGAATTGAGTTACGAATTAGATTTTTCAGGAAAAAAAATGAATAATCTATTCAGTGATGTTAATGAATGGCTTGCTATTAATTATAATGTAGAAGGTTCAGGTTTAAAGTTTTCGGATGAAAAAAAAGGGAAAATAATTTTTAATGGAGCAATGGTAAGAAAAGCTTTTGTAGGGGATTCTGTCATAACTTTCACTATGACTTTTCTTTTTAATGGCAGTAAAATAAGCTGTAATGTTACAAATTTTGTAATTGAGCATAGAAATGGCAATACACAAATGAGAGGTAGGACATATGAATACGAAAGAAAGGACTTAATGGGAATGAAAAAAATATTCAAATTCACTGAAGAAGGAATTGACACAGATATCAGTAATTTGACTAAAGCACTTAATAAATAATAATTTTATTTTAGTTACTAATTAAAGCTATAGAATTCTATAGCTTTTTTTATGATTTTCCAATTACTAGAATTTATATGCAATAAAAAAGCCACTCATTGCTGAATGGCTTACTTAGTAGCGGGAACAGGACTCGAACCTGTGACCTTCGGGTTATGAGCCCGACGAGCTGCCTACTGCTCTATCCCGCGATGTTCGAGTGCAAATATACAACGAAAAACTTATAAGTCAAGAAAAAAAATAAAAAGTTATTACTAGGTTGACCTCCAGAACTTCAACTTAACCTCTCACTTGCTTATCCATTCTAAAAATTAATTTTCAAGCGACTGCTAAAATATATAAAGTAAAGAACTACTTTTGCACGGCCTAAGGCCAAAAAGTCGACTTGCACTAATTAAAATTAAAAACCCTAATCGGTTATATTCTAGCAAAATGAATACAAAAAAAATTATCGAATACAGAGCGTTACTTGGTGTAACCAAAACAGCTACTTTGAAAGAGCTAAAAACAATTTACAGAAACTGTATGAAAGATATTCATCCGGATACAATTCAAGATGACACGGAACGTTTGGCAGCAGAAGAGAAAAGTGCGGAAATTATTGCGGCTTATCATTTTTTAGTAAGTATAGCGCCGGAAACTTTGGAAAAAGACAAAGCGGAATATACTCGAATTACAACAAGTATAAACATAGCCGATTTCTACTATGAAAAAGGAGTACTCTATATTACTTTCCTAGATGGAAGTTCATTTGAATATTTTGGCGTTTTAAGACCTATCTATATCAAAATGGTTAATGCTGAATCGCCAAGTCGCTTCGCCAGAAGGCATATTTACAATGACTATATTTATAGGAGCGCTTCAAAACTGGTAGCTGCTGAATAAACATTTTTTAAAATAAATTTAAAACAAAAAAGGCCTTGATTTCTCAAGACCTTTCAACCTAACAAAATTTAAATTATAACAACTAAACAAAATTTTATTCATCAGCAGCAAAAGCTGAGTTCTTATCGGTATAAACTTTTAAAGTTGTAGCAACCCCTTGCTCGTTTACCATCGTCATATTTAAGGCGTCCAATTTCGACAAGTTTTTAGAAACTAATCCGTTGAACATATTATACGAAATATTCATTTCTTTTAATTTTTCTAATTTTTCTAAATCAAAAGGAACCTGACCATCCATTTTGTTTTCGAACAAACTCAATGTTTCTAATGAAGAAAGATTTGAAACTTCTTTATCCAATTTCCCACTAAGTTTATTACTGTTTAACAATAATACTTTCAACGTTTTTAATTGATAGTATGACATCGGTATTTTACCATCTATTTCATTATTGAATAAAGACAGTGTTTCCAAGTTTGATAAGTTCCCAATACCTTCAGGCAATTGACCTGTTAATCTGTTCATATGTAACTCAATTGATTTCAATTGGGTATCATTGCCTAAAGATTCCGGTAAAGAACCTGAAACTTGATTAAATGCAATATTCAGTTTCGTTAAACTTTTCAAATTACCAATTGTTTCTGGCAAAACACCAATTATATTATTTCTAAAAAGATTTAAAACTTGTAGTGAAGTTAAATCACCTATTTCTTTTGGCAGTTCTCCATTAAGGTTATTGTTAACTAATTTAATAGACACTACTTTATCATTCTCAATTTCAACACCATACCATGTAGATGCCGGTTTTTTTAAATCCCATTTGTTAATCCATTGGGATCCTTTGGTAGCTTTGTTAAATTTAACTAAAGCATTTTTTTCTGTTAAAGATATTTCAGCAAAACTAGAAGCCGAAACTAATAGAAGTGTTACGTAGGTAAATATAGTTTTCATATCATTTGTAATTTGAGGTTTGTGACAAGGCAAAATTATAAGTAATGTCGTTTAAAAACAAATATTATCGACGAAATGCATTTTTTACTTGTTATTTTACAAATATTTCTTACTAATATATAAACTATTCCAGTTAAACTTTAAAAAATTGGTCAAAAATGGTATAAAAATATTTTTATACATTTGATTTACTAACCAATTAAAATAAACATTATGCCATTTAATTTTTACGCTGTTTTAGTCTCAGCACTTGTGACTCTTGTAGTTGGATTTGTTTGGTACAGTCCAAAAGTTTTCGGAACTATTTGGATGAATGAAACCGGAATGTCTGAAGAAAAAGCAAAACAATCTAACATGTTGAAAGTTTTCGGATTGACTATCCTATTTTCTTTTATGTTGGCCTTCATCATACCCACTATTGTAATACATCAAATGGGAGCTTTAGGCTTATTTAATGGGAAAGTCACTGATTCCGTCTATGTTGAATTAATGAAAACTCATGGTGATGTTTTCAGAACTTTTAAGCATGGTGCTTTGCATGGCTTTTTTGCAGGCTTATTTATTGCTTTCCCAATAAGTGCTATTAACGCCTTATTCGAACAAAAATCTTGGAAATACATTCTTATAACTGCCGGTTATTGGATTGTTTCCATGACCATAATGGGCGCAATCATCTGCGGCTGGAAATAGTTTAACATTTTTTTATACCCAAATCGCTCTACATTTGTAGGGCGATTTTTTTTACTTATTGGAAACAACAACATATCAAATTTATTCTACTATTGCACAACTTCCCAAAAAATGGGATGAAGTGGCGCATGAAAATGCTTTTTTACAAACATCCTATTTAAAAGTTTTAGAAGAATCGGCACCTATAAACATGCAGTGTTTTTATGTTGGTATTTTTGAAAAGAACTCACTTATTGGAGTTGCACTAGCACAATACCTTGATTTGAATAAGTTAGAATCATTTGGAGAAAGAGATCAATGTATCAAAACTTTTATTCGGAATTTTATTTTCAAAAATTT
>NZ_JBMOGQ010000069.1:0-11427 GCF_049318325.1 Flavobacterium sp. | reverse complement strand
ATAAATCATGTTCTGTATCAAACCTACCCCAAACGTTGACGTCCCATAGGTATTTATTAACCATTTCCTCATTGGATGAATCTATCGAATTGTTAACAAGCAAATTGGTATATTCATAAAAATAGTTAGTATAAGTACCGGTAGTGGTATAGATACCTATCTTTGCAACTCCTGGGCCTCCGGTTTTTAACATTTCATCTGGAAATCCTTTTACTGTTCTGGATATGGTCCCACCCGCAAATAAACTCCATCCTAACCCACAATTGGAAGCCACTTCATTGGCAATGATGCTTGCAGGATGGTATCCCAGCTTAATGTCAAAACTCTGACCATTTTTAAGCTTGGTGTTAAAAATAGGTATGGATACATCAGGAATGCCTGTATAATAACCAACCGGAATTTCTTCGAATTTCATGAATGCTGCAACAGTAGGAGCAGGTGGTAAAACTTCTGGAACTTTGTTAGGTTCCACAATCTGTGAGAAAGATAATGCCGTAATCAACAATGATAAGATTGATAATGTATTTTTCATTTTTATACAGTTTTAATTTTTAGTACTCTGTTTAACTCCACTATTCTGAATATCAGTCCTAATATTCACAATATAAACCCCTTCAGGCAGTCCCAGCAAGTCTATCGGTATAGTCCTGTCTGAAATCTGAAATTGCTGCAAAACATCCCGGCTATATCCACAATGGTTGCGGTCCCTTTGATATAATCATAACCCACAATGATATTAGTTTAATCAATAGCCGGGTTAGGAATCGCTTCAATTGGTTTTTTATCTACTTTCGGTTTTTGCTTGTCTTTTAGTTTTACCACCCAAAAATCAACGCCCCCTTTACCGCTGCTTTTATACCCTGAGGCTTTTACCCCGCCATCGGCAGTAAGGAGAGTTCTGCTGATTCCTGCCAAAAGATAACCTCCGTAAGGGGTTTCAATCACCCTTTTCAAAATATCCTTCCCAGAACCCACAAAACCCTTCTGCCAATCTAGTTCCCCTTTTTCATTCATTTTCCAAACCCAGAAGTCCAAATCCCCTCGATTATCTTCGGTCTTATTTACAGTCTTTTTAGACAACGAACTACCCGCCAACAAAAAACCATAATCAGGCGTGGGAACCACATCAAATAAATAATTAGCATGCTTGCCTCCATAGCTTTTCTCCCATAGAATATCTTTTGCAGTTGCTAGTATTATACCACTAAAAAACACCACAATACAAATACTGAGGAATTTGAATAATTGAAATTGGTTTTTCATAAAAATGATTTAATGTTGAGTTATAAATAATACACTTACGCTGAAAGTACTCTAATAGATGATAAATAATTATATAATTCTAAGTTCTCCTAATAACAGGTATTGTGATCAATAATGAACTATGGCCCACTATTACCAGATATTTTTGCGCTATAAGCATTTCAACATGGGATAAAACACTGCTTGATATAGTAAAATCAAATACTATACACGTTTTTTAATTTCAAATTTTTTTTTCTAAAACTAAGGGGCAGCAATACATCAAACAATACGTATAAATACGTATTTACATTTTATATATCTTGTAAATTTATCAGAAATAGAAGAAGTAGAAGAAGTAGAAGAAATAGAAAAAATGTTTCAAAAGCAAATCTCAAGTACTCTAAAAATTATAAAAGCAGCCTAAGGGATTATTGAAAAACACATAAATATTGAAAAGAATTAACCTATAATATTATTGACGGACGGCTAGAAATAAAAATTAATAGTGAAATTGTTGGTGACCCGTTACCTGTAACAAAGAAAAATTTAGAAATAGAATATATCAAAGATTGAAAAAAAATGGTGTTAACATTAAAAGAAAATTATTAGTTCAAAATTTAAGTAGTAAATAAAGATACAGACAATACAACTTTCTGAAAGGGCAATATATCAGCCATTCTCTTTGGCTTTTTCCTCTAAAAATCGCTCTACCTCTCTCAAAACATGCTCATTCGCTAATCGCTTTGTTTCACGAAATCGCTTTTTGTCTTGTTCAATTTCTCGAACAAACAGAAAGACAAAAAAGAATAATAAAAATACAATTGGTAGGATAGCCATAATTTAAGTTTATGTTTTATTGGTTTTATTCAGCTTCACTAACCGGTAATCATTATTTTAACGATTTCCAGTTACACTTCAATCATTACATTCTACAATTCCCCCGTTATTGAATCTATCAGTGCTTGATAACACACTAAAACCTTCATAATAATTAGAACTTCCCAATGCTTATTGTAATTGTATGCCTATAAGAATGTTTAATTTCAAACACGATTATCTGAACCTTGATGATTACATGTAATTCTTCATCGGTTGATTAAGAAGTTCCAGCTATTGTATAGCCCAATAAGAAGTTATTAATATAATTATCTTAGTTCATTTCCAAACCTCAATAATTTTCTTGCCACTACAAGACATCTTTGAAACTCAACTTGACAACCCAGATATCTTGTGCTCCTTTAATTTGGGATCATCGAAATTCAATGCAGTTGAAGTTCATACCACAACAGAACTTCTATCACTGGTTTTTTCAATACTAAATGAATCTTAATAAAGACTTCCTCCCTAATATTTTTGCAATTGAATTCCAGGTTGTGCAAGGAGTAATTCAAAATTTAAGACCGTAAATTATAAAATAATTTTATTTTCATTTTTTAAATAATTTAATAGTTGTTTTAAGACTGACATTACAACATCTTTCAATACTTTTTTGAGGCATTTTGTGTCATCACTTTATTTACACTACTACTGAGTGTAATTCCAGACTCTAACAATCTCTTTTCATTTTCTAATCGCTTCTAAAAAAACAGTATCTATACTCACTGCTTAATCTAATGTTGAATGGTAGTTTAAATCGTATTTTACTGATAGTCAAAATTTACAGATAATTTATTTTGCTAAATTCCAATGTTAGATAAAAACATTGCTTTTATACTTAAACCATATACCTAATGCCATACAAGTTATTCTTTTAATAGTTTCACCTGAATACTTGAGTTTTCATTTGCAATTTTGGAAATATAGTAACCACTCGGTAAACTGAAAATGTCTATCGCGTTAATCTCTTTTGAAATAATTGATGAATTTTAAACTTCTTGTCCTAAAAGATTATATAGAACTATTTTCGAATAATCTACTTCTGCTCCTGACAAATCTATGTTTAATACACCAATCCTGAGATTAGGGTAAACTTTTACATTTCCTAAAGTACTATTTATATCAATTTCAGGCTCACTAACACACATTATAGATTTGTTTTTAGCTTGAGTTCCAATATTTCCTTGAATTCTGGTAATATCTCCTGCAGTGATTCCATTAAAGAAAGTGAATTTTCCACCAACAATTATTTTTCCATCACTTTGTCTCTTTAAAGCTCTTATATAATTATACAAATCACCAATTCCACCACTATCTAACGTACCAGTACCTATATATTTTTTTAATCTTCAAAAAAATCAAACTAATTCATTAGATATTCAATATATCTATTCGGCATAAATATGTCGCTATCTTCAATTTTTGATGTAGTAACTCTTTCAAATTTTTGTTTGTAAAAATTAATAAATTCTGACCATGTTACCGTTTCAATATTGCCAAAAGGATTGCTAACATCCCCTTCATCAAAAGTAATATCAGTAGCGACTATTGAAACCGATTTGTCAGTTGATTTGACCTCAAGAATTATACCTGGCAATCCATCGAATTTAAACGGACCACTATGTATATTTATAGATTCCAAAAAATAAGCTTTATATTCTCGACCTCTAAAAAAACCTGTTGCTTCCATACAATCGTAAGACAATATTTTTTTTGTATTAGAAGTAATATTCCAACTTATTCTATAATTATCATCTTTTATTAGTTTTTTCAGACCATAATTTCTATCTTGAATTACATATTTGTCATCTAAATTTTTGTAGTAGGTGAATTTATAATCAAAGCCTTTAGTATCGTATTCTCCTAAGTAATTCAAATCGACAATAGTGTCACGAGGTGTCTCAATATAAAGACTTTCTCTAGTATTGGATATTAATTTACCGTTATCGTAAACAAAACATCCAAAGTTATCTTTATCGTCTGATGTCAAGGATTTATAATTCACAACAACTTTTTCATTTTGTGACAAACAAAAGAAAGGTATTAGCATCAAATAAATAAAATATTTTTTCATGATTATTTGTAGATTTGAGTTAATGTTATTTTGGAGTATCATTTAAAGCTGTTAAAGCTTTTGTCGCTATAGATTTTGCTCTTGCACAAGCTTTACCTTTATCAATTACAGCATCACCGGTCACATCGACACATGCTCTTACTGAAACACTTTCTCCTGTTGATTGATTAGATGCTGTTCTTACACAACAAATTTGAGGGATGACATCTTTATTAATAGACAATACCTCTTTTTCTAATGAAAAAGCTGATAATGAACAGCCTAATAAAAAAACCGATGAAATAATTTTTTTTCTCATAAATTAAATGGTTTAATAAATTAACAAAATAAACGTAGGATTTTTTTAAACGGAAATCAAATGCCATACATGTTTTTAATTTCAGATATTAATTTTCCAAAATTAACATTAGGCAATACATCAAACAATACGTATAAATACTAATTTTTTTAAATTACCAAATACCAGTAATTTTTTGATAGATTTAGTAATTAGTTTCAATATCGGTATAACTGCTTTGGTATAGATCATAAGGCATTCAATAAACATTAAGAAACTTTATTTGAATTGGAATTTAAACCAAAAAGATAAGAAAATTTTAAATGATTATATTATTAGACTTGCCGGGAGTTATTTGCAAACTGAACAATTTAAAACTAGTAGAAGATATTTTATTGATATCCTCATCATTTTTACATATTCTGTTTATTTACAAACATTATCTAAAAAAATAATTAAACAAACACATTCAAATAAAGTCTTGGCACTCAAATTTCCTCCAATTCAATAATTTGTTTTTTAAGGGCAAATAAAACAACCTTCTACTTCCAGTAATGAATGCTTATGATAACAATCTTTTGTGTAATTTACAACTTAAAATACACAAAAGCCACAATATTATCTAATATTCCTTTTCTTCAACAAAATCTCAAGCGATATTATATTGAGTTTTTTTTAGTTGTATCCATAAAATACTTTAACAATATAATGCTTTCTGTTATGGATTGAATCAACCAGAGCTATACCAAAGTCCTAGACAGAAAAGTAAGCGAGGATATGAAAATGCTCAAAAAAAATTCTTACATAACAACACCCTTTCAAAAATCTCTAATAAAATACATGTTTCTGTCTAGATAAATACGCATAAATAAGTATTTAAATTGTCTGACATCCTATTTAATTTGCAAAATAAATAATCAAGTATTATTAAGTTATCAGCTATATTATACCAGTATATAAAAAATGAACGTAAGAGAAGATTTTTTAGAAATAGTAAAAGAAATTCAAGAAAACAGGGATAAAGAATTTGAAATGTCCCCTAGAGATTTTTTAAGTTATTTTCATTGTGAAAAAAGAACGAAAGGCAACAATGCTAGAATAGACAGCTTTTTAACTTCTAAAAATTTAGAAACAACCCCTCATTATTCTGCTGTTTGGATTGATGGTTGTATAAAGTTAAAGCATAAAGCTCGAGCAAGAAGTAAATCTGATAGTGACCCTATTTTAAGAATTAGCATTTTACCTTCTGCGAACAAACCTCCGATTACAATTAACAGAGATGCAAAATTATCTGATGTTATAACGTTGATGATGATGCATAACTTTTCTCAATTACCAGTTATGAGTAACCCTAAAAGCGTTGCAGGTCTTATAACTTGGGAAACAATTGGAATTGGAATAACAAATGGTAACACATCTAAAGATGTAAAAGATTATTTAAAGACCAAAGTCGTTATTTTAGAATTAGATACTCCACTTTTAGAAGCTATTAAAACAGTAATAAAAGAAGAAATAGTACTTGTCCAAAAGAAGGACAAAACACTTTCTGGCATAGTTACAATTACTGATATTAGTTCCCAATTTTTCACTTTAACAGAGCCATTTTTACTACTTGAAAAAATTGAAAATTTAATAAGGTTACTTTTAGATGAAAAATTCTTGCTTGAGGATTTAAAATGGGTTTGTTCTGACGATGAACCCGCTGAATTTATTGATGACTTAACCTTTGGTCAATATATTAGACTTATTGAAAATGAAGTAAATTGGAAAAAACTAAATTTAAATATCGAAAGGGTACCTTTTATCAAGCAACTTGACAAAATACGAATTATTAGAAATGACATCATGCATTTCGATCCTGAAGGAATTACTAGTGAACAAAGAGATGATTTGAATAATATGGCAAACTTTTTAACAGAATTAATAAAGTATAATTAAAATATAACTGTACAACTTTTATAGTCTATACAGGAATATTTACAGCAATTTAACTTTATAGAACAATGATAAACCTAAAACAGAATTGAACAAACTTCCAACCACCACCCAAATCGATGATAACATAGCATGTTGTTTGGTTAATTGCATACACATTACAGGGTTCAAATGAGAATGCTCGTATAATTTATATTTTCTCATACAATCAAAACCTTCATGACAATGTAGGCGTCACGTTTCCACTATCAGAGTATGTCCCCAATTCAAAATTAGGCGAATATGTAACATAAAATACTGATTTAAGCGAAATGTATTATGAAACCAACTCCCAAGTAACATAAGAGTTAAAAATAACTTACAATAACTGAAATTATTTCAAACACATTTTGGTTTAATGCAATTAACTCAAATGGAGAAATCGTAAAGGTTCGAGAAGGTCGCTTTAATATGAACTATTAAAATAAAACTATGATTTAAAAAAAACACAAAAAGAGAAAGCCGCTACGGGAGGTAGCAGCTCTCACAGTCAAGAAAACCAGCTCTCACACAGGTTAACTAAAACACTTCAAAAATAGAAAAACAAATCTTTAATAACAAGTAATATCAAACACTATGAAAATCCTAAAAACCACAATCGCTATTCTTTTTTTTACACTAACCACTAACGCTCAAATCACCAGAGGGAATTGGATGGTGGGGGGGAATGGAAGTTTTTATTCTCAAAAGTATAAAAATCAGCAAATAGAACAGAATAGTATGGTTTTGGAATTAAGACCAAATTTTGGGTACTTTCTAGTTAATAATTTTGCCATAGGAGTTTCTCCACAACTTATTTATATAAACACAAAAGAAAGCGAATCACCTGCCTCATTTGGTTATGGCGCTGGTTTATATGTTAGATACTATTTATTAAAATCGGACAAAAAGATAAACGTTTTAACACAAGTTGGATATACTGTAAGCGGTTCTAATAACGAAGACAGCACTGGTACAATACTGGATGTTAAAGCGGGACCTGTTTTCTTTTTTAATCCAAAAGTGGCTTTAGAGATAACTTTAAACTATAATTCAAATAATTTAAGTTCATCAACAACAGTTGACATGATAAGGTTAGGTGTTGGGTTTCAAATACATTTAGAAAAAACAAAAAAACTTTAATTATTTAAAAATGAAAAAATATTTATTATTTGCAATCATACTACTTAATTGGGGTATGATAGCACAGCAGTCTGTTTCCACCAATGGACCAACTTCTGTTGAAGTTGGTATTCCATATGATTATACTTTTACGTTTTCTCCGGTATATCCAACAAATAGTAGTGGAATTACCGCTGACAGATATGTTATTACTGAATGGATTGTAAACACTGGAAATAATGATGATAGTACTTCTATACCAGGATATATAGGGAATTCGGGTAATCAAAGCAGTTATTATAACAATTCTACGTTTGATGGTGTAAATCCTCTTATTATTCCCATACAATGGGGTGATGGAGGAACGGCATCTTTTGATGTTGTTACAGTAAGAGTTTCAGGGTATTATAAAAAACAAAATACAGGAGAGATTATCGCTTACTTTAATTATCTAGAAAATTCATTAAGCATTTCTAATGTATACAGAATGAAACCACCAATTATTAATGGGGCTACAGTTATTGGTAGTTGTGGTGACCAAACTATCTCAACGTTTTCTTTTTCAAATTTTACAAATGCAAATGTTATAGCTTGGAATGTAGATGGTGGTGCATCGATAACTGGTCCAAGTAATGGAAACGCTGTTAATGTAATCCCTCCTTTGTCTGGTAGCGGATATAATCTATCATGTACTTTAAAAAGGTCATCAGGGAATCCTCTCTACAAAGTAATAAGTTCAAAAAGTGTCACAAGGGCTGCTTTTAATTCTTCAGCTACTATCTCAGGGCCTACAGGCATTTGTACAGGCACTGAAAATTATACTATATCTAATGTCAATGTTGCTGCTGGAGAATCAGTACAATGGAGTTTAACAGGAAATGGTACTTTGAGCAATTTATCTAATTCAGGAGTAACAGTAAACAATATATCAAATAATGGTTTGCTTCAATTAAACGCGACAATTAAAAACGCCTGTAATCAAACCACAACTAAGACATACACTATATTCAATGGATTAACAACCTTCGTTAGTAATGCCTCAATTCAAGGCACTGTAACTAATATGTGCACTACTTCTGGTCCAACAATTTTCAATCTCAATAATGTAACAGCAGGTCAATCAGTAGTTTGGAGTATATCAAACCCAAATATTGCGAATTTGGACGCTAATGGTACCCAAGCCATACTAACACCCAATGGAAGTGGAAGCGGACAACAAACACTAACGGCAACAATTACAAATTCTTGCGGACAGACAGCAACCAAGAGAGTATCTTTTTACATAGGTGAACCTACCTTCAACAAATTCACCTTCGGCTGCACCAATCGCAGTCTTTGTATCACCTCAGACGCCAGCTTTGCTTTTACTTCGCCTTCTATTTTGAATACCAAAAACAGAGTGATTGCAAACTTTTTTGGGCTCTCAGCGGCTGAGGCTGCTAATAGTGCTAACTGGCAATGGCAAGAAGTAAGCCCAAATGGATATAATTTATTATTTATCAATAACTCCTCTCCTAAAAACTATCTCGATCTTTGTCCAATAGCAGCAGGAACAACCACTGTTCAAGTAAGAGCAAAAAACAACAGTTGTCCTGACTTTAGCGAATGGGTTTCTCTCGAAATAACAATAGAGCAATTACCAACATCAATCTCATTCAGACAAAGTCAAGTGACTGGCAATATATCATTGAAAGCAGAGCCTTCAAATTCTTTAGTAACTTCAAATAATTTACAGTCTAGTTGGGCAAGTGAAAATATTTGGGTTCGTAACAATCAAGACGGAAGTACTGTACATCAAAATCCAGTTTATAATGAATCAAATCCTAACTATGTATATGTTAGAATTGCAAATACGGGATGTACTACATCTCCTCCTAGAGGTTTAAGAACCTATTGGGCAAAATCATCAACTTCGCTACGCTGGCCAAATACTTGGGATGGCGCTACTTTTAACGGTAGTGATACTAAACTTGGTGAATTAATTGGTGAAGCACAAATACCAGAACTGCTTCCAGAACAAGAAACCATTATTAGTATGCCGTTCCAGGTTCCAAATCCTGATAAATACAAAAATATTGTTGACGAACCATGGACATTTGGTTTGTTGGCAAAAGTAGATACAGAATCTGAGGAGACCGAGTCTACAGATACAGAAGATTTCATTGAAAACTTAATGAATAATGACAAAATAGCGCTTAAAAATGTAACGTTGGTCGATGTTACCTCAAATAATCCAGAGGAGCAAACTATTGGAGGGGTTATTGCTGTGGGAAACAGTTTCAATAGTCCAAAATCATTCTATTTAGAATTGATAAAAGAAGATTTAGAAACGGGTAAACCAATTTATGATGAGGCAGAAGTATCACTAAAACTAGATGAAATACTATACCAAGCTTGGGTTCGTGGTGGTAAAACTGCTGAACGAATAGATAATACGTTAGACGAAAAGGTTAAACTAATTAAAGACAACAATGTTTTCTTAAGGGATTTAGAATTAAACCCATTTGAAACAGGAACACTATATTTGAAATTTAATTTTTTAACAAAAGAAATTACAGATAAAGCAAGATATGTATATCATATCATTCAGAGAGAAACTAGCACAGGCAGAATAATCGGAGGACAAACATATGTCATAAAAAAAGAGCAAAAACCGCTATTTGTAGCCGATGCTGGTGGAACTAAATATGTAGATAAAAACGAACCAATTACTATTACGGCAGAACAAATTAATGACGCTGCTGCCTATAATTGGTATGATGAAAATGGAACGCTTATAGCTTCAAGCAGAGAAATTAATATTGCTACTGAAATAGCTCAAAAATTTAAATTAGAAGTAATAAGAACTGACGGTTTTAAAGACTACACAGAAGTTGAAGTTAAGTTAAATCCAAATGCTCTTTACGCTATTTCTCCAAATCCTGCATCAGACATTGCTACAGTTTCTTATAAAATAAACGAAGCAAGTTCTGCTTATCTAATGGTTATAGGAAATTATGGAACTACAGGTGATTCTAACAATTATATAGTAGATATAAATGCTTCAGAAGTAAATATAAATCTTTCCAATTATCCAAACGGGTTTTATACCGTTGCACTTATTTGTGATGGGCAAATTGTAGATGCCAAGATCTTATATAAGATGTAAATCTTAATAAAAATTATTTTAAAACAAATAAGCCCGAGAAAGTCTCTGGGCTTATTAATTAAAAGAATAAATTGTACTTTTTACAGTCAACTTTCACATAAGTTAAACTATCTTATAAGTATGATTAAACTATAGATATATTTTTGATAACCAACAGAACTTATAACTTGGACATCCCAAAGCTTTTACATTAAAAATGAAATTCACTTTGGATAAAATTCTTTCAAAAAAACCTTTAGAAATATTTTGATAAAGCTTATGATATAGTTAGTAATGCTTTTTTAGGTGGTTTTATTTGATATAGCAATCCCTAAATAGGAGTAGTTGTCGCCAAAGGAAGTGGAGTGATGTGTGAAATTAAATAAAATTTAAATCCAAATGTTTAGGAAGAAAAACATATATATTTTACTACTGAGTTTTTTTTAACAGCTACACCGTGTATGATTATATTTCCTCCAATTCAATAATTTTATTTTTAAGGGCATACAAAACAACCCCGATAAAATTCTTTGATTGAGTTTTTTCCATAATATGATTGCGGTGCTTTTCCACAGTTCGAGGGCTAATATTCAGAACATCGGCTATTTCCTTACTGCATTTTTCTAGTGTTGCCAATTTGATAATTTCTATCTCTTTAGGAGTCAAATGTACTGTTGGTGAATCTGAAAAAACAGGTCGTTTTTTCTTCCACAATAAGGCTTCCCGAATAACCGAACTCAAAGCCATGTCAAA
>NZ_JBMOGQ010000068.1:0-11455 GCF_049318325.1 Flavobacterium sp. | reverse complement strand
TAACTTTTTCTGAAGTTAATAATGCCGGACATAAAACTTGCAATGCTTCATTTTTTGCACCTTGTGGCTGTACATCACCTTTTAATTGGATTCCTCCTTCTATTTTAAAAGTTCCCATATTTTTTGTTGTCGGTTGTCGGTTGTCGGGTGTCGGTTAATGAATATAACAGACAACGGATAACAGACAACTATTTTGGATTATTGTTATTGTTATTTTTCTTTATAAACGGCTTCTTCCCGTTTTTATTTGTTTTAATATTCGGATTAGAAGCAGGCATGTTTTTATTGGACATTTTTTTATTGGTACGCAGCAAATCAGTTGTGGTTAACAACTCTTCGGTGCTTTGCAGTAAATTTAATTTTCCACCCGACAATTCATAGAGATGTTCAAAAATAACAGTGTCAGTAACGGTGTCTTTATTCCAACTCAAATAAGACTTTTTCATGTGATTGGCAATTACTTTTACCAGGGTATCTTTCATTTCACCTTCTTCCCAACTGTTAGCCACATCAATCATGTACTTTATATTATTCCCATAAAAACGATATTTCGGATTTTTTTGAGGATATGCTAACCTTTCCGGTTTTAGATGAATTACATCTCTGGTTGGTATTGGATAAGGAGAATCTACATCTAATTTAAAATCGGACATGATAAATATCTGATCCCATAATTTGTGTTGAAAATCGGGAACATCACGCAAGTGCGGGTTTAAACTTCCCATAACCTGAATGATATATTTTGCCACTTTGTTACGCTTTTCTTTATCTTCAATTGCGGTAGCTTGGTCAATCAATTTTTGCAAATGACGTCCATATTCAGGAATTATTAAATGTGGTCTTTCGGCGTTGTATTCCAAATGGTAGACCACTTCGTTTGCATTTTCTTTAATATATTTCTCTGCCATTATAATGATATTATTCCTTGTACAGAAGATACTTCTATGTATTTTTCAATGACATGTTCCGGACTTTCCATCATCACATTTATTGAAATACTAGTATATTTTGCGTTTTTTGATTGTTTTGTTTTAATTACAGCACCAATATTGTCAAAAGCATTTTCTACTTCTTCAATTTTTTTTGGACTTGTTGGCACAATAAACTTGTATAAATATTCGCTAGGCCATTCTGAAGTATTGTTCAATTCCTCTCGCAATCTAATATAAAATTCTTCTGTCTTATTATCCATTTTAAACAAAATAAGAGCAAATATACAGTATTGCTTTTAGATTTTTGAAGTAGGTTTCTAAGATTTAGAAAAAATAGTTTTTATAAGTAAAAAATAAAAGTCAAAACACTTTCAGTATTCTAATTAGTTTCAATAAATTTGCCCTTCATTTAAAAAAACTTGAAAAAAGAACTTATAGTAATAACTGGTGGTCCAGGCACTGGGAAGACCACAATTATCGATGCATTTATCGAACAGGGTTATGCGTGTTTTCCTGAAATCTCACGTCAAATTACACTCGAAGCTAAAAAGCAAGGTATTGAACAATTATTTCTTGAAAAGCCTTTATTATTTAGCGAATTACTATTGGAAGGTAGAAAAAATCAATATTTACAAGCCTCACAAGATCAAGCTGAAATCGTATTTTTAGACCGAGGCATTCCTGATATTTTGGCTTACATGCATTATATTGGTGATAGTTACCCCGCTTTTTTTGATCAAGCCAGTAGAGAACATACTTATTCTAAAGTTTTTTTACTTCCGCCATGGGAAGAAATATACGAAAGTGATGAAGCACGTTATGAAAACTTTGAACAAGCCAAACTTATTTTCGATCATCTTTTAGAAACTTACCAAAAGTATGGTTACAACCTAATCGAAGTGCCAAGAGGAAGCGTTGAAAAGCGAATGGAATTTATATTAAACCACCTGCAATAATACACTTTTACTGTAACAGTAACCAAATCTTATTTTATATCTTTGATACATCAATTTGCTCTCAACATGAGCGTTTAACTGTCGGCAGACAGACAGTCAAAGGGAATAAATCAAAACTCATCACTTGAATAAAGCTTCAGAAATCCTCCAAAAATACTGGAAACACGATACCTTCCGCGAGCCACAGGAAAAAATTATCGCATCCGTTTTGGACGGAAAAGATACTTTTGCTCTGATGCCAACAGGAGGTGGAAAATCGATTTGTTTTCAAGTGCCAGCCATGATGCAGGAAGGAATTTGTTTGGTCATTTCGCCATTAATTGCTTTGATGCGTGACCAGGTTGAAAATCTGCAAAATAAGGGAATTAAAGCCATCGCTTTAACAGGAGGAATTTATCACGATGACATTATTGATTTACTGGATAACTGCCAATTCGGAAATTATAAATTCTTATATCTTTCTCCTGAACGATTACAAAACGATTGGATTTTAGAACGTATAAAAAACCTGCCGATAAACTTAATCGCTATTGATGAAGCGCATTGTGTGTCTCAATGGGGTCACGATTTTCGTCCTGCTTATTTGAAAATTGTACAGTTAAAAGAATACTTTCCGAAAGTGCCTTTTTTGGCTTTGACCGCTTCAGCGACTTCGAGAGTTAAAGAAGATATTATTACCCAATTAAAGCTTGATAATCCTCAAATTTTCACTAAATCATTTTACCGGGCAAATATTGCGTACATGGTTTTTGAAACCGAAGACAAGCTGTATCTTTTGCAACAAATTTTACAAAAAAATCCGGAACCTTCCATCATTTATGTTACTAATAGAAAAAGTTGTCTGGAAACGGTTCATCAATTGGAAAGCCAAGGATTTACTGCAACATATTACCATGGCGGATTAACTGCAAAAGAGAAAGAAAAGCACATGAAACTTTGGATGGAAGAAAAAGTTCAGGTGATCGTTGCCACCAATGCTTTTGGAATGGGCATTGACAAAGCCAATGTAAAAACCATTATCCATCTGCATTTGCCTCAAAACCTGGAAAACTATTACCAAGAAGCCGGTCGTGCCGGAAGAGATGGCGAAAAAGCATTTGCCATTCTACTAAACAATCCAACAGATATTTTGCATGCCGAGGCACAATTTTTAGGTGTTTTACCAGATAAAACATTTCTGAATTTGGTATTTGCCAAATTGTGCAGTTTTTTCCAAATTGCTTATGGAGAAGGTATTGACGAACAATTTAGTTTTAATCTGAATCAGTTTTGTGCTAAATATAATTTTCCAATACTGAAAACTTACAATGCTTTACAATTTTTGGACAGACAAGGTGTGATTAATTTATCGCAGGAATTCTCAGAAAAAGTCAGCATTCAGTTTATCATTCCATCCAAAGAATTGATTCGATATATGAGTTTGAATCCCAATGATGAAGAAATCATTTTAACCATTCTTAGGACCTATCCCGGAATTTATGATATGCAAACTGCTTTTAATTCGACATTGATTGCTAAGAAATCAAATAGTACAGAAAAGCAGGTATTTTCGCTTTTACAAAAATTAAATGAAAAGCAAGTCATTGATTTGATTGCTAAAAATAATGATGCCACGATTACCTTCAATGAAGTTCGGGAAGACGAGCGTACCATTAACAGAGTGTCTAAACATCTGGAAGCACAAAACAAATTGAAAACTGAACAACTTCGAGCAGTATTAGATTATAGTAAAGAAACTAAAACCTGTAAACAGAAATTACTGATGCAGTATTTTGGAGAAACCATTACAGCCGATTGTGGTATTTGCTCCTATTGCATTTCCAAAAATAAAAAGAAACAAAATCCGGTAACGAATTCGGAGAAAATTATTGCTTTATTGAAAATGCAGGATTTTAACTCAAGAGATATTCAAAAGTTGACGAAACTTCCGAAAGACGATGTTATATTTGCGCTTCAGAATCTTTTGGAAAGCGATATCATTAGTATCAATTCAAATAATTTATACTCTTTAAAAAAGATACTGAATTAAATTCAGCATATATGGAAAAGTTGCGTATCGTTTTTATGGGTACACCTGAGTTTGCAGTTGGCATACTAGATACAATTATCAAAAACAAGTATGAAGTTGTTGGAGTAATTACTGCTGCTGATAAACCTGCCGGTCGTGGCCAAAAAATTAAATATTCGGCTGTGAAGGAATATGCTTTAGAGCATAATCTGAAATTATTGCAGCCTACCAATCTTAAAGACGAAACATTTTTAGCCGAACTGCTAAGATTAAATGCGAATCTACAAATTGTAGTTGCCTTTAGAATGTTGCCGGAAGTAGTTTGGAGAATGCCAAAATTAGGAACCTTTAATCTTCATGCTTCATTGCTGCCAAACTATCGTGGCGCGGCTCCAATCAATTGGGCTATTATTAATGGAGAAACAAAAACTGGAGTCACTACTTTCTTTATTGATGACAAGATTGATACCGGTGCGATGATTTTAAATGCAGCAATCGAAATCAGTCCAAATGAAAATGCAGGAGAACTTCATGACAAGCTTATGGTTTTAGGAAGTAATACCGTTATTGATACTTTAAAGTCAATAGAAAAAGGCACTGTCGTTACCACAATTCAGCAAGATAATCCAGAAATAAAAACAGCTCATAAACTCAATAAAGAAAACTGCAAAATCGATTGGACCAAATCGGCAACTGAAATTTATAACTTAATACGTGGACTATCGCCCTATCCGGTAGCTTGGTGTTATTTTAAAGATAGTGGTCAAGAATGGAATGTAAAAATCTATGAAGCAAAAATTATTTTTGAAAATCACACCTATAATATAGGCACTATAGTCACAACCAAAAAGGAAATTAAAATTGCTGTAAAAGATGGTTTCGTCCAAATAATTAGCATTCAATTTCCCGGAAAGAAAAAAATGCAGGTCAATGAGCTACTAAACGGGATAGCTTTTTCAGAAAATGCTCAAGCAATATAAGGTCTCATGGCGTTTTTATATTCAAAAACATATTAAAAACATTAGGTTTATCAACAAATGAACCAAGTTATCAACAAATATTTGAAAAAAAAACGAAAAAGCTTGTGCGGTAAGGAATTCCTATTAAATTTGTTTTCATTAACAATATGTTTAACCAACAATTAATAACTAACATTATGAACAAATCAGAATTAATCGACGCAATCGCAGCTGACGCTGGAATAACAAAAGCTGCTGCTAAATTGGCTTTAGAATCATTTTTAGGAAATGTAGGAAGCACCTTGAAAAAAGGTGGAAGAGTATCTTTAGTAGGATTCGGATCTTGGTCAGTATCTAAAAGAGCTGCAAGAGATGGAAGAAACCCTCAAACAGGAAAAACTATCAAAATTGCTGCTAAGAATGTAGTTAAATTCAAAGCTGGTGCAGAATTAGACGGATCAGTAAACTAAGAATTTTACTCAAATAGTATATAAACCATTCCATTAATTTGGAATGGTTTTTTTTGTTATTAGTTCTCAGAAATTTGTTTACTAATTATTTTTTTAGCAACTTTAATAAAAATTAATCCAAGATGATTGCAGAAAAATTAGAAAAAGGGCATTTGTTAGTAGCCGAGCCATCTATTATTGGCGACTTATCTTTTAATAGATCTGTAATTTTGTTAGCTGATCATACTTCTGAAGGTTCGGTTGGATTTATTTTAAATAAACAACTCAAATACACTATTAATGACTTACTTCCCGAGATTGACTCCGATTTCAAAATATATAATGGTGGTCCGGTAGAACAAAACAATTTATATTTTATTCATAATATCCCAGATTTAATTCCGAATAGTATTGAAATCTCTAATGGGATATTTTGGGGTGGCGATTTTGAATTCACCAAAGAATTAATCAATACAGGTGTTATTAAGAAAAAAAATATTCGCTTCTTTTTGGGATACACTGGTTGGGATTCAAAACAATTAGAAAATGAAATGCAATCTAACTCATGGATTTTGATAAAGAATACATATAAAAACAAAATTCTAAGTAAAGCATCTGCCCATTTTTGGAAAGAGAAAATTTTGGAACTTGGAGGAGATTATTTAATTTGGTCAAACGCACCTGAAAATCCGATATTGAATTAGGCTACTATTAAAGCATTCAATTTTTCTAACAACTGATTCGCTAAACGAACTTCAAATTCTTTTTTACGGTATTTTGTGATGGGTTGAATTCCAACAATAACATTGGTAATAAATAGTTCATCCGCTTTCTGCAAATCAAAAGGAGAAATAGCATCTTCTATAACTTCGACTGAATCAATTTGTTTAGCCAAAGAGATAATTTGTTTCCTCATTATTCCGTTCAAACATCCTTCAGATATAGGTGGAGTTATCAATTTGTTTTCCATCAGCATAAACAGATTTCCGTTTGCTGCTTCTATTACATTTTTGATTTCATTAATAAGTAAAGTAGAATCCAGTTGATTTTCTTTGGCGAAAATACTTGCCGTTACATGTGTAATTTTATTAGCTGTTTTGAGCGTTGAAAGCAATTGTCTTGGAACAATAAAGTCTTTATATAAATCAACTTCAAATTGAATCTTAGAAATTTTATACCTTATGTTTTCCAATTTAGATGCCTGAATCACAAATGAAATTGAATTATCATTTGGCAAATAAAATCCGCCTTCGTTTCTAAAAACAGTAAATCGTACTCGTGCAGAATCTTGAATAGCCAATAACCCAACAAGTTTTAAGATTTGTTCCTCAAGATATTCCATGGTAAATGTCATTGAAATTTCCATTCTCACAATTCTCATAGAAGCCATTAATCGAAAATAATGATCTTCAAAAAATAGTATTTTATTGTTTACTATTTTCAAAGTTTCAAAAATGCCATCGCCATATAGGAATGACCTATTAGAAACTGTTAACTGCAAATCCGAATCTTGAATTACACCATTAAAATTAATCATAAAAAAATCCAGTCTCGGTTTTAGAACAAGACGGGACAAATATAACTTTTAAAAAATTGATTTTAAACAGAACCTATGACGTGTTTTAAATCGGATATTTGATTTTCCCATAATAATCTTGATTCCTCTAATTCATCTTCCTCTGCAAAATCTACAACCATTAAGGAAACGTCTTTCGTAATTTCGTCTTCCAAAATTCTTAACTCGAAATAGTATTCGGTATCTTTTTTATCCTCATCAACCCATTTGAACTTTACTTTCTCACCTGTCTTTTTAGAGGCCAGACGAGCATTTTCATCAACATGATCCCAAGTGAAAGTAAAAAACTCCCCTCTTGAATTAACATTATCAGCAAACCATTCCTGTAAACCAGAAGGTGTAGAAATATATTGATATAGTAATTGAGGAGATGAGTTTAATGGAAACTCAAGTTCATAACGTATTTTATTAATCATGATTGAACAAATTTTTTTGGAAATATATAGAATATAAAATCAAAAAAAAAACCTTTTCTAAAAATAAAAAAAATAAACCCTTTAAGTTTGTAACCATTGATATTAATTTTATATTTGCACCCGCAATTAAGCCGAAGATGTGCCACTTAACTATTATAACAAATAGAAATCAGTGAAGTATTTAGGAAATTCAATATTAGGCGAGGTAGCTCAGTCGGTTAGAGCGCAGGATTCATAACCCTGAGGTCGAGAGTTCAAATCTCTCTCTCGCTACTAAAATCTTCACAGAAATGTGAGGATTTTTTTTTGCTGTTTTCTTTGAAAGGTAACAACTTATAGCATTTTTAAGGGCTTTATCAGGTTAAAAGTAGCTGATTATTGATATTCAAATTTAATGAAATATAATCAATTTTCAAAATTATTACAAAAGTGTTTTACTTACTTTCCTGCCACTTTCCTGCCACTTTTTAATAGAAATAAAAATAGTATTCAAATACTCTATAAACAACTACAATTCACTATACGTTCATTTTTAGCGTTTTAAACTTGCCTAATCCAGTATTTTTTTGTAATTTTGCAAAAATATCAAGAGTTAGGTTAATCCTATGCCAACCTGCGTAAGCGTATGTAAGGTGGAAAAAAGATGTGAGTGTTTAACTAAAAGAAAAACGTATTTATGGCAAAACCTGTCTGTTTTCTTAGCAGTGTGTTCTTTTACTGCAAAACCCATTTACCAATTGTATTTATTTGTTGTCGCTTCAAAGTGTATTGACTTTTTAAGCTTTTTTATTAGCTTTTAGGCTAGTTCCCAATTTAGTAATTTAAAATTAACTCATAAGATTTAGCGGTGTTTGTAACATCGTAGGCATTGCTTTGTCTTTTTATAAATAAAAATAACCTAATGAAAAATTCAAGTAAAATAATAAAGCTTAATGATTTTAAAGACAACCAAAACAAAGTTTATTGGATAAATCATTTTAAAAATTGCAAGTCGCCTTCAATAATAGGGAAAATAACTGTTGAAGATATGTTAAATAAAATTAAGTACGGTGATGAAAACCTATTAAACATCAAAAAAGCCAGATATTTTGGTAAAGGACATCCTGAATATGACAATATAAAAACCACCGCTTTACCCACATTTAGATTTAACTTCCTTTATGAAGATTATGCCAAAGATGAAAATGTTATTCGTCCAACTGGATTGATTTATATTGATGTGGATGATAATATAGAAATCCCTCATAATGAGTATATTTACGCTAAATGGCGGTCTCTCTCCAATACAGGGTATGGTATTTTAGTAAAGGCGGACAACCTAACCCTAGACAACTTCAAAGATGTTTATGCCTCACTTGGTATAATACTAGGTGTTAAAGTTGATGATGGTGCCCGTAAAGCTATACAGCAGAACGTATTGAGCTATGACCCCTCCCTATATTGTAATACTGGTTCAAGGGTTTATGAGTGTAAGAATAGTAAAAAAGCTTCACTTAATATTATAAAAGAAAAAAAAGAATGTATAGTACTAAGTGAAGCTTTTACAAATATCCCTATAATAAAAGAGAGAATTGATAATTCATACGAATATTTTGTTGGAGATAATTACGACAAGGAATATTTATATTTTGAAGATAAAGTAACTATTTGTGCTCCATATATGCCTTGGAATGGGGTAGAAAAGGGCAATCGAAATAACTTTTTATTTAGAATACTAAGTCAATTTGCACTACTCAATCCTCATTTAGGAAAAGATTATTTATTTAATAAAAGTATTTATTTCAATAAAAAAATGAACCCAAATTTAACAAAAACAGAAATAAACTCAGTTATTACAAGTGTAATTAATAAACGTAAAGAAGGTAGTTTAAAAATGCACCACAACAAAGAAAGATTAATTCTATTTAATCCCAACAAAAAACTAACAAAATCAGAAAAATCGAAAATTACAGGTGCAATTGTAGGAGCAAAAAGAACTAAAGAAACCGAAGTTGCAATTTACGAAATAATAGAAAATTGGGATTTTGAACTATTTGGAAAAATAACTCAAAAATCTGTGATTGATTTAAATATTTTTTCACGTTCAACTGTTCAAAGACATTGGAGTAACTTTAAAAAGTATGTTAGAGAATTAAACGAATTTAATAAAGATTCAACTAAATTAAAAAAAGTAGCATAATTAAATACTTCTTATGATAATATATAACGATTCAGACCTTCAAAAAATTGTTTTTTCAGCTATTATTATTAAAGTTTCAAGTGTTGTTAAAAAATTTGGTAGTATAGCGGAATTTTCTATTAAACACAATTTTTCAGGGGTTACTAATGGAAATCTTTTAATCACAGCAGAAATGAACTCTCCCCCATATAGACTAGAAGAATTTGTCGAAAAAGTTCTTATTCCTAATGGATTTATTAATGAACTAGATTATGTTTTTATTGAAGAAATGTTGACAAAAGGTGTTAAAGGAGAAGTGTCAGAATTAATAAATGAACCACATCCTCATTGTAAAAACATCAATTGGCTTCAAAGTATTATTGTCCAAGATGGTAATTTTGTTTGGTTTTCGGAACCAAGTTTAAATGATTTTGAAAGAGATTCAAATTTTAGACTTTACAAAAATCTTTTATATCACGAAGAGGAAAAAATTAAACTAAATCCCAGAATTATAAAGATTGATGAAACTTATGTTCATTACACTGTCAGTGATAACAAAATGCGTTATAAAATACATAGGGATGCTTTGTGGTATAATGAATTAAAGTATGGGAAAAGTATTTTCTCAAAGTAACGAGTATTAATCAATCTGAAATACTATTGCTGTATAATTATCGTCAGAATAAATTTTGCACTCTTTTTCAAGGTTTGATGCAATATAATAAAAGGAATATGAACTAGAAAATAGCTCTTCTAAATCAGAATCAATCCATGATTCTGTTATCCCATCACTGCAAATTAAAAAGTAATCATTTGGTTGAATATCGTCTATTAAAACTTGTTCTAATTTTACAGGTTTTGAGCTATCTTTTATAGATTTCGTAAGCTGATTAGCTCTAGGATGAAAAAGTGCCTCCACGGAGCTTAAAACGCCTTTTTTAACAGCATTCGCAACCCAAGTATGGTCATAACTCTTAAACATTATTTTACCATCACGAAATTGATAAACTCGACTGTCTCCAACCCAAGATATTAGAATGCTATTTTCTAATATTTCAGCAACAGCAATTGTAGTTGCCATGTGTTCAGTTAAAGGAAATTTTGTTTTGTATGAACTTAATTTTTTTTCAGCTTCTTCAATTGCTTCAGTAATAGACTTAGATTCTAAAAGTGATTCTTTTACGGTTTCTCCAACTAATTTTGAAGCTATTTCGCCATTTCCATTTCCCCCAACACCATCCAGAACTGCATAAAATTTATTTGGATGATGGATTAAATAGTCTTCATTGCTTTCTCTTTTCCCATTTTGTGAAAAAAACATTTCTGATATTAACCTTTTCTCAGCCAACATAAAATCCTTTTATTATCTAATTCCCATTTGCCATCAACAAATTTTAAGTCGTAATTGTCTCTAGTATTTAAAAATACATTTTGTTGAATTACTTCTATTGAATTTCCATCTACTTTACATACTATCGAAACATGTCCAAACTTATTGAAGGTACTTTTATCCAAAACCAATATATCATTCACTTTAGGTTTTGAAAAACTAGGATTTTTGTATTGAAGTAAATTTCTGCTAATATTTAATTCTCCATCATTAGTTTCTCTATTGTAAAAGTCTTTAGCATGACCATAACTGTCAGGCATTTTATGATTTAAATGCTCAAAATAATAACGTTTAACAAATTCAACACACTGATACTTTAGACCAAGATTATAACCGCTTTTTGTTAGATTTCTACCTTTAATATTCATAGGATTCCCATTATAATAAACTGACACGTTATTAAAACTATCTATTTTTTTACCGTTGTAATATATTTTGTCGAAAATAATTTTTGCTCCAAAAAGGAGTATAATAATGATAAATAATTTAATATATTTTTTCATTAATTAGATTTGAAATTACCAACAAGAACTATCTTTTCCGCTAAGGTCTCCGGAAAAATAATGAATAAATATTAAGTATATAAATACCATAAAAAAAGCAAAAAATTG
>NZ_JBMOGQ010000067.1:0-11538 GCF_049318325.1 Flavobacterium sp. | reverse complement strand
TGTTATGCTCGTATTCTTGTTCAATATGATGAATCAAAAGGTTTTGATAATCTATTTTATTGTCGCTCAAAGGTGCTACTCTAATCAATAATTTCGCCGGATTGATGCGCTCTAAAAACAACGCCAATCGTTCATACGCCTGCAAACGTAAAGGCAAAGCCTGCTTCTGATTTTCTTTTTGCAACAACCAGCGTCTCGTATTTTGTTGGTCTTTGAAGTAATTATCAAACAAATAATACGCTACACTACCAGTTATCAGTGAAGGAACAGCATACATTAGTAATTCTAAAATTTTATCTGAATTCATGGTTGATTTGTGTCTAAAATTGTTCACAAATATAATAGAATAAATAGTAAATCTATATTGCAATTGAAGTCAACTAACATTAAATTTGTACAAAACGATTTTTAAACTCAGCAACACAGCGACTCAGTAACTTAGGTACTTTTTTAAAATGCAGCAATATATTTCCCAACTTAACGAAGCCCAACAACAACCTGTTTTTCAGAAAGACGGACCAATGATTATAATAGCTGGCGCCGGTTCAGGGAAAACCCGAGTGTTGACAGTTCGTATTTCCTATCTAATGAGTTTGGGTGTGGATTCGTTTAATATTTTGGCATTGACGTTTACCAATAAAGCTGCACGCGAAATGAAAAAGCGTATCGCTGATATTGTCGGAACTAACGAAGCCAAAAATCTTTGGATGGGAACTTTCCATTCTGTTTTTGCACGAATTTTAAGAAGCGAAGCTGATAAATTAGGATTTCCTTCTAATTTTACCATTTATGACACTCAAGATAGTGTTAGATTGATTTCGGCTATTATTAAAGAAATGCAATTGGATAAAGATATTTATAAACCTAAACAAATCTTGGGCAGAATATCATCGTATAAAAATTCATTAATTACCGTTAAAGCATACCTGAACAATCCCGAATTACAAGAGCAGGATGCCATGAGCAAAAAGCCACGTTTGGGAGAAATTTATGCCAATTATGTTGACAGATGTTTCAAAGCCGGCGCCATGGATTTTGATGATTTGTTATTAAAAACCAATGAACTTTTAAATCGTTTTCCGGATGTCTTAGCTAAATACCAAGACCGATTCCGATACATTTTGGTTGATGAGTACCAAGATACCAACCACTCACAGTATTTAATCGTTCGAGCTTTGAGTGATAGATTTCAAAATATTTGTGTCGTAGGCGATGATGCCCAAAGTATCTATGCATTTCGTGGTGCCAATATCAATAACATTCTCAATTTCCAAAAAGATTATGAAAATGTAAAAACGTATCGATTAGAACAAAATTATCGTTCTACAAAAAACATTGTTGAAGCCGCCAATTCGATAATTGATAAAAATAAAACCAAACTCGAAAAAATAGTTTGGACAGCAAATGATTTTGGTCCAAAAATCAAAGTACATCGCAGTATTACCGATGGAGAAGAAGGCAGGTTTGTAGCCGGTGAAATCTTTGAACAAAAGATGCGCAACCAAATGTTAAATGGTCAGTTTGCCATTTTGTACCGAACCAATGCACAATCTCGCGCCATGGAAGATGCATTACGTAAACGCGATATTCCGTATCGAATTTATGGAGGTTTGTCTTTTTATCAAAGAAAGGAAATAAAAGACGTATTGTGTTATTTACGATTGGTAATTAATCCAAAAGACGAAGAAGCATTAGTTCGTGTAATCAATTATCCGGCTCGTGGCATTGGAGATACCACTATCGAAAAACTTACTGTTGCCGCCAATCACTATAAACGTTCCATTTTTGAGGTGATGGAAAACATCAATAAGATTGATTTGAAATTAAACTCAGGGACCAAGCAGAAGTTGGAAGATTTTGTGACAATGATAAAGAGTTTTCAAATTATCAACGAACAGCAGGATGCCTTTGTATTAACAGAACATGTTGCCAAAAAAACAGGCTTAATTCAGGAACTCAAAAAAGACGGAACGCCCGAAGGTATTGCAAGGATTGAAAATATAGAAACCTTAATGGGTGGTATAAAAGATTTCATCGAAGGCCAAAGAGAAATTGATGGAGCGCGTGGCGCTTTATCCGAGTTTTTGGAAGACGTAGCATTGGCTACCGATTTAGATAGAGACACTGGCGATGATGACAGAGTAGCTTTGATGACGATTCACTTAGCAAAAGGTTTGGAGTTCCCGTATGTCTTTGTAGTTGGAATGGAAGAAGATTTGTTTCCGAGTGCAATGAGTTTGAATACCAGAAGCGAATTGGAAGAAGAAAGAAGGTTGTTTTATGTTGCCTTAACCCGAGCCGAACATCAGGCATATTTAACCTATGCGCAATCGCGTTACCGTTGGGGAAAATTGGTAGATAGTGAACCTTCTCGTTTTATTGAAGAAATAAAAGATGAGTATCTTGAATATATAAACCCTATGGATTCAGGTTATCGATATAAACCAACAATAGATTTGGATATTTTTGGTGATATTGATAAATCCAAATTGCGATTGGCCAAACCAACTTCAGGAACGCCTCCAAAGAAATATGGAGACGAGCCGGTTTCATCTGCGAATATTCGTAAATTAAAACCTATTGGAAATGCCCCGAGTAATTCGAATTTATTTGACAGTAAATTAACCATCGGGAATATAGTCATACACGAGCGATTTGGTAAAGGCGAAGTCGTTAGTCTAGAAGGTGCCGGTGCTGATAAAAAAGCAGAAATAAAATTTGAAGTAGGTGGAATTAAGAAGCTATTACTTCGTTTTGCGAAGTTGGATGTGGTTGGATAGGAATCAAGAATATATAACTATAAAGAGGCGAGTCTTTTATCTTTTCTCTTTCATCTATTTTCTAATTTATGGCTGAATTCATAAAAATATATGAAAACAAACCCAGCGAAGCTGCTATTAAAAAGGTAGTTGATGTTTTAAAAAGTGGTGGGTTGGTTATTTATCCAACCGATACCGTTTATGGTTTGGGTTGTGACATTACCAATACCAAAGCATTGGAACGCATTGCCAAAATCAAAGGGGTTAAGTTGGAGAAAGCTAATTTTTCTTTTGTTTGCAGCGATTTAAGTAATCTTTCAGATTATGTGAAGCAAATAGATACGCCAACTTTTAAAATATTAAAACGCGCATTACCTGGGCCTTATACTTTCATTTTGCCTGGTAATAACGATTTGCCATCAGCGTTCCGCAAAAAGAAAACGGTTGGTATTCGGGTGCCTGATAATACAATTGCATTGGACATTGTTCGAATGTTAGGAAACCCAATAGTTTCAACTTCCATTCACGATGACGATGAAGTTTTAGAGTATTCTACTGACCCGGAATTGATTTTTGAAAAATGGCAACACTTGGTTGACTTAGTAATTGATGGTGGTTATGGCGATAATGTAGGTTCAACAATAATCGATTTGTCGGGTTATGAACCAGTAGTCATTCGAGAAGGTAAAGGAGATCCGGATATATTTTAGGAATCTGTCTGAGTTTCAGTTTACAGCATTATTAAATAAAAAAAACGTCTCGATTTCTCGGGACGTATTCTCTATTATCTATTGTCTATTTTTTTTTTTCTCAGAAACTATTTTTTCTGATTCTTCATTTCTTTTTCAATCATTTCGTAGAACTCATCAATTTTTGGTAAAATTACGACACGAGTTCTTCTGTTTTTTCCTCTGTTATCCGCAGAATTGTTATCCACTAACGGAATAAATTCGCTTCTTCCAGCTGCGATTAATTGCGATGGTTTAACGCCTAAATCTTTTGTCAATACTCTAACTATAGCTGTAGAACGTTTTACACTCAAATCCCAGTTGTCAAGTAATACTGCATTTCCTGTAAAAGGCACATTGTCAGTGTGTCCTTCAATCATACACTCAAATGTTGGTCTGCTGTTGATTACTTTAGCTACTTTACCTAATACTTCTTTGGCTTTGTCACTTACTACGTAACTTCCGCTTTTGAATAATAATTTATCAGCAATAGATATGAAAACTACCCCTTTTTCTACGTTGATTTCAATGTCTGGATCAGTAATGCCAACTGAGCTTTTTAAACTGGTAACCAATGCCAAGGTAACGCTGTCTTTTTTAGTTAAAGCATCTTGAAGACGAGTTATTTTAAGATCTTTTTCTTTTAAACTTTCCAATGATTTTTCCAAGTTTTGAGCACCTTTTGTGCTTAACATTGTAATTTCTTTAGCACTGTTAATCAAATCAGAATTGTTTTGTTTTAAGTAATCGTTCTGTTTAGAAAGTGCCTCTTTTTCAGAAAGGCATAAGTTCAATTTAACAGTAGTTGAATTTAATAAGTCTTGGCATTCTTTGTTTTGAGCTTCTAAAGCGGCAATTTTTTTCTTTGTGCCACAAGAGGATAGGGTTAGGGCAAACAACGAAAGTGCTAAAATTACTTTTTTCATAAGATAGTGTAATTAAAATTTTAACAAAAGTACATATTAATTTAGATTTCAAGAGTGGTTTTAAATGATAAACTCTTGTTAAAATTATTTTTCAAATTTAGTACTGTTTTTCAGGAAGTAGCTATAAACAATGCTTTTCGAGTGATAATAATTTTCGAACTGAGTTATGTTTCTTTTTTTTAACATTTTGTTTATCAGATGATAAAAATGAAAGTGGGCTCTAATAATTGCCCAACAATGAATAAATTTTCCTTTAAAAATAAATTGAATTCCGGCAAAACCATCAAGTATGAGACGCACAAAAAGAATAGGAACCAATTTATTTGTGGGTAAATTTTTAGTAAGCATCAATAATGAGTTCCTGAAGTTCAAGAAAGTCTTCTTAGGATTGCTTTCGTTCAAGGTGGCACCACCAACATGATACACTACTGATTCTGAAGTGTATTTGGCTTTGAAGCCCAAATTAAAAGCGCGCCAACACAAATCAATCTCTTCCTGATGTGCAAAGAAATCATCGTCAAAACCATTTAGTTTTCGGTAAACTTCTTTTCGGATAAAAAAACAGGCACCGCTTGCCCAAAAGATTTCTAACTCATCATTATATTGGTTATTGTCTTTTTCAATCGTTTCAAAAATTCGACCTCTACAATATGGATATCCATATTGGTCGATAAAACCTCCAGCAGCGCCAGCGTATTCAAAATATTCTTTGTTTTTGTAGTCTAAAAGTTTTGGTTGTATGATTCCGATTTTTGCTTCAGTATCAAATATAGACAATATGGGAGTAAGCCAGTTTTTAGTAACCTCAATGTCGGAGTTTACTAATGCATAATACTCTTCTTCAACCTGTTCAAGTGCCAAATTATAACCTTTGGCAAAACCGTAATTACAATCATTTTTAATAATGGTAATTGTTGGATACTTTTCTTTTATAAAAGCTATTGAATTATCCGATGAAGCATTATCAGCCACATATATTTTTGCTTCATCAGAATAGGTCATTACTGAAGGTAAAAATTGTTCTAGCAATTTTGCTCCATTCCAATTCAGTATGACTACAGCTATTCTCTTGTCTATCATCAATTATCTCTTGGTCTCTTGTCTAAAACTAGGTAATTCTTCGAGAAAAATATACTTTTCATTCTCAAAGTCCATTTGACAAAAGTAATGATTTAGTCCGTTGGTTACCATAAGGTATTGTGCTTTCAATTTTAGATTGTAACGTGCAATTTGATTAAAGGTTTCCTGAGTTATTTTCACTTCCGGTGCTTTGCATTCTATTAATAAAAAAAATTCGCCATTAGGATGAAAAACCACTATGTCATAGCGTTTGTTAATATCATTTACTTTAACTAACTTCTCAACATTTATATACGATTTAGGATAATTTTTCTCTTCAAGTAAAAATTGAACGGTGTGTTGTCTAACCCATTCTTCGGGTGTAAGAATGATAAACTTTTTCCTGATTTCATCAAAAATCGACACTTTATTTTCACTATTTTTGAAGCGAAAGTTATAGGAGGGAAAGTTGAGGTTTTGCATTCAACAAATCTATTATCAAATAAACGAATAACCAAATAAACTTATTTTGGACGAAGTAGTAAAAATAATTAACGAAATCAAAGCTGGGAATATAAAACCTATTTATTTTCTGATGGGGGAAGAGCCCTATTATATTGATAAAATCACTGAATATTTGGAAAATAACCTTTTAACCGAAGATGAAAAGGGATTTAACCAAATGGTGGTTTATGGTCGCGATACTACTATTGATGATATTGTAGCAAATGCTAAACGCTACCCTATGATGGCAGAACGCCAAGTGATCATTGTAAAAGAAGCACAGGAATTATCTAGAACGATTGACCAATTGGAAAAATATGCCGAAAACCCACAACATACAACGGTTTTGGTTTTTGCTTACAAATACAAAACCCTTGACAAACGCAAGAAAGTAACTAAAATGCTCGAAAAAAATGGTTTGGTTTACGAGAGCAAAAAGATGTACGACAATAAAGTAGGCGAGTGGATTAAACGCGTTTTGCATGGAAGAGGTTATGGAATTGAGCCTAAAGCCATGGCGATGCTAGTTGAATTTTTAGGAAACGATTTGAGCCGGATTGCTAACGAATTGAACAAATTGGAAATTATTTTACCAAAAGGAAGTACCATTACACCTCATCATATTGAAGAAAATATCGGATTTAGTAAAGATTTCAATGTGTTTGAATTTAGAAAAGCTATTGGTGAAAAAAACCAATCTAAAGCGTATCAGATTGCTAATTATTTTGCCCAAAATCAGAAAGATAATCCTATTGTTATAACTAACGGATTGGTTTTTAGTTTCTTTTCTGCTTTACTTCAATACCATGGCTTAAAAGATAAGTCTCCTAACAATACTGCTAAAATATTAAAGGTTAGTCCTTATTTTGTTAACGATTATATAGCAGCAGCACATAATTATCCAATGAAAAAAGTTAGTGCCATAGTTGGAAAGCTTCGCGATATTGATGTAAAAAGCAAAGGTGTTGGTGCAAATGGGTTACCTCAAGGTGATTTACTGAAGGAAATGTTGGTGAGTATTTTTAATTAATTTCTATCTTTTTAAGAATCAATAAATATTAAATAAAAATCATTCCCCAATTCTATTAACGGAGCTAATTATTAAAGCTCAAGATACTTACATCCATTGTGCTGAGCTTATTGATATTAATGATTATTGAAAAGACTTGATGGGAAATCCTGCGTCTAAAGAAGGAGTTGTTTATTAAGTAAATGAAAAGCTTTTTCTACTTTTTCTAATCCCTTTTGCCTTTTCTCTTATACCTTTCAAAACTCACTTATTTTACTTAAATTTGCTCTCCAAAAATTAAATACCGCAAAACATGGGAATGAATAAAAATACCGTCTTAGGATGGGCAACCTTAATAATGATTATCATGGGATTTATTCTAATAGGGTTAGGGATTTATCGCTATGCCGATATTGCGGGCTGGGGGTTTGGATCTGTTGGTGTTGGATTCTTAGCCAACGCATGGGTTTTCAGTTCCCTAAAAGGGCGACTATAATTAAATCAAACAATTCATTAATCTAACAATAAAAAACAAATGTCAGACGATAAGAAAGTAATTTTCTCAATGCAACGATTGAGTAAATCATACCAAGGAAGCGATAAACAAGTTTTAAAGAATATTTATTTAAGTTTCTTTTATGGTGCAAAGATTGGAATCCTAGGATTAAATGGTTCTGGTAAATCATCCTTATTAAAGATCATCGCCGGAGTCGATAAAAATTATCAAGGTGATGTGGTTTTCCAACCTGGTTATACGGTTGGTTACTTAGAACAAGAACCAAAACTAGATGAAACCAAAACAGTTTTAGAAATCGTAAAAGAAGGAGTTGCCGAAAAAATGGCACTTTTGGATGAATTCAATAAGATAAATGATATGTTTGGCTTGCCAGAAGTGTATGAGGATGCAGACAAAATGGATAAACTCATGGACCGTCAAGCAGAGTTACAGGACAGAATAGATGCATGTGGAGCATGGGAAATTGATAATAAATTAGAAGTTGCCATGGACGCTCTTCGCACTCCTGACGGTGATATGCCAATTAGTGTTTTATCAGGTGGCGAAAAACGTAGAGTTGCGCTTTGCCGTTTGTTGTTGCAAAATCCGGATGTACTTTTACTCGATGAGCCAACCAACCACCTGGATGCGGAAAGTGTTCTTTGGTTAGAGCAACATTTAGCACAATATGCTGGAACCGTTATTGCCGTAACGCACGATAGATATTTCTTGGACAATGTTGCCGGCTGGATTTTGGAATTGGATAGAGGCGAAGGTATTCCGTGGAAAGGAAACTATTCTTCTTGGCTTGACCAAAAGTCAAAACGTATGGAGCTAGAAGAAAAAGTGGCTTCAAAACGTAGAAAAACGTTAGAACGTGAGTTGGATTGGGTGCGACAAGGAGCTAAAGGACGTCAGACAAAACAAAAAGCACGTTTGCAAAACTATGATAAACTCTTAAACGAAGACCAAAAAGAACTAGATGAAAAATTAGAAATCTATATCCCGAATGGACCACGATTAGGAACTAATGTAATTGAAGCTAAAAACGTTGCAAAGGCTTTTGGTGACAAATTATTATATGATAACTTAAACTTTACTTTACCACAAGCTGGAATTGTTGGCATCATCGGGCCTAACGGTGCCGGTAAATCGACAATCTTCCGAATGATTATGGGAGAAGAAAAAACAGATTCTGGTCAATTTAGCGTTGGTGACACAGTTAAAATTGCTTACGTTGATCAATCACATTCCAATATAGATCCAAATAAATCTATCTGGGAAAATTTCTGCGACGGACAAGAATTAATTATGATGGGCGGAAGACAAGTAAACTCAAGAGCTTATTTATCTCGTTTTAATTTTGGTGGAAGTGACCAAAACAAAAAAGTTGCTGCTTTATCTGGGGGAGAACGTAATCGCTTGCATTTAGCTATGACCTTGAAAGAAGAAGGAAACGTATTGTTACTTGATGAGCCAACGAATGATTTGGATATTAATACACTTCGTGCTTTGGAAGAAGGATTAGAAAACTTCGCTGGTTGTGCAGTAGTAATTAGTCACGATAGATGGTTCTTGGACAGAATTTGTACTCACATTTTAGCTTTTGAAGGAAACTCTGATGTATACTATTTTGAAGGTGGATTCTCTGAGTATGAAGAAAACAAAAAGAAACGTTTGGGTGCGGATGTATCTCCAAAACGAATAAAATATCGCAAATTGATTAGAAATTAGTCTATTACTAATAAAATCCCGAGTAATCGGGATTTTTTTTTGAATAAAAATTTTATATTTGAGCGATTAACCAAGCTTATGATTAAAGTCAAATACATCAGATTACTTTTATTTTTTCTTTTCTCTTATACCAATTTGGTTCCACAAGATTATAATAAGGAGAAAACTGAAATAAAAAGATTGCTTGATCAAGCTATTTCTGATTTTAATAATGCGCAATATGACAAGGCATTAGAATCTTCAAAACAAGCTTTGATTAACTCTTTTGGTATAAATGACGACTCATATACAGCACAATCCTACAATACGCTCGGAGTTATTTATAATGAATGCTCCGATTCAAAAAAAGCTATTGAATTTTACTTTAAAGCACTTTCTTATGCCAAAAAAACCAATAAAGTTAAACTCTTAAATTGGATATACGGAAATATAGGAAATGTTTATTATTACAACTTAAATGATGTTCCAAAAGGATTAAATTATTATAAAAAGGCATTATACTATGCTGAAAAAATCAAAGACAGTACTGATATTATTAATACAAAAATTAATATTGTCAGTGCTTACTATGCGATTAATAAATATGACGAAGGAAATCTTTATTTAAAAGATATTCAGGAACATGTACAAAAATATGGTAACAAGGAAAATAAAATGATGTTGGCGTCTTTACTTGGTAGTTACGCAACAAATCATAATAAAAAAGCCGAAGCGGAACAATATTTTGCTAAAGCTCAGAAAATAGCTAAGGAGATTCGATACGACTCGTACTTAATTAGTATTTATGATAACTTAGTTCACCATTACAAACGCTATCAAGAACCTGAAAAAGCAAAAAAGTATAATGAAAAATCAGATTCACTAAGCAAAGTTGTTTATTCAGAAGATAAGTTGAATAAACTGCAAAAAGCAGCTTTGCAAATTGAGCTAGACGAATACAAAAACCAATTGGAACGAATTGAACTAGTAAACGAAAAGCATCAGCAAAGTAAAAAAGATTATAACTTAATTGTGTTACTATTTATTGTTATCATGATAATTTTATTGTTATTATTATTGACTTTATATAAAAACGTAAAAATTAGAGAACAAGCTAATCATGAATTAGAATTGGTTAATGAAGCTTTAATAGCGGCTAAAGAAAAAGCAGAAGAAGCCTCTCAACTTAAATCACAATTTGTTTCTACTATTACTCATGAATTGAGAACACCTTTGTATGGAGTTATTGGAATTACCAATATAATTTTAGACGAACATAAAGAATTGTTCAATAGTCCACATTTAAAATCCTTAAAGTTCTCTGCTAAATACCTGCTATCTTTGGTTAATGATATTCTTCAAATCAATAAAATAGAGGAAAAACGAATAGTGTTGGAAAGTCTTATTTTCAACTTGACAGATGAAATCACTTTGATAAAAAATTCTGTCGAGTACATCGCTGACAAAAACAATGATGTATTAACTGTTGAAATTGATACAGCCATACCTGAATTTTTGATTGGTGATAAACTTCGGTTATCTCAAATTATTATGAACTTGGTAAGCAATGCTTTGAAGTTTACCAAGAACGGAGAAGTTGCTATTTTTGCCGATTTGAAATATGTAGAGGACAAAACGTATTTTATTGAATTTAAAGTTAAAGACACAGGAATTGGGATTGCAAAAGAAGATCAAGAAAAAATCTTCGAAAAGTTTGTTCAGATAGAAAGAAAAGAAGAAGATTATCAAGGCACAGGTTTAGGATTATCTATTGTTTCAAGTTTGATAAAATTATTCAATAGTGAAATTGATATAGTTAGTGAAGAAAATGTTGGAACTACTTTTTCATTCACAATCGGATTTGAATTTGATCAAGAAAAATCAAAACAAATTATAAATAATATAGAGGTTGATTTATCGACTAGCCAATTATATAACATATTGGTTGTTGAAGACAATAAAATTAATCAGGTTGTAACCAAAAAAATGATTGAGGTAAGTAATATGAGTTGCACTATTGTTGATGATGGTTTTGCTGCTTTGGTTGCTTTGGAACGCGAATCGTTTGATTTAGTATTAATGGATATCAATATGCCATTAATTAACGGTTTTGATACTTCACGGAAAATAAGAGAAAAAGGAATTACTATTCCCATTATTGCCCTGACTGCTTTTGACAAACAAGAAGTAGCGGAACAAGCAATTTCTGCTGGAATGAATGATGTTTTGATGAAACCTTTCGAACCTTCAATGTTATTTCAGGTCATTCAAAATCAAGTTAATAAAAGAGAAAACGCTAATTAATACCAGCGTTTTTTATTCTTCTTTGAAGCTTCCGATTTTC
>NZ_JBMOGQ010000066.1:0-11713 GCF_049318325.1 Flavobacterium sp. | reverse complement strand
AAATGGTGATATCATTTGGACAGGTGCAAATACTTTGAAAAATTCTACTGGATATAATTTGACACAGTTGATGGTTGGTAGCGAAGGAACGCTTGGTGTAATTACAAAAGCTGTTTTAAAATTGTTGCCAAAAAACGCTCATAATGTATTGATGCTTGTACCATTTTATGACGCAACTCAAGCTTGCGAGGCTGTTTCTGCTATTTTCCGTGCCGGAATTACCCCAAGTGCTTTAGAGTTTATGGAGCGTGAAGCCATTGATTGGACATTGCGATTTGTAGAAGGTATTAGTGTTAATGTTAAACCCGAGCATCAAGCGCATTTGTTGATTGAAGTTGATGGAAATTATACTGAAATTTTGATGCTTGAAGCCGAAAAAATCATGTCAGTTCTCGATCAGTATGATATTGATGAGGTTTTGTTTGCCGACACTGAAGACCAAAAAGCAGCTTTGTGGAAAATAAGACGTTCCGTAGCGGAAGTCGTTAAATCTAATTCAATTTATAAAGAAGAAGATACGGTTGTCCCAAGATATATGTTGCCGGAATTACTATCCGGAATTAAGAAAATAGGCGAGAATTATGGTTTTAAATCGGTTTGTTATGGTCATGCCGGTGATGGAAACCTGCATGTCAATATTATTAAAGGCGATATGACCGATGACAATTGGAGAACCCAAGTGACATTGGGAATTCGTGAAATATTTGAATTAACGGTTTCTTTAAAAGGAACACTTTCCGGTGAACACGGTATTGGTTATGTACAAAAGAACTATATGAATATTGCTTTTTCCAAAGTACATTTGGAGTTGATGGAAAGTATTAAACGTGTCTTTGACCACAATAACATTCTTAATCCGGGAAAAATTTTTCCAGACGAACTTTAACCATTAAGTCCACTATGAATGCGCAAAGCTCACAAAAAATATTTCTTTGTGAGCTTTGTGGTTAAAAGAATTAATCTCTTTTAGGAGAATTTTTCTTTTCGCGTTTTTCCGCTTTTTTTTCTTTTGCCGTCTTCTGAGGTTCTTTCTTTACGGCTTTCTGAACGTCTTTTCCTTTTGCCATGGTATAAATATTTTTGATTAGTTACTAAATAGTAAGATAAAGGTAGATACTATTTTTTTATAAACCCAATTCTTTTTTTATGCTTTCGCCAAAAATTGTTTGAAAAGAAGTTAACTGATTGGCATCATCCAAGTTAAAAAACTACCATTCATTGATGATCGTTTCATCCATAACGGCTAAATAATTAGTTGTTCTTTTTTACTCTAAAGAAATTTCTTTTAGGTTCAAAAGTCACTTCCTTACTTCTGTTGATCTGCTTTAACTAATTTGCTATAACTGGAGCGGCTTCTGTAGTTAATTTGGTTTCAAAAATGTAGCGCATCGGATTTTGAAATGTAACCACGCAAAACGATTTTCCTTCAATTTTCTTTACCACACCATATTGAAAAGGCAAAGGCTCCAATTATTCACGCAAACGGTATTCTTCATTTTCATAGTATTTATCTAGTTTTTACAGCAGTATATCTTTACCAATAGTTTGCACCATTACCGGATGGGATAATGAAACGATAGTTTCAAAATCCATTAAATAATTCGCTTCGTAATATTTTTAGTAGCTATTTTTAAACTTTCGGTAGATTGTGAAAAAGTAACAATACAAAAGAAAAGGAGTAGGATTGATATTTTTTTTTCATTTCTATTCAATAAGATATTGAAATATAAAAAATCCCCAATAGTAATTACCATTGAGGATTATATTATTCACAGTCAGTTAACTGTGACTGTGGCTCAAAACTATTAGTTAACCAAAACCCATTCACCAGAACCCAACATACTTTCGGCTTTCTTGAATTTCATGCTTTCGGTTTTGCCGCTCATTACATGTTTAATCGTAACAGTATCATTACGGTTAATTTTGGGAGTTTCGCGAACAATGGTCTCAGTTACTTGCGGACGTTGAGAAGTCGCCTGACCTGCCTGAAGATTTGCACTTTCGCTACTTTCTATTTCGTCTTTACTTTCAGTGTAATTTTGTTTTTGACGTACTTGTCGTGCTTCTTGGAAATTATTGTTTTGTTGTGGCAAATCGCCTTTAAACAAGAACGAAATAACTTCTTTATTTACACCACCAAGCATTGTTCTAAACAAGTTGAATGCTTCTAATTTATAGATTAGCAAAGGATCTTTTTGTTCGTGTACAGCCAACTGAACAGATTGTTTTAATTCGTCCATTTTGCGCAAATGCTTTTTCCAGGCTTCATCAACAATGGCTAGAGTGATATTTTTTTCAAAATCGGCAACTAATTGTACGCCATGTGTATCATATGCTTTTTTCAAATCGGTAACTACATTTAATGTCTTAATTCCATCCGAAAACGGAACTATAATTCGCTCAAAAGTGTTTCCTTCTTTTTTGTAAACATCGGTAATTATTGGCAATGCTTCTCGAGCACTTCTTTCGGTTTTTTCTGTATAATAAGCCATAGCAGCTTTATATACTTTACCTGTAATTTCCATTTCAGATAATTTCTCAAATTCGGCAGCCGAAATAGGAGAAGTTATAGAGAAATAACGAATTAATTCAAATTCAAAATTTTTGAAATCGCTTCTGCCTTTATTTTCACTTATGATTAATTCACAAGTATCATACATCATATTAGCAATATCCAGTTTTAGTCGCTCACCAAATAAGGCGTGACGACGACGTTTGTAGACTACTTCACGCTGTGCATTCATTACATCGTCATATTCAAGCAAACGCTTACGTGTACCAAAGTTGTTTTCTTCTACTTTTTTCTGTGCACGCTCAATAGATTTGGTCATCATTGAATGCTGAATCACTTCACCTTCTTTCAATCCCATTTTGTCCATGATTTTGGCTACCCTGTCTGAACCAAATAAACGCATCAGGTTATCTTCCAAAGAAACATAAAACTGAGAACTTCCCGGATCACCCTGACGACCGGCACGACCTCTCAACTGACGATCCACTCGACGCGAATCGTGACGTTCTGTACCGATAATTGCTAAACCACCAGCTGCTTTTACCTCAGGAGTTAACTTGATATCAGTTCCACGACCGGCCATATTAGTTGCAATTGTTACTACACCAGGTTTACCAGCTTCTTCAACAATTTGTGCTTCTTGTTTGTGCATTTTTGCATTCAATACATTGTGATTTACGCCACGTATTTTCAGCATTCGACTTAATAATTCTGAAATCTCAACCGATGTTGTTCCAATCAGAACAGGTCTTCCGGCTTGCGATAATTGGGTTACATCTTCAATTACTGCATTGAATTTTTCACGAACCGAACGGTAAATCAAATCTTCTCTATCAATTCTTGACATACCGCGATTCGTTGGAATTTCGACAACATCTAATTTGTAGATTTCCCAAAGTTCACCTGCTTCTGTAACTGCTGTTCCCGTCATACCCGCTAATTTGCTGTACATACGGAAATAATTCTGTAACGTAATCGTAGCAAATGTCTGAGTTGCTGCTTCAATCTTAACTTGCTCTTTGGCTTCAATCGCCTGGTGTAATCCGTCAGAATAACGACGACCATCCATTATACGACCTGTTTGTTCATCGACAATTAAAATTTTATTGTCCATGATAACATATTCTACATCTTTTTCAAAAAGGGTATACGCTTTTAATAATTGTGTAAGTGTGTGAATTCTTTCTGATTTTATGCCAAAATCTTGAAATAGTTTTTCTTTCGCTTCTGCCTCTTTATCTTTTTCAAGGTTTTGTTTCTCGATATTCGCTATTTCGGTTCCGATATCCGGTAGTATAAAGAAATTTTCATCAGTATCCCGAGAAAGGAATTTTATTCCACTATCAGAAAGTTCCACTTGATTATTTTTCTCTTCGATTACAAAGTACATTGCTTCGTCAACTTCCGGCATTTTTCGGTTGTTGTCTGCCATGTATTCGTTTTCTGTTTTTTGCAGTAATTGTTTTACACCTTCTTCACTCAAGAATTTGATAAGTGCTTTGTTTTTAGGTAATGCTCTATAAGCTCTTAGTAAATGAAAACCTGCATCTTTCATGTTTCCTTCTTTAAAAAAACGCTTGGCTTCAGTTAAAAATCCGTTGGCTAATTGACGCTGTAAATTATAAAGGTTTTCAATTTTTGGTTTCAGTTCGTTAAACTCATGACGGTCACCATCAGGAACTGGTCCTGAAATAATTAACGGAGTTCTAGCATCATCAATCAATACTGAATCCACCTCATCGACTATGGCGTAGTTGTGTTTCCTTTGCACCAAATCTTCAGGCGAATGTGCCATATTATCACGTAAGTAGTCGAAACCAAATTCGTTATTGGTACCATAAGTAATATCCGCTTCGTAGGCTTTTCTTCTAGCATCTGAGTTTGGCGAATGATTGTCAATACAATCTACTGTCAATCCGTGGAATTCGAATAAAGGAGCTTTCCAGGTGCTGTCACGTTTTGCTAAGTAGTCATTCACTGTTACTAAATGTACACCGTTTCCGGTCAACGCATTTAAGTAGATAGGGAGAGTTGCTACCAAAGTTTTTCCTTCACCAGTTTGCATTTCTGCAATTTTTCCTTCGTGTAATACGATACCTCCAATTAACTGTACATCGTAGTGAATCATATCCCAAGTGATTTCTTTTCCGGCCGCATTCCATTGGTTTGACCAATTAGTTTGGTCACCGACTAAAGTTATGTAAGGTTTTGTAGCTGATAATTCTCGGTCTTTCTCAGTTGAGGTAACAGTAATAGTTGTGTTTTCTTTGAAACGACGAGCTGTTTCTTTAATAACGGCAAAAGCTTCCGGGAGTATTTCTATTAATACTTTTTCCGAGATTTCGTAAGCTTCTTTTTCTAAAGAATCAATGGCATTGTAAATATCTTCTCTTAAATCAATATCGACAGTGTTTTCTGCTTCTTGTTTTTTTGCTTCTATTTCAGCATCTTGTTTAGCACGGGCTTGTTTTATTCTTTCTTTGAATTCTACTGTTTTAGCTCGTAACTCATCATGAGAAAGTGAGGCTAATATAGGTTCTAAAGCTTTAATCTTGTTTATGTATGGTTGTGTAGCTTTGACATCTTTTTGAGATTTGTCGCCTACAAAAGCTTTTAAAATGCTATTTATGAAACTCATAATTGGGTTTGTATTATATATTTTTAAAAATCCCGATTCTTAGGGATGCAAATTTAAACAAAAAAAAAGCCCTAAATGGACTTTTCTCTGTTGTGTTTTTTTATTTTTTTAATATTCATCCTCGTTCCAAAGATAATCTTCGTCGGTAGGATAATCGGGCCAAATTTCTTCCATAGATTCGTAGATTTCTCCTTCGTCTTCTATAGATTGTAAATTCTCAACTACTTCAAGAGGCGCGCCGGTTCTTATGGCGTAATCTATAAGCTCGTCTTTGGTTGCTGGCCAGGGTGCATCACTTAAATACGATGCTAATTCTAATGTCCAATACATCTTCTCTCGATTTTTAATTTAATGCAAAAATAAATTTATTACTGAAAAAGTCAAGTTTTTTTTGATTTATTTTTAAATATGTTTAAGAACGTATTAATTTTTGATTTAAGCACAGTGATTTTTGATTTTAGATTTCAATTTTTATGTAGATATTTTAATTCTAAAATAATCAACAATCTTAAATCATTACTTCCTCGGAATCCATTGTACTTCATCAGCATTCAGGTCCCTGGACAACTTCCGTGCCAAGACAAAAAGATAGTCAGAAAGTCGGTTTAGGTATTTTATAGCGATAGCAGCAACAGGCTCGTTATGACTTAAATGCACTGCTAAACGCTCTGCTCTTCGACAAACACAGCGCGCAATGTGACAATATGACACAGTTGTATGACCTCCGGGTAAAACAAAATGGGTCATTTGAGGTAAGGAATCTTCCATTGAATCGATTTCTTTTTCAAGAAGCTCAATGTCACTTTCAATAATACCAAGGTTTTGCAATCGTTTCTGGCCGTTTTTTAATACTTCATTTTCTGGAGGAGTTGCTAGTATAGCACCAACGGTAAATAATCTATCCTGAATTTCAATTAGAACATCTTTGTAATGCTGATCTATTTTTTGGTCGCGAATTAATCCTATATAGGAGTTTAATTCATCAACAGTGCCATAGCTTTCAATTCGAGCATGGTCTTTTGGGACACGAGTTCCTCCAAATAATGCTGTAGTTCCTGTATCTCCGGTTTTAGTATAAACTTTCATGTTGATTTATGATTTCAGAATGGAGCTCAAAGGTAACAAAAAATCAAATCCTATAAATGATTCGTATTTAGAGTGTCGCTTTCAATGATTCCGTCTTTTAAACGAATGACTCTATGAGCATATTTAGCAATGTCTTCTTCGTGTGTAACTATTATAACAGTATTACCGTTTTTATGAATATCATTAAAAAGATTCATAATTTCTATCGAAGTTTTACTATCGAGATTTCCAGTTGGTTCATCGGCCAAAATAATGGAAGGCTTGTTGACTAAAGCTCGGGCAATAGCGACACGTTGGCGTTGTCCTCCCGAAAGTTGATTGGGTTGGTGATCCATTCTATCAGCAAGATTAACTTGAGCTAGAACATCTGTAGCGCGTTCGTTTCTTTCCGATTTGGAGTAACCTGCATAAATCATTGGTAAAGCTACATTATCTAAAGCTGTAGTTCTTGGTAAAAGATTGAAGGTTTGAAAAACAAAACCAATTTCTTTGTTTCTGATTTCGGCTAAATCGTCATCATGCATTTGGCTAACGTCTTTTCTGTTAAGGATGTAAGTTCCCGAAGTTGGTGTGTCAAGACAACCCAAAAGATTCATTAGAGTAGATTTTCCAGAACCTGACGGACCCATTAACGCTACATATTCCCCTTTGTTGATTTGTAAATCGATGCCTTTTAAAACATTGATGGTTTCATGACCGAGTTGAAAATCTCTCGTCAATTTTTTGATATCTATTAATGGATTTGCCATTGATAAGGGAACTTTAAGGAATTAATAATCTAAATATAAGTAATCAATATCTTTTTTTGTTACAATTTTCATACTCTAATCACAAAATGCTCCTTTGGTTGTTCTGTTCTGAAGAAAACAATTCCCCATTGAAACGTATCAATTGTTACTGTAACTTTCGGGTGATTTTTTATAACTTCCCAAGCTGCTTCCATAGCTGGCGACCAATGTATATCATCAAAAATCCAAACAGTTTCGTTGGTAATTGTTGGTAAAAGCAAATCAAAATATTCTAAAGTGGCTTGCTTGGAATGATTGCCGTCGAAATAGATCAATTGATAATTGATAATTGCTAATTGATAATTTTTTAGATAAGATGAAAATTCTGTTTTGATTGACGTAATGTTTTTAAAACCAAATTCCTCAAATTGTTTTTGAGCCACATGAAATGTATTAGAACATCCTTCTATTGTACTGATTTTAGATTTTACATTTCCAAGCAAAAGGGCAGAAGTAGCTAATCCTAAAGAAGTTCCAATTTCTAAAATGCTTTCAGATTGAAAATAATTAGTAATTCTGAAAAGCAATTCTGCTCTTCTTTTACTTATACCGGCATTCCTGGCTATTTGATTTATTGCTCTGGTATTGCTTTTGAAAACTCTTGAACCTGCTCCAAAATCAGTAACTTCAATGGTGTTTTTATTTTGTAAAAGAGAATTTCTATAGTTTTTTAAGATAGAATATTCGGGATATTGCTTCTTGTCATAAAAACATTTAGTCACCAAATTAAAAACAAAAGGAGAGTGCACTCCGTGTTCGTTTTTGGAGTTCCAGAGGAAGTTTAAATATGATTTTATTATTTTTAACACAGTTTTCAGTCGCAGTTTTCAGTCGCAGTTTCAGTACGCTTACTGAGACTCTAACCTTTTTATTATTCCATTTTTGAAGACAATTCAAACCAACGTTCTTCTTTAATTTCCATTTTTTTAATGATAACCTCCAGTTCTTTTGCTTTAGCCGTAATATCAGCATCGGCTACTTTACCCTCTGAAAATAAGTTTTCGATTTGTTTTTTCTCGTATTCTAAGTCTTTGATTTCGCGTTCAATTTTGTTGAATTCCTTTTGTTCGTTGAAATTCAATCCCGAAGTTGTTGGATTATTTTGCTTCCAATTTACTTTTTCAGTACTAACGCTCGATAGATTTTTAGGCTCAGCCGAATCTTCATAAGCTCTGAAATCGGAATAATTTCCGGGGAAATCTTCAATTTGTCCTTCGCCTCTGAAGATGAACAAGTGATCTACAATTTTATCCATGAAGTAACGGTCGTGCGAAACCACAAGAAGACAACCAGGATAATCCAAAAGAAAGCTTTCCAGTACATTAAGGGTTACAATATCTAAGTCATTTGTTGGCTCATCGAGAATTAAGAAATTTGGATTCTGAATTAAAACAGTACACAAATACAAGCGTTTTAGCTCACCACCGCTTAATTTTTCTACAAAGTCATATTGCTTTTTGGCATCAAACAGGAAACGTTCCAACAATTGCGAAGCTGAAATGATTTTTCCTTTCGTTAGCGGAATGTATTCCCCATATTCTTTGATAATGTCAATTACTTTTTGTCCCGGTTTCGGATTGATACCACTTTGTGTGTAATAACCAACTTTAATCGTATCGCCAATAACCACTTTCCCTGCATCGGGAAGCATAGTTTTGGTTAGTATATTTAAGAAAGTTGATTTTCCGGTTCCGTTTTTTCCGATGATTCCAATGCGTTCACCACGTTGGAAGTCATAAGTGAAATTATCCAAAATGACTTTGTCTTTGAATTTTTTATACAATTTATGGAGCTCAATGATCTTGCTACCCATGCGTTCCATGTTGATTTCAAGCTCAACTACATTCTCTTTTCTTCTGCTTTCAGCAACAGCTTTGATTTGGTAAAAATCATCCTGACGCGACTTTGATTTGGTTGTTCTTGCTTTTGGTTGTCGACGCATCCACGCCAATTCTTTTACGAAAAGGTTTTGTGCTTTATCGATAGTAGAATTTTCTATAGCAATTCGCTCTTCCTTTTTTTGAAGATAATACGAATAATTGCCTTTGTATTGATAGAGTTTTCCGTTATCAAGTTCAATGATTTCGTTACAAACACGTTCCAAAAAGAAACGATCGTGAGTTACCATAAACAAAGTAATGTTTTCTTTTGCAAAATAACTTTCCAGCCATTCAATCATCTCTAAATCAAGGTGGTTAGTTGGCTCATCTAAAATCAATAAATCAGGACGATTAATCAAAATAATAGCTAAAGACAAACGCTTCTTTTGTCCGCCGGAAAGACTTTTCACTTTCAGTTTTAGATCGTCTAGTTTTAGTTTGGACAAGATTTGTTTGAACTGCGTTTCAAAATCCCACGCATTGTGTCTGTCCATTTCATCAAAAGCCAATTGGTACTTTTCTTCATCTTCTGGGTTTTCTAATGCTTTTTCATATTGCTCAATCACATGCAAGATTTCATTATCCGAAGCAAAAATACTTTCCTCAATAGTCAGTTCATCTTGCAAATTATTTTTTTGAGAAAGAAAAGCCATTTTCAATCCTTTTCTAAGTATAACTTGTCCCGTGTCGGGCTCATCTTCGCCATTAATAATGTTCATAATACAAGTTTTTCCTGAACCATTTTTAGCAATGAAAGCAATTTTTTGGTCTTTATTGATGCCGAAAGAGATTTCTTTGAACAAGGTTCTTTCTCCAAAGGATTTTGATATATTTTCTACTGAAAGGTAATTCATGGATTAATTTGAAAATGAGGTAATTTGAAAATAGTAGTTGCAAAAGTAAGTTATTTAAGCAGTAATCAAAATCATCAAATCATCAAATCATCAAATTGATTCTATTATATTTGTCAAATGCAACTATCTGTCATCATTCTTAATTACAATGTGCGCTACTTTTTGGAGTTGTGTGTGTTGAGTGTGCAAAAAGCTATTCAGAATCTGGATGCCGAAATCATTGTGATTGATAATAATTCTTCGGATGACAGTTGTATGATGATGAAACAGCGTTTCCCGAATATAAAACTTATTGAAAACAAAGAAAACTTAGGTTTTCCTAAAGGCAATAACATCGGAGTAGTCCAAGCCAAAGGCGAATACATATGCATCTTAAATCCAGATACGGTCGTTGCAGAAGATACTTTTGAAAAAATTCTAAACTCGAAACTAGCAATCCACAACTCGCAACTCGGAATCATAGGTTGCAAACTTATAGACGGAACCGGAAACTTTCTTCCCGAAAGTAAACGCGGTATTCCGACACCTTGGGTGGCGTTTACCAAGATTTTTGGATTGTATAAGTTGTTTCCGAAGTCATCACTTTTTAATAAATATTATGCTCAACATTTAGACGAAAATCAAACAGGGAAAGTTGATATACTTGTAGGAGCTTTTATGGTGATGAAGCGCGAATTGTATAATGAGCTTGGCGGTTTTGACGAAAATTGTTTTATGTACGCAGACGATATTGATTTGAGTTATAGGGCACTCCAAAATGAAAAATCCAATTACTACTTTGCTGATTCAACAGTTATCCATTACAAAGGTGAAAGCACAACTAGGGATCAAAAATACATGAAGCATTTTCAAGAAGCGATGCAATTTTTCTATAAAAAGCACTTTCGAAAATCAATTGTGTTTGACTGGATGATGCAAATAGGAAGTTTTATTTTTAGTAAAATTAAAAAAAACCAACAGCACAACAGAGTCTTTTATGCTGATCAAACTGTTATTTTTTCCAATGAACTTTTAACTTTCCCATACGTTACTGAAACGCTTACGTATTCAATATTTGAAGAATTAAAAATTAATCCATCCATTAAGTACGAATTGGTATTTGATATTCAGTCGTTTTCATTTTATGAAATAATAAATTATATGAATACAGTTAGAGCAATAAACATCACTTTCAAAATGTTTCTACCTGAGTCAAATTTTTTAATAGGAGGCAATAACGCAAACGATAAAGGAATAATTATAAATTTATCAAAAATTGAATAATTCTTATTATTTGCTCAAAACAATTAGTATTTTTGCAATCAAAATTAAACAACACAACTTTAGTTTACACATATGGCAAAGTTTGAATTGAAATTACCAAAAATGGGTGAAAGTGTTGCAGAAGCAACCGTTACAAATTGGTTAAAAAACGTAGGCGATAAAATCGAAGCCGATGAAGCTGTTTTGGAAATAGCAACTGATAAAGTTGATAGCGAAGTTCCAAGCGAAGTTTCCGGAACATTAACCGAAATTTTATTTCAGGTAAACGATGTTGTAAAAGTAGGACAAACCATTGCTATTATTGAAACTGAAGGAGGCGCAAGTGCTCCCGCTCCTGTTGCGGAAGCTAAATCAGAATCTACTTCAACTCCAGCTGTAGAAGAAGTATTAAAAACTGTAGAAGTAGCTCAAGCTGTTTTGGCTCCTGCCGATTTCAAATCATCTGATAAATTTTATTCTCCTTTAGTTAAAAACATAGCTACTGCAGAAGGAATTTCTTTAACAGAATTAGAATCAATTGTTGGTTCAGGAAAAGATGGAAGAGTTACTAAAGAAGATGTTTTAAACTATATTAAAAACAGAGGAAACCAACCAAATGTTGTCCAACCGACAACCGACGACCGACAACCGACAACCGTTATCAAACAACCGACAACTCAAGCCGTACCGGTTTCAGTGAACGGTGGAGACGA
>NZ_JBMOGQ010000065.1:0-11906 GCF_049318325.1 Flavobacterium sp. | reverse complement strand
GGCAATTGGAATGGAGAACAACTTTTTGATGCGAGTTGGGCGAAATATGTTGCCACACCAACCAATGGTTCCAACGGAAAATACGGCGCTCATTTTTGGCTCAATGCCAATGGAGATTTTCCAGATGTTCCAAAAGATTTTTACCGATGTAGCGGTTACCAAGGGCAAATGGTTGCGATTTTCCCTAGTCAAGATATGGTTGTAGTCCGAATGGGATTAAGTGAAGAATTTGATTTTAATGGGTTTTTGAAGGAAGTAGTAAAGAGTTTAAAAAAGTAAAAAAGGCTGCCATTTGACAACCTTACTTTTATAAATCAAACCCCAAATTCACTCCCAATTTAGTGGCAATGATTTTGGTGATACGTTGCTTAAGTTCCGGTATTTTTATGCTTTCTATCACTTCATTAGTAAAGGCATACATCAATAATGCTTTAGCTTCTTTTTTGGGAATACCACGTTGTTGCATGTAGAACATGGCGTTTTCATCCAACTGACCGATGGTACATCCGTGGGAACATTTCACATCGTCTGCAAAAATTTCCAACTGTGGTTTTGCGTTTATGGTTGCTTTGTCGCCTAATAAAATGTTATTATTTTGCTGAAAAGCATCCGTTTTTTGCGCTTCTTTTTCCACAAAAATCTTTCCGTTGAAAACTCCGGTTGAGCTTCCCGCTAAAATGGTTTTATAATTTTGGTGGCTTTCACAGTTTGGTGTTGCATGATTCACCAAAGTATAATGATCAACGTGTTGTTTATCACCAATAATGGTAATTCCTTTTAAAGTCGAATCAATTCTTTCTCCAAAATGGTAAAAATTCAAATTGTTTCTTGTGATATTTCCACCAAAAGAAAAGGTATGAACCGAAACGCGGCTTTCTTGCTTTTGAGAAATATAAGTGTTGTCAATCAGATTAGCTGATTGCAAATCGTTCTGGATTTTATAGTAATCGACAATCGCTCGTTTTCCAGCAAAAATTTCAGTAACCGAATTCGTGAGCACCGGGTTTTCATTTAACGATTGATGTCTTTCGATGATTTGAACATGTGCATTTTCGCCAACAATGACTAAGTTTCTTGGTTGTAACATCATAGCGTTTTCAACTCCGGTAGAAAAATAAATGATTTCGATTGGTTTTTCAACAACCTTGCTTTTAGGAATATTTATATACGCGCCTTCATTTGCAAAAGCGGTATTTAACGTAGTCAAACTTTCGTCTTTGCTGGCAATTTTATTAAAATATTCTTCAATTGCTATTTTGTATTTTGGTTTGTTCAATGCCGAAGACATCAAACAAACATCCAATCCTTCGTGAGTTGTAGCTGACAAAAAGGAAGAAAATTTTCCATCTACAAAAATGACTTTGTGTGTGTCGATTTCGTGCAGAAAATATTTTTTTACAGCTGCAAATTCGACAGTATTTTCGTGTTTTGGAAAGACTGAAAAATCATTTTTAAGAATAGCATTCAGCGATGTATACTTCCAGGCTTCCTCTTTTTTGGTAGGGAAACCTTTATTTTCAAAGTTTTTTATAGCTGAAGTGCGAACGTCGTGCAACTCATTATGCACATCTATGCTCTCTTCGAACGCCATAAAAGACGAGATTAATTTATCTTTTAGTTCCATAATTTTAGTTTGCAGTCGCAGTTTGCAGTCGCAGTCAATACAGTAAATACTGATAACTGAGACTGAATACTATTGCACTTCCGCTTTAATCCAGTCGTATCCTTTTTCTTCAAGTTCGTAAGCCAGTTCTTTTCCGCCTGATTTAACGATTTTTCCATCCATCAAAACGTGAACGAAATCCGGAATGATATAATCCAATAAACGTTGGTAGTGTGTGATTACAACAACAGCATTGTCTTTGCTTTTCAGTTTGTTTACACCGTTGGCAACAATTCGCAACGCATCGATATCCAAACCAGAATCCGTTTCGTCAAGAATGGCTATTTTTGGTTCTAACATCGCCATTTGGAAGATTTCATTACGTTTCTTTTCTCCACCCGAGAAACCTTCGTTTAACGAACGTGACAAAAACTTTCTGTCGATTTCTAATAATTCTGATTTTTCACGAATTAATTTAAGCATTTCATTAGCCGGCATTTCCTCTTTTCCGTTTGCTTTTCTGGTTTCGTTTATAGCTGTTTTCATAAAGTTCGTTACCGAAACTCCAGGAATTTCAACCGGATATTGAAACGAAAGAAAAACGCCTTTATGTGCTCTCTCTTCGGGAGCTAAATCTGAAATATCTTCACCTTCTAGAAGAATTTCTCCTTCAGAAACTTCATATTTTTCATTTCCGGCAATGATTGATGCTAATGTGCTTTTTCCGGCGCCATTTGGTCCCATGATTGCGTGAACTTCACCAGCATTAACCACGAGATTAATTCCTCTTAATATTTCTTTATCTTCAACACTTGCATGTAGATTGCTAATTTTTAACATTTTATTCTTTTATTTTAACCAATAAGGTATTAAGATTCATTAAGTTTTTATCCAACACTTCCTTCTAATGATATTTCTAACAATTTTTGCGCTTCCACAGCAAATTCCATTGGCAATTTATTCAATACATCTTTACTGAATCCGTTTACGATAAGCGCGATGGCTTTTTCGGTTGGGATGCCACGCTGATTGCAATAGAAAACCTGGTCTTCACCAATTTTGGATGTCGTTGCTTCGTGTTCGATAATAGCAGATGAATTTTTACTTTCAATATACGGAAACGTATGTGCTCCACAATTATTTCCCATTAACAAGGAATCACATTGCGAGAAGTTACGAGCATTGCTTGCCCTGGCGCTTATCTGAACCAAACCTCTGTAGCTGTTTTGTGATTTACCAGCTGAAATTCCTTTTGATATGATAGTAGATTTGGTGTTTTTACCCAAATGGATCATCTTAGTTCCAGTATCGGCTTGTTGATGATTATTGGTCACTGCTATGGAATAAAATTCACCAATTGAATTATCTCCTTTTAAAACTACTGATGGATATTTCCAAGTAATGGCTGAACCAGTTTCTACTTGTGTCCAAGATATTTTTGCGCTTTTCTCGCACAAACCTCTTTTGGTTACGAAATTGAAAACGCCACCTTTACCTTCTTTGTTTCCGGGATACCAGTTTTGAACTGTAGAATATTTTATTTCAGCGTTGTCTAAAGCGATAAGTTCAACAACTGCAGCGTGCAATTGATTTTCATCACGACTTGGAGCGGTACATCCTTCAAGATACGAAACATAACTTCCTTCATCAGCAATTAAAAGTGTTCTTTCAAATTGACCTGTTCCGGCTTGATTGATACGGAAATATGTTGATAATTCCATAGGACATCTAACCCCTTTTGGAATATAACAGAAAGAACCATCAGAGAAAACTGCCGAATTTAAAGCGGCATAAAAATTATCTTTTTGTGGCACAACCGTTCCTAAATGTTTTCTGACTAATTCAGGATACTCTTTAATTGCTTCAGATATGGAGCAGAAAATAATTCCTTTTTCGTTTAGCGTTTTCTTGAATGTTGTGGCCACAGAAACCGAGTCAACTACAATATCCATGGCGATATTGTTCATCTTTTTCTGTTCGTCTAATGAGATTCCTAACTTTTTATACATTTCTAAAAGTTCCGGATCGACATCATCTAGGGTTTTGTTTGGATCAACCTTTTTGGGAGCAGAGTAATAAGATATTGCCTGAAAATCTGGTTTTTCATAATGAACATTAGCCCAATTTGGTTCAACCATTTCCTGCCATGCACGAAAAGCTTCTATTCTCCAATCGGTCATCCATTGTGGCTCTTCTTTTTTCAAAGAAATGGCTCTAACTATATCTTCATTAAGGCCAATAGGAAATGTATCCGATTCAATATCGGTATAAAATCCATATTCATATTCTTTACTTTCGAGTTCAACTTTTAAATCGTCCTCTGTATATTTTGCCATTAGTTCGTTTGAATTTTATAGTGAAAAAGATTCCCCGCAACCACAAGTTCTAGATGCATTCGGATTGTTAAATACAAATCCTTTTCCGTTTAATCCGCCTGAGAACTCTAGAATAGTTCCTGCCAAATAAAGGAATGATTTTTTCTCTACAGCAATTTTTACGTGATTATCTTCAAAAACTTTGTCGTTTTCACCTAGTACTTTATCAAATTTAAGTTCATACGACAAACCTGAGCAACCCCCACTTTTTACACCCACGCGAACATAATCTTTGGCAGCATCAAAACCGTCTTCCTGCATCATCGAAACGATTTTTTTACTAGCGTCATTAGATACTTTTATCATTTTATTATTTTGATTTTGTCTAAATTAAGCGCAAAGTTACTACAATTATACTTTTTTTCAATAATCTATAACATTTTTATAACGAATTTAGATATGGAAAAAAATGATTTTTAATTCTATAAATTTGTGAAAAGATTTAAAAATGAAAATATATCCTATAGAAGCCGGAAATTTTAAGCTTGATGGAGGCGCAATGTTTGGAGTGGTACCAAAAACTATTTGGAATAAAACCAATCCAGCTGACGAAAATAATATGATTGATATTGCCGCAAGATGCATGCTAATTGAAGACGGCAATCGATTAATTCTAATTGATACCGGAATGGGGAATAAGCAATCCGAAAAGTTCTTTGGTTATTATTCATTATGGGGAAATCATTCTTTAGATAAATCTTTAGCAAAATATGGTTTTCATAGTAATGACGTTACCGATGTTTTTATGACGCATTTACATTTTGACCATTGCGGCGGAAGTGTCAATTGGAATGCAACCAAAACTGGTTACGAAGTGGCGTTCAAAAATGCCAAATTTTGGACTAATGACAATCATTGGGAATGGGCAATTAAGCCTAATGCTCGTGAAAAAGCATCTTTCCTTTCAGAAAATATTTTACCTTTACTAGAAAGCGGTCAACTGAATTTTATTAAAAGACCTGAAAGCGATTTTGGGATTTCAAACGAGTTGGGTTTCGGTATCTTTTACGTAAATGGTCACACCGAAAAAATGATGTTGCCACATATTGAATACCAAGATAAAACCATTGTTTTTTGTGCAGATTTGATTCCAACAGCAGGTCATTTGCCAATACCGTATGTAATGGGTTATGACACCAGACCACTTTTGACATTGCCAGAAAAGACTAAGTTTCTTAATGCAGCTGTAGAAAAAAATTATTATTTATGGTTAGAACACGATGCTTACAATCAAATAATCACCGTTGAGAACACCGAAAAAGGCATTAGAATTAAAGAAGTTTTCAGCTGTGAAGATATCTTAACATAGTGTTAATCCTTCCTGTAACTATAAAAAACATTTTATTTTTACACCAATTCAATAAATTTAAAAAAATGAAGTTTATAAAATTTCTTTTATTGTCAATGTTTACATTGACCATGTCAGCTCAAATAGTTGCTAAAAAAGCACCATTAACCGATCAAGAACTTAAACGCTGGAGTCATCTTGATTTAGAAAAAGATTCTATTCCAGGAATGAGCGTTGACAAAGTGTACTCTGAATTTTTAAAAAACAAAAAAAGCACAAAAGTTATTGTCGCAGTTGTAGATTCTGGTGTTGATATTGATCACGAAGACTTAAAAGCCGTAATCTGGACCAATAAAAAAGAGATTCCAAACAATGGAAAAGATGATGACAAAAATGGTTTTGTTGACGATGTTCACGGATGGAATTTTTTAGGCGAGTCAAATAATGAAAATCTTGAAATGACACGTGTTTTGAAAAAAGACGATGATGGTTCTGAAGTCTATAAAAAAGCATTAGCTGATTATACAGCTAAACTTTCGGAAGTAAAAGATTTAAAAGAAAATTTAGATGTTTTACTGAAAGCAGATAAGGCAGTACGTGAAACTCTAAAAAATGATAACTATACTGTTTCTGAACTAAAAGATATGCCTTCCGTTAAATTCGATTTGTATAATGCCAAGCGAATCATGTTGGCTTATGCTAGTCAAAATGGAGATTCTTTTCATGATGATTTAAAATCTTATCAAGACTATGTTTATGATCAATTAGATTATAATCTTAACAAAGATTTCAATGCAAGGAAATTGGTTGGAGATAATCCAGAAGACATTAATGACAAAAAATATGGAAACAATAAAGTGTATTCTAAAGAACGTAAAGATTCACTTCACGGAACTCACGTAGCTGGAATTATTGCTCAAGGAAGAGATAACGGACTTGGTGGTGATGGGGTTGCAGATAATGTAGAAATAATGCCTATTCGTGCTGTGCCAAATGGTGATGAATATGACAAAGACATTGCTTTAGCTATTCGTTATGCGGTTGACAATGGCGCTAAAGTAATTAATACTAGTTTTGGGAAAGACTATTCTCCTCACGCTCAATGGGTATATGATGCTATAAAATATGCCGCAAGTAAAGATGTTCTGATTGTTCATGCGGCTGGAAATGATTCTAAAGACATTGACACAGAGCCAAACTTCCCAACAGACAATGTTGATGGGAAAGAGATTGCAGATAATGTTTTAACGGTTGGTGCTCTTAATTATGAATACGGAGAAAAAGTAGTTGCTAATTTTTCAAACTACGGAAAAAGAAATGTAGATGTTTATGCGCCGGGTGTAGAAATATATGCTGCCATTCCTGATAATAAATATAAATACCTTCAAGGAACTTCAATGGCTTCGCCAAATGCGGCTGGAGTTGCTACTTTAATTCGTGAATATTATCCAAATTTAAAAGCGGCTCAGGTAAAACAAATTTTAATGCAATCGGGAACAGCATTAAATCTTGAAGTGATTGTTGATGAAAAGAAAATCCAAATTCCTTTTTCTAGCGCATCAATTTCGGGTAAAATAGTTAACGCATATAACGCCTTGAAAATGGCTGAGGAAATGTCAAACGCTATTAAGAAAACGCCTAAATTATAAATCAATAAGGAAGTGTAAAACCTTCCTTTTTTTATTTCGTTTCAGCATGAACAATAAACTTTTATTTTTATTTATTTTACTGGGTATTAATTCCTGTTTTGCACAATCCAAAGGATATTGGCAGCAAAAAGTAGATTACGCCATGGAAGTATCTATGGATGTGAAAAACTATCAATATAAAGGAAAACAAAAACTAATTTATACGAACAATTCTTCGGACACGCTACGCCGTGTTTATTATCATTTATTCAATAATGCATTTCAGCCCGGAAGTGAAATGGACATGCGTTCTCAAACAATCGCTGATCCAGACGCAAGGTTTATGAACAAACTTAAAGCTGCTGACGGAAAGGAAATTAAAGAAAGTAGAATTGCTAAACTGCAATCTAATGAAATTGGCTATTTAAAAATATCTAATTTTAAGCAAGATGGTGTTTCTGCTAGTACTAAAGAAGTTTCAACCATTCTTGAAGTGACTTTAGCTAAACCAATTCTCCCAGGAAAATCTACAACATTGACTCTGGATTTTGACGGACAAGTACCTGTTCAAATTCGTCGATCTGGCAGAAATAATTCGGAAGGAATTGAATTTTCTATGGCACAATGGTATCCAAAAATGGCCGAATTCGATTTTGAAGGCTGGCATGCTGATCCTTATATTGCTAGGGAGTTTCATGGTGTTTGGGGTGATTTTGATGTAAAAATTACTATTGATAAAAATTATATTCTTGGTGGAAGTGGTTATTTAGAAAACAAAAATGAAATTGGTTTTGGCTATGAGGAGAGCGGTAAAATTGTAAAAAAAGATCCGAAAGCAAAAACGTTAACTTGGCACTTTGTAGCTCCAAATGTTCACGATTTTACTTGGGCTGCCGATAAAAACTATCTTCACGATGTAGTCAAAGGACCAAACAATGTTGACTTGCATTTCCTGTACAAAAACAATCCGAAAATTATTGAAAATTGGAAAAGTCTTCAGCCGATAATGATTACTGTAATGGATTTTTATAACAAAACTGTTGGCGATTATCCATACAAACAGTATTCATTTATTCAAGGCGGCGATGGCGGAATGGAGTATGCTATGTGTACGCTAATGTTAGGAAGCGGATCATTAAATGGTTTAGTTGGAACAGCTGTTCATGAATTAGGCCATTCCTGGTTTCAACATGTTTTAGCGTTTAACGAATCCAAGCACCCTTGGATGGACGAAGGATTTACCAGCTACATTGAAGATATTGCGATGAATGAAATTTCGGTTAAAAAAGCTGAAAATCCTTTTGAAAGTTCTTATAAAACCTATATTAAACTAGTAGAATCGGGCAAAGAACAACCATTGTCAACTCATGGTGACCGATATGATGAAAATAGAAGTTACAGCATAGCTTCCTATGTGAAAGGCGAACTATTTCTTTCACAATTAGAATATATCATTGGCACAGAAAATACAAGAAAAACTTTGAAACGTTTTTACAACGACTTCAAATTCAAACATCCTACGCCAAACGATATTAAACGAACTGCAGAACGTGTTTCTGGCGCAAATTTAGATTGGTATTTAACCGATTGGACGCAAACTTTGAATACTGTAGATTATGGAATTAAAAATGTTGAAAGTGCAACTGACGATGTCCAAAGAACAGTTCTTTCTTTAGAAAGAATCGGCAGAATACCAATGCCAATAGAAGTTTTGGTTGAATATACCGATGGCACAAAAGAGAGTTTTTATATTCCGTTGCGAATGATGAGTTTTGAAAAAGAAAATCCATATCCGGAAATTAAAAGAACTGTTTTGTCGGATTGGGCTTGGGCTAATCCAAATTATTTCTTTGAAGTTCCAAAAGCAAAAACTTCGATTAAAAAAATTACCATTGACCCAAGTGGTTTGATGGCCGATGTGAAAAGAGACAACAATCTTTATGAAGTGAAGTAAATTGAAAGGCAACTGAAAGATTGTCTTTTTACGAATAGAAATTGTAAATTTACCACAATAAAATTTTTGAAAAATGAAAGTTATTCAACTTCTTATCGTTTGCCTTTTTTTGAGTTTTGGAAGCATTGCTTCGGCTCAGCCAATTCTTTTTCAAGCCAGCAGTGTAAGTTTTACAGATAAAAAAGAAAACGGTCAATGGAACGAATGGTCTGATTTTGTTGATGCTAAAGTATTGATAACCATTGATGCAAAAAAAGATTTGATTACGATTAATTCTTCTGAGGTACAGTCATTCAAAATTAAAGCTTATGGTGAAATTACAGATAACGATGACGTAAATATTGTTCCTTTTGAATGCGTAGATAATAAATTTTCAAAGTGTAATATCTTAATCATTACCAAGAAAAAAGAAAACAACAGGGTGCAATTTTACATCACATACAATGAAGTGAAATTTGTTTACAATATCTACTTAAAATAACAATGGATTTTTCTTATCCAAAAGCTGAAAAACTCAAAAGCAAAAAAATTATCGATTTACTTTTTACCGAAGGCAAATCAGTGAGTAAATATCCGTTGCGTTTGGTTTATTTAAAACATGATTTTGAAGAAGATGTGCCTCTAAAAATTGGCGTTTCGGTATCAAAAAAATATTTTAAAAATGCAGTTGATAGGAATTATTTCAAGCGCATACTGCGTGAATCTTATCGATTGAATAAAACTCTTTTAATTGAAAATACAGATGCTAAATATTGCTTTATGTTTTTTTATCAAACCAATGAAAAGTTATCTTATCAGGAAATAAATCAAAAAACCATCCAACTTTTTGAAAAGTTTGTTAAAATTCTTAAAGAAGAAAAAGCATAACACAAAATCTCTAAAGTTATTTACTATATTCGTTTACTTGTAAAAAGAAAAGACCATGTTCAAAATAGTTAAAAAAAGATATTTTATTCCGTCAATTTTGAGTGTTTTTCTCTTAATTGGCGTGAGCTTTAAAGATGATTTCTTTGAAATTTCAAAACAAATTGAAATCTTCACCACGCTTTTTAAGACGATTAATCAAAACTATGTAGACGATACAAATCCCGCTGAATTGATGGACAAAGCCATCAAAAGTATGTTAGCCGATTTAGATCCGTATACCAATTATTTCAACGAACAGGATGTTATCAAATTCAAAATAAATAACACCGGAGAATACACCGGTATTGGGGCCATGATTACCCGAAAAGAAGACAAGCTCATTATCAAAGAACCTTACAAAGGATTTCCGGCAGACAAAGCAGGTTTAAAAGCTGGAGATGAAATTACTCAAATTGGCGATGTGCTTTTGGCTGATTTCAAAGACGATGCTTCGCAATTGATGAAAGGAGCAAAAGGCACTAATATTAAAATTAACTATTTACGCCAGGGAAAACCAATGTCAACACAATTGATTCTGGATGAAGTTGCTGTAAAAGCTGTTCCTTTTTACGGAATGGTTGATGGTAAAACCGGATATATTGTATTGTCTCAATTTAATCAAAAAGCTTCGTATGAAACTAAAGAAGCATTAGAAAAACTAAAAGATGAAGGTGCTACACAAATTGTTTTAGACTTACGTGGAAATCCAGGAGGATTGCTCAATGAAGCCGTTAATATTTGCAATCTTTTTGTGCCAAAAAACGAAATCATTGTAACTACAAAATCGAAGAATTCCAAATACAACAATACTTATAAAACTAACAAAGACCCAATTGATACTGAAATTCCATTGGTGGTTATTGTTGATGGTAAAAGTGCTTCAGCTTCCGAAATTGTTTCCGGAGCTTTGCAGGATTTAGACAGAGCTGTAGTAATTGGAAGTAGAAGTTTTGGAAAAGGATTGGTGCAACGACCAATTGACTTGACTTATGGTACGCAAGTAAAAGTAACCATTTCTAAATATTACACCCCTTCAGGAAGATGCATTCAGGCGTTGAATTATTCGCAAAAAGATAAAAATGGTAAAGCCATTAGAACAGAAGAAAAGAATTTTAACGCTTTCAAAACCAAAAAAGGAAGAACTGTTTATGATGGTGGTGGTATTTTACCAGATGTTGTTCTAGAAAACACCAAAACAAGTGCCATCGCAGAAGCCTTGCAAAAAAATGATGGAATTTTTAATTATGTAACTTACTACTATTACAAAAATCCTACACTTGGTGATAAAATTCCAACCCTGACTGATACGGATCTGAATGATTTTAAGGCGTTCCTGAAAAGAGAAAAAATAGCATTTGATACTGAAACTGAAGTGGCTTTGAAAAGCACTTTAGAAAAAGCTAAGAAAGAAAATGTCGATGCTGCTATTGCTACTGAATACCAACAATTGCTTTCCGCTTTGGAAAAAAGTGAAGAAACATTAATCGATAAAAACCAGAAAGAAATCAAGAATTTAATTTTGGACGAAATCATTAAACGATACCAATACAAAGAGGGGTTATATCAATATTATATCAAAAATAATTTTGAAATTAAAAAATCTATTGAAGTTTTAAACGATAAATCACAATATAATTCTATTTTAAAAATTTAAAATGAAGTTATTGAAGTTTTTACCAATTTTGTTTTGCTTTGCTCTTCAGGCACAGGAAGAAGTTGTTCATTCTGTATATTTTGAATTTGACAAATTTTCTTTGAATGAAAAAGAAGTAAATGAAGCCATAGATTTTATCAAAAAAACGGATTCTACTCGTATTGAAGATATTCAAATTTTTGGTTACACTGATGATGTTGGAAAAGATGCCTATAATTTTAAGCTTTCCACAAAAAGGGCAAATGCCATTCAGGAAAAATTCATTGAAAACGGTGTCAAAAGTAAAATCATTGTGACTATTGAAGGTAAAGGGCGAATTTTGATTGAGGATGACATTGTAGAAAATCTTCCGGAAAAGCGTTCAAAAAATCGGCGAGTTGATGTTGTCGTTCATTTAAAACCTTTACCAAAAATTGAAATTCCTGGTTTTTACAATACAATTCAAAAACATCACGTTATTGGAGACCACATTTATTTGGATACTATTTTATTTGAAAG